>JBBDOX010000018.1:0-188527 GCA_040876835.1 Candidatus Anderseniibacteriota bacterium | reverse complement strand
TTATTGGGGGTTTTGCTCAAAAAAAGTTCGAACATCAATCAAAAAACACCGCCAAGTTTTACATTCAGCGAAATTGAAAGATGTTGCCTCGGCGCAAAGCGCCTCGGCATGGTATTTTTCCGCAATTTTGAAGGCATTTTTGAAATCCAAAAACAAAGAGCGGTCGGCAATGCGGAAGTTCCTGTGCGAAAGCACAGAGAAAACGAAGTTTTCAGAACCAATCTTTTTTCTTTCGCTTTCAGCGAAAGGTTGAGCGTATTTTTCTTTGATTGCCCAAAAACTAATTTCAAAACAATATGGACAACATAAATTTACAAACCAAAAAGTTTTTCCTCTATGCCCGCAAATCCACGGACGAACCCGAAAGGCAGGTTTTGAGTATTGAAGCGCAAATTTTCGAGCTAAAAGAATACGCCCGAAAAGAAAATTTGCAGATCGTCCGTGAATTTGTGGAAAGCAAAACCGCCAAAGAACCTGGGCGAGAAATCTTTAACGAAATGGTGGCGGGCATAGAGAAAAACGAAGCTGAAGGAATTTTAGCGTGGCACCCCGACAGGTTGGCTCGTAATTCCATAGACGGCGGACGGATTATCTATCTTGTAGATACTGGAAAAATCACCACGCTAAAATTTCCCACTTTTTGGTTTGACTCGACACCACAGGGAAAATTTATGTTATCCATTGCTTTTGGGCAATCAAAATATTATGTGGATAATCTTTCGGAAAATATAAAGAGGGGTATTCGCCAGAAGTTGCGAAATGGAATATGGCCCGCTTGGGCGCCACTGGGCTATGTGAACGATAAAAACGCCCGCTGTATCGCCGTGGACAAGGAAAAGGCAAAGTATATCAAGCGGGCTTTTGAAATGTACGCAACTGGCGAATATCCCCTCGCTCAAATCCGAAAGATTATCAATTCCTTGGGCTTGGTTGGCAAGAAAGGCAAAATGCTTTCCGTCTCAAATTATCAGTATATGCTCAAGAACAAAATATATTTTGGCATGATTGAATATAACGGAGAATTGTATGACGGAAAGCACGAACCGATTATCACAAAGAAACTTTTTGATTTATGCCAAGAAGTGATGATGAGAAAATCCAAACCGAAAACGCCGAAATTGAAACCTTATGTGTATAGAGGATTTTTCCGTTGTGGCGAGTGTGGCTGTTTTATCACTACCGAAACGCAAAAAGGACACAACTATTTGCGATGCACCAAACGGAAAAATCCTTGCACGCAAAAATATGTCCGCGAAGAAATCATCACTTCTCAAATAAAAGAAGAAATCAAAAAAGTTTCTTTGTCTTCCGCTTGGGCAAACGCTTCAATAGAATTTTTTGAAAATGAAAAAATGAAAATCGCCCAAGCGGAAAGCTCTTTTGCCCAAAAGTCACGAGATGAGCTTGTGGATACCGAAACAAAACTTGATCGTTTGCTTGATTTACATTTGGAAGGCAGTTTGTCGCAAACGGAATATGCCACCAAAAAGCACAAGCTCATTCTCGCAAAAAAAGATTTGGAAGAAAAAATCTCGTCTTTTGGGCGAAAGAGCAATAATCGGTTCGAACTTGCCATAAACTTCATAAAAGAAGCCAACCAAGCCGAAAAATACGCTCAACAAGAAAATCCCGTCGTGGGACGGGATTTTCTCAAAAAGATTGGTTCGAACTTCCGCATTGCCGACCGCTCTTTGTTTTTGGATTTCAAAAATGCCTTCAAAATTGCGGAAAAATACCATGCCGAGGCGCTTTGCGCCGAGGCAACATCTTTCAATTTCGCTGAATGTAAAACTTGGCGGAGAGGGTGGGATTCGAACCCACGGGCCCCTTTCGGAGCCAACACATTAGCAGTGTGCTGCTTTCGGCCACTCAGCCACCTCTCCTGTATGCGCTATGGGCACAGTATTACCGTATTTAGGCATCTTGTAAATGCACGGAAGTTTATCGTGAAAAATTAACGAACAAATATCTCAAGTGGGGTACATTTAGCATTCGAATTAAGAAAAGTGCTGACCCCTCCCATAAGGTATCAGCATGGAGAGATGGGTTGATAAAGGAACCAATATCTGGTAAAAACAAGCAATAGGAAAATTGCGTCCATAGCTCAGTTGGTAGAGCAGATCCCTCTTAAGGATACGGTCCCAGGTTCGAGTCCTGGTGGGCGCACCAGCCTCTTTTCCAATGGTCGGGAGAATAAAAGATGAGCTTTTTTGACAAGCTGGTCGCGTGGGGGTGCATCCCCTTGTTTCTTGCTCTTTGTGTGTACTACGCTGCGTCGGGGCAGTGGTGGTTATTCTTGAAAACCATCATCTGGGTCGGATGCATCTCCATGATGGTTTTGATCCTGGCTTTGCACCACCGACAGCTGCTTCGGCGCAGCAAGGATAAAACCCGAGAACTCCTGGAAGAAGAACAGGAAGACAGCTGAAGTGGTTTCCTCTGGAGCCGCTTTTTTCTTAAAATCCTACGCGACGGGCAAAAATATCAACGAGCGGTTCAGTCATATCCTGATCTTCGTGGATAAATTCAATCATGATATCTCGAATAGCAACCGGGTCAGTATCGCCGATTTCCATGTGGAGTAGGGGGGTAAATGTATGCTTACTACGGAGCAGGACTGTCTTAGTGTGCCCCGGCTCATAAACAATATTAAATGCTTCAAGATCGCGATAGTGATACAGTGTGTTATTAAACGCGATGCCCTCTGTCATTAGACGGTAGCGAAATACTGCTGGGTGTCTTTGAGCAATGTAATAAAGCATACTTCCTGCAAAAGCCACTGTGATAGCACCGATGATGTTACCGAGCAGGGCTAGGCCGACTACAAAAACCGTAATGCTAGCTGCGAGCACGGCATACCATTTTGCTGATTTTGGTCGATGATTATGTTCTTCGGCGCGCCATTCTAGGAGCGTTGAAACATCTTCAACGTCATCGTCTATCTCTCGCAGATCATCAGTCTGCTCCATCTCACGCAACTCGTGCTGGAAACGTTCATCCTGCTGCGCATGTTGCTGTACTGTCTGCTGGGTGCGTTGGACAGCTGGACGGGCACGGTGAGTTATGGGCTGCTTTAGGGGGGTAGGCTCAGGCACTGAGCGGCGTCTGGCGGTAATTGATTGAGCAGCAGGGTGAATATGTCGCGGAGGAGCCTGTTGGTGCAGAGGTTTCTGCTGAGGTCTGACAGCTAGGATCCCCTGATCAATCCCTATACCAGAAGAAACAGTCGGATTGGACTTCCGAGGAGTATTTTGCTCAATCTTTGTCCGTTCCTGTACGGAAGGATGGGCCATATGCGAAAAGTATACCAGTTCTTGATTCAAGGCACCACCGGACTGGATTTTTTCTCTACTTTCCCGCATCATGTGCTGTATTACGATCTCGTAGCTCAGTTGGATAGAGCGTTGGCTTGCGGAGCCAAAGGCCGCAGGTTCGAACCCTGCCGAGATCACCGTAGTTCCAAGGACAGGTGCGTGAGTGGCCGAAACGGCACGCTTGGAAAGCGTGTGTGCCTTCACCGGTACCGTGGGTTCGAATCCCACCCTGTCCGCCAGAACAATTTAGTATCGTGCAACCCATATGCCTCAAGAATTCAAGCAGTCCACAATTGGTGACATTATCGACAGCGAGCGAGAAATGTTCCTGACCGCAGGTGACCGTTATGGTGAATATTTTTCCCACGCTTCTGCGCTCAACACGCTTTTGAATAATTTTATAAAGTCAGTTGATGACCCGGAGAAGTTCTTATTTATGGCGTATCTTTCGTCGGTTAAAAAGCATCACACTCTCGCTTTGCTCTCGACTGTCCGACTGCACAGCGTTCAGGCGGGGATGGACTTACGCCAAGTGATTGAAGCCGGTGCATGGGCAGCTTATGCGATGGCCTTTAAAGAGAAAGAGAAATTTTGCGAAGACGAGGGTGGTGTTATTGAAATACCGAAAAAGCTTCTCAAAGCACGGAACACATGGTTCGACCAAGAATTTAAGGGGAAATCAGACGAACTGGAGAAAATGAAAGGCTTAATCAATGGGTCTTTTGCTCATGCCAACTTCGCTTACACTTTCCAACATTTCAAGTTTGTCTCTATGGAGGAGGGATTCCATACTCCGTTCTTTGATTTCGAAGATGACCACCACGTCAAAGGGCATTTGTGGTGGGGTGCCAATATTGCAATGGGGCTTCTTGACCTCTTCTACGGTGTGAACAAGCAATATCAAGTGGTTCAGTTTGTAGACGAATTCCTTGCGCAGCATCAGGCGCTTACTGATCAGAATAACAGGCTCAAGGCAGAAATGATGAATAGCGAAAGATTTAAAAAAGCTCAGCAGCTATCCTAGAATGCCTGTAACTCCAACCTCAATCATTAAAAGCAGGATCGCGGAGAATATTGTTGAGCTACTCCTGGAAGAGAGTAACTACAAGGTTACCCGCATCGGTACAGAAGGTTTGTTGTCAGGCATTAATCGTAGGGACGCTAACAAGTTCAATCAGTCTGATGCAGCTAATCAACTGAAAGCATCACCTTCATTTGTAGTCATCGACAAGTCGGGAAGGGGTGTGGCGCTTCTTAAAATTAGATTTCGGGGAGCACGAAGTCGTGGAGGAAATATTGATTACGGTGTTGGTCAGCTGCAAGAATATTGGCCGGCCGCTCAACTAGTCGTAGTTTCTGCTATTGAACCACACTTCACTGTTATGACTAGCACGGATAAATCTGCGCCAATTGAGGAAGCGTTTACCCAGATAAAACAAAAAACCCTAGCGCAGTGCAGGGAGTTGATCCAGAAATTTCTAGTTTAGACGCTATTCTACTGGAAGAATGCCTGCAGGCATTCTTCCAGTTATCTGTGCACCTGTCAAGAAAATTTGGGTTAGTAATAACCCCGTCATTACATACGAAACGCCCAGCGTAAATGATTGGCTAGAATGTCTTTCCATCACTTTTAATTATATCAGGAAAAATAGGCGCAATAAAGGCAATAGACGCCGTCAGCTTCCAAATTCCAGCTTGCGATCACGATATATGATCTTGCTTTTCAAATTTGCTAGAAGTTCCCGCTTTTCCGTAATACTCCCGTTAGCAAGCAAGTACTTCGCATATATTCGGATATCCACTTCCTTAGAATCAGCATTGGGCTTACCTCCACCGAGAACCGCCTGAAATTTCGCAAAACGTTTTAGCTCGTCTTCCAATTTATGCCGCATGCCTAGTTCATTAATATCCATAGGTAACTTTTAAGCTCAAAAGACCCTGAATATTGCTTTACGGAAGGTTATAAAGCGTGTTTACTTAAACCACGCATTTATGAGCAACATAGAGAGCGGAAAGAAAACCCCCTACACTTTCGACTATTGGGCGTATCGCCAAAGCATTGAATGTTTCGATTGAGGATTTGATGAAATAATTATGGCAAATAGCAATCTTACAAATGCAAAACGAGCAAAGAACGACGAGTTCTATACGCAGTACAATGATATTCAGAAAGAAATTGAAGCGTATCTAGAATATAATCCTGATGTATTCCGCGGCAAGATAGTGTATTGCAACTGCGACGATCCATTCGAGAGCAATTTCTTTCGTTACTTCATACTCAATTTCAACAAACTTGGATTAAAACAGCTTATTACCACCAGCTACAAGCCCTCACCCCTAGCCAACACGCAACTAGGATTGTTTGGCGATGATAAGACTCTCACGAAATTAAAAGGCCGTCCGAAGGTAACCGCCAACAAGTTCATTATCAATGAGGTGCACGACATAGACGACGATGGTGAGTTCAACTTAAAGGATGTTGCCAAACAGTTAAAGGCAAACAAAAACAACGAATGGGCACCCCTAGAAAGAGATGGTGACTTCCGTAGTGCGGAATGTATCAATCTACTAAAACAATCCGATATCGTGGTAACAAATCCGCCGTTCAGTCTGTTCCGCGAATATGTTAAACAACTTTTTGATTACAATAAGAAGTTTGTGATTATCGGTACCATGAATGCGATCACATACAAAGAAATTTTTCCACTAATAAAAGAAAACAAGTTGTGGCTAGGTAATGGTTTTAATGGCGGTAATGCGTATTTCCATACACCAAATATACGTGATTTTGCTTCAGGGGTTTATGACGAGAAAACTGGTTTAGTAAAATTCCGCAATGTCTGTTGGTTTACATGTCTCGACCACGGACGTCGTCACCAGCCTTTACCACTAATGACGATGGAAGACAATTTGAAGTTTAGCAAGCATAAAGAGATTCAAGAGAAAAAATCATATGAACACTACGATAACTACGATGCAATTGAAGTGCCGTTTACGGACGCCATCCCGAGCGATTATTCAGGCGTTATGGGGGTACCGATTAGCTTTCTAGATAAATACAACCCAGAACAGTTCAAGATCGTGGGTATTACAAAGACTTGGTTCGGTGCTGCTACAAAAACGTATCCAGGGCAAATACAGGTAGGAAAAGACAATAAGAGAACCACTGTTACAAAGCTAAATGATGGAGCTGTACTGAAGATAGATACCCCATCAGAGAACAAAACATACTATATGGTAGGCGATGAGTTATATAAACAAGTTTATGCTCGTGTATTAATCAAACATAAGAAAAAATAATATGAAAACAATTTTAAAAACTGATATCACTGTCAAAGATATTTGCGACGGATTCGTCTACAACGAATTGGAAGGCAAAGGGCTATTTGGTTTGTCTGGCAAGCTCACTATTCAGCCGGAGTATCAGCGCAACTATATCTATGCTTCTGACGGCGGAAAAAGAGAGAGGGCCGTTATTGAATCACTACTCAAAGATTACCCAATAGGCTTGATTTATTTTAATAAGGTTTCTGAAAATAATCTGGAAGTTTTGGACGGGCAACAGCGAATCACTAGCGTTGGACGTTTTGTGACTGACAAATTTGCCATCAAAGATGAAAATGGCATGGAGCAATATTTTGGTGGCATGGCAAAAGACAAGCAAACCAAGATTTTGGAAGCGAAACTGCTCATTTATGAGTGCGAAGGGACAGAAAGCCAAATAAAAGAATGGTTCAGGACCATAAATATTGCTGGTGTTCCGCTCAATAGTCAGGAATTACTCAATGCCGTGTATTCTGGCCCGTTCGTAACTAGAGCCAAAGAGGAATTCAGTAATAGTCAAAACTCCAACATTCAAAAATGGAGTGCATACGTTTCTGGCAGTGCTAATCGTCAGGAGTTTTTGGAGCGAGCCTTGGACTGGGTAAGCAAAGGCAATATTGGCGATTATATGAGCAAGCATCGCAAAGACAAAAACATTGATGAGTTGAAAAAATATTTCAATACAGTCATTGATTGGGTCTCCAGCGTATTTACCGACGTAGAAAACGAAATGCGTGGGCTGGAGTGGGGACGACTTTACGAGGAGCATTACAAGAAAGCGTATAATCCTGCGAAAGTGTCAGCCGAGGTACGTACGTTCTATAGCGATCCGTATATAAAGAATCGCAAAGGCATTTTTGAATATATTCTCGGCGGCTCAGTTGATATGAAATTACTAGATATCCGAATTTTTGATGAGGCGACCAAGCGATCTGTTTACTCGAAACAAACAAGTGAGGCAGAAACTAAAGAAAAATCAAACTGTCCGCATTGTACCATTGGGCATGATGCAAATAAGAGTAAGATTTGGAGTTTTGCTGAAATGGATGCCGACCATGTAGCGGCTTGGAGCAAGGGCGGTGCCACTTCTGCCAAGAACTGTCAGATGCTTTGTAAGACACATAATCGGGCAAAGGGAAATAGGTAATCAAACTAAATCTAGAAAAAAATATGAAAGATATCATATGCCCAAATTGTAAAAAAGCTTTCAAGGTCGATGAGGCGGGCTTTGCAGACATGCTTAAGCAAGTTCGTGATCATCAATTCGAAGAAGAATTGGGGGAGCGATTAAATATTGCCGAAAAAGAGAAAGAAAATGCCGTTAAGCTCGCTGAGGCAAATATTAGAAATACGCTGCAAACAGATCTTGCGAAGAAGGACGCTGACCTAGCCGAAATAAAATCTAAAATCAGTAATATAGAGCTTGAGAAAAAACTTGCCGTCACCGAAGCGGTCAATAAAATTGAGAAAGAACGTGACGAACTGGCTGGCGAGTTGAAAAGTAAAGATGCCGAGAAGCAACTGCTTGAGACATCACTAAAGGAAAAATACGCAACTGAGCTCAAGACCAAGGACGACATCATCAAGATGAAAGATGAGGAAATTGCTCTTCGTAAAGATATGAAGGTCAAGCTTTCAACGAAAATGGTAGGCGAAACTCTCGAACAGCACTGCGAGATCGAGTTCAACAAACTTCGTGCAACTGGATTTCAAAACGCGTATTTTGAAAAAGACAACGATGCAACATCTGGTAGCAAGGGTGACTACATATACCGCGAAACCGATGATGCTGGAAATGAAATCATATCGATCATGTTCGAAATGAAAAACGAAGGCGACGAAACTGCCACCAAGAAAAAGAATGAGGATTTTTTACGCGAACTTGATAAAGATCGCGCCGCGAAAAAGTGTGAGTATGCCGTTCTCGTTACGCTTTTGGAAGCTGAAAATGAGCTGTATAATACCGGCATTGTTGATGTTTCCCATAAATATCAAAAAATGTATGTGGTACGTCCACAACTTTTCATTCCCATAATAACGCTACTGCGCAACGCATCTATGAACTCGCTTAGATATAAAGCTGAGCTTGCAATAGTAAGGAATCAAAATATCGACATTACCAACTTTGAAGAAAATATAAACAAGTTTAAAGAGGGTTTTGCTAAAAATTATCAGCTTGCGTCTAGTCGATTTAAAACAGCAATCGAAGAAATAGACAAGACCATAGGTCATCTCCAAAAAACTAGAGATGCACTCTTGTCATCTGAAAATAATCTTCGTCTCGCTAATAATAAAGCCGAAGATCTGACAATCAAAAGACTGACGCGAGGAAATCCCACGATGAAAGCCAATTTTGATGAGCTTTCTGATGCCGGTTAACCAATAGAATAAAATAGGAAATAAGCTGGGGAATCGCGCCCACAATCCCTTTCGTTCTTCGCGGGCAGGTTGATGCCATCAGATGAGACACAAGACAGCCCCTTTTTATAGTGTCTCAAGCTGTCTCATTTTCGGAAAATGTTACATTCATACCTCCTTTTTATAGGTGTAACATTCTGTAACATTTCCTTTAGTTAACCCCCCCTAAATGTTACACTTTAAAAATCTCAAAGAAATGTCACATTTGTAACATTTTTCTCCAACCCACCTGCCTTAAATTCAGTTCCGAATTGACCTCAGATAAAAGCCTCAACACGCTGAACGGTGTGGGTACTGAACCTGGGTGGCGCCAGTCAGGATTTTGCAAGGTTTGAGAAGGAGCCTCTGTTAACTCAAATAGGTGTAAGCAATTGTGTTGTCCCTTATCCTATAACCAAGAGAGCGAGATTTGCCATTGTTAGACAAAAGATGATTGCCCAAGATAGCCAGGGGCGGCCACGACTGGTCTGAACAGTAGTCAATAAAATAAGCGTCAGAAAGACATCCCAAATAAAGATAAGTGAGTGAAAGTAACGAAAATCTGGTTTTGCTGAGGATAAAATAACAATACTGACCAACAAGGTTAGTCCCATAAGAGCAACAAAAAAATACTTGGGAACAACCAAAATTGCCCGATTTGGAAAGAGTATTGCGGCTAAAGCTAATAAAATGCCGACAAGCGAAAGCGGCGCGACAGTTAAGAATCCTGAAAGGGGGAGCGCTACCGGCCTTAGTTCTACAGCTTGCACATAGGCGTGACTGAACATGGCACGGAAATGCTCGACTGGCATAATCCACAGTAAAGGATCAAAGATAAGCCAGGCTAAAAGAATGGTCACAAGCAAAACTGCGAATTGTTTTAGATTGATTTTCCTGAAAAGAACAGCAACTAGAAACGGAGCCCACAAGAGACTCAGGGTAATATAGGTTGCCAGAGAAGCTCCGTAGGCGAGGCTGAGATAAAATACTGGTTTTGATGATACTCGTGACCCTTCATGCAAATACAGTGTCAGTAACACGACTAGCGTTAATAGTGGTGCGATTACTGCATCATGCGGTGTCGAGTGCGCGTAGGCGTTATGAACCATTAAAATTCCGCCAGTCGCTAACCACCATAAAGAAGCCGGTCGGAGCAAATAAGTCACTGTTATCGCCCCGGCAATCGTTAAGGCATTAATGAAAATTACAGCGCCATATAGACTATTGAGTAGCGTTATCCCAAGCATCCGTGCGGTTGTCCCAAGAACAATGATCGGCATGCTAGGGTTAGCAAACAAAAAGTAGTCAAAAAAAGCAAAATTATGGTCATGAAAAGCTTGTATTCGCTCCATCCACCCGGCGGCATCTATTAGGGCTGTATGCTTCCATATTGTTCCTTGAACTAGTAAGCCAACACCTACTGATATCCAAAATAGACGAGCTAAAGACATGTACTTCATAAAACCATGGATTGTAACATAGCTGAATATATTGACTAGGTAGCCCTGAAGTTGGCAAACTCTACTGTTCTGCCGTAGTCTACCAATAGATCCTAATGTGGCTTACCCTAATAAATTTGTATGATATATACATATTGTCCGGTCTGCGGTAGCACCCTTGCATATAAGCAACGCGGTGGGGAGAATCTTCCGGTGTGTCAGAATTCTGCCTGTAGTTTCATCTTCTGGCAGAATTCTAAACCATGCGCATCGGTGGTGATCCCGAAGGATAATGGACAAATTCTCATGACCACTAGAGCGCATGAACCACATAAAGGTAAACTAGACCTGCCAGGAGGCTTTTTACAAGAAGGAGAACATCCTGACGATGGTGCTAAAAGAGAAATTAAAGAAGAACTCGGCGTTGAAATTGAAATTGTTGACTACCTCGGTTTCGCTATGGATCAGTACGGGCAGGATGGTGACTACACGTTAAACATCGGAATCATTGCTCGGATTGTCAGCGGTACTCCGCGGGCTGCCGATGACGTGGCGGATATTGAATGGATTAATCCTCGGGATGTTGGCTCCAGCCAGCTGGCATTTACAAATAACGAAACATTTCTCAGACAGTTCATGGCGCGCTAGAAGAGCTTACCCGCCAGCTACGGTTAATCCCCATATCTGGGCCTCGGTAGGCAGGAGCGCTTGGGCGGCAGCGGACAAGGTGCTACCGCTGGTTGTAACATCGTCTACCAGGATAAGGTGACGGGCTTTGTGCGGCACTTGGTGGGTAATCGAAAATGCTCCAGAGATATTTTGTTGGCGCAACTCATGAGGGAGACGGGCCTGGGCGTGCGTGGCTCGGGGCCGAGCTAACAGGTTACTAAAGGGGATGTTAGTATACATATGGATGGCTCGGGTAATTTCTTCAGCCTGATTAAACCCGCGTACGCGCTGGCGACGGTAATGAAGAGGAATAGGGACTAATAGAGCAGACTTCTGCAGCTGGGAAATAGAGGCAATGTTGACCAGATGCGGCAGCGTAAGGTACGCCAAAGCCGGAGCAACATCTTTAACACTGCGAAATTTCAACCAGCCGATCCCGCGACGTAGGGTAAGGGGTCGCGTAGGAGCCAGCGCTAATGACTCCTGACAGGGGAGTATCTTCCCGGCAGGAAGGGCAGGTGCGGCCTGTAGGTTGGGGATCCCTGCATACAATGCAGCGCTGCTCAAAAAGCCGAACAGCTTCCTGGCATGAGTGACAATGCCATGTTCCTTCGCGTAAACAACGGATACAGCGCGCCGGGGCGAGGACGTCCTGTAAGCCGGTAAAAATTGTCTGAAAGAAAAGAGGGTTCATAAAACCTAAAACCACAGTATATAACTGTGGTTTTAGTATGACACACGTAACCCTTTATTGTTGAACAGGGGTGACCTCGACTGTAGGAGTTGGCTTTACGGAAATTTTATTACCAACTTTTTTGGCCTGAATAGTCTGCCCCTCATGAAATTCTTTGTTAATTAGCGAGTGAGCGATGGGGTCTTCGAGGAGCTCCTGGACAAAGCGACGGATAGGACGAGCCCCTTTGCCTTCTTGGAAAGCTCGCTGGGCAATTTCCTGACGGACCCCTTTCGACACATCGAGAATAATCTCTTTTTCATCCAGAATAGTTTGAAGTTCCCGAATGTGCAGATCAGTAATCTTTTCCAGATGAGGAATCTGCAGGGGAGAGTACACGACGATTTGATCAATACGACCCAAAAGCTCAGGAGCCATCTGATCGTGAAGTTCTTTTAGAACAGTTTCTTTCAGCTGCTCGTATTTCTGCTGAGCCTGATCACGAATCTCGCTCTCTTCCGGCATGGAGAAGCCCATGTGAGCTTGCTGGGCGAGCTGGTGTGACCCAATATTGCTGGTCATCAACACAATGGTGTTACGGAAGTTTACGGTACGGCCATGAGCGTCGGTCACTTCTCCTTCATCGAGAATCTGCAGTAGGAGATTTAATACATCACGGTGAGCCTTTTCGATCTCATCAAAGAGAACAATAGAGTAGGGCTGTCGGCGGATCTTCTCAGTCAGTTTGCCGCCTTCTTCATATCCGACATATCCAGCTGGGGCACCAATTAAGCGAGAGACAGAGTGAGCCTCCATAAATTCAGACATATCGACTCGCACCAGGGCCTCTTCATTCTCGAATACTTCCCGTGCCAGAACCTTAGCGGTCTCGGTTTTACCGACCCCGGTGGGTCCTAAGAAGATAAAAGATCCCAGAGGACGGTTGGGGTTAGCGATTCCGGCCCGGCTGCGACGGACATAACGGGCCACGGTTTTAATAGCTTCTTCCTGGCCAACAATATATTTGCGCAGAATACTCTCTAGGTTAACCAGTTTCTCGGATTCTTCTTTAAGGAGCCGTGTAGCCGGAATACCGGTGCTGTCAGCAATAACCTTGGCAATGTGCTCAGGAGTAATTGATAAACGCTTGTTGCTGTCTTTCGCACTAATCTCCCGAGTGTACTGGGCTAGTTGTTCGTTCAAAGCATCTTCCTGTCGTTTAGCCTGCAGAGCTTCCTCGTAGTTTTCGGCTTCAATGGCAGCTTCTTTCTTTTCATGAAGAGTCTCGAGCTCATGCTTTAAGGTATGAGCTTTTTGAGCTTCATCAGTGCCGGCAATCTTTAGCTGCAGTGTAGAGGCAGCTTCATCTAATAGATCCAATGCTTTATCCGGCAAGAAGCGATCGGGGATATACCGGACACTCATTTCTACAGCCGCATCAATTGCCTCATCAGTCACAGTTAAGCCGTGATGTTGTTCGTACGCTTCGCGAGCTCCACGCAAGATTTCTCTTGCTTCCTCGGAGGTGGGCTCTTTCACTTGAACTGGCTGAAATCTGCGTTCTAGGGCAGCGTCTTTTTCAATATGCTTGCGGAATTCATCAAGGGTGGTGGCCCCAATTACGCTTACCTCTCCGCGGGCGAGGGCAGGTTTGAGCATATTAGCGGCATCCATGCTGCCGCCGGAAGATCCGGCGCCGACAATCGTATGGATCTCATCAATAAAGAGGATTGTCCCTTTATGTTCCTCCAACTCGCGCATCAGTTCCTTCAGACGCTCTTCAAATTCGCCGCGGAAAGTAGTTCCGGCCAAAATGGCAGCCATATCTAGTGATAAAATACGTTTTCCTTGCAGCTTGGCAGGCACGCGCCCCTCAACAATGCGCTGGGCTAATCCTTGCACGATTGCAGTTTTTCCAACACCAGGCTCTCCAATCAGGATCGGGTTATTCTTGTTCTTCCGGTTCAGAATACTCATAACCCGCTCAACTTCTTTTGTGCGACCGATGACCACATCAAATTTTCCTTCCGAAGCCATAGCCGTCAAGTCCTGAGTGAAGTAATCAAACGCTGGCGTTTTCTTTTTGCCGCTTTCCTGTGGACCGCTGTCGGTCATCATTGCCGACTCTCGGGGGAGAGAGGCTGCCTTGGGTCCTCCCGCTGGAAGACCCGTTGTCTGTCCAGGTAAAGCCGAAGGGTTACCGAGGAATGTGGAGAGATCAGGGAAGTGGGAAGTGCTCTTGAGAACAATCTGAATCTGCTGAGCCAGTGCCTTCGTATCAACAGGGGATTTTTCAAGTAGCTTGTAAGCGCCGGAATCTTTAATACCGATAATGCCAAAGAGAATATGTTCGGTGCCGATGTATCGATGATGGAACTGAAATGCGGTGCGCGCTCCTTTTTCAAAAGCGGCGCGGGTATGAGCTGAAAGTTCTTCTTTCCAGGAAGTAGCCTTTGGCATTGCTTCCAGCTCGGTGCGGATAAACTCCGGAGTGAAACCAAACTTTTTTAAAATACTGTACGACAGGCTACCGCTTTCCTGCATCATTCCGTATAGAATATGCTCGGTCCCGATGTTGCGATGTGAAAGTTCCTGCGACACCTTTGATGCCGTGGACAACACGTTCTTTAAGCGACTCGTCAGCTTGTCTTGTATTGGATTCTCCATAGCGTACAACCCCTCAAGTATTAATTGCACTTATAAGTATACCCGATCTGCATGTGGAAACCACGCTTTTCTTGGACACAATTTGTGTTATGTTCTTTTCATATGACGACAGGAAAGCGTACCGACCCCAAGTGGTTAGCGCAAGACATTTTAAGCCGGCGTGATCATAGTGAGGCAGAAGTACGTCAGAAGCTCTCCCGTAAAGGGTTTTCGTCCTCAGCAGTCCAGTCTGCCATTGAATGGCTGTATAGTCAGAAACTGCTAGATGATGAGGCCTATACCAGACGATATGTGGAAAGTATTTTACGAACCAAGACCGTGGGGTCGCGCTGGATGTACACCAAGCTCAAGCAGCGGGGAATAGGATCACAGTATATTAATGAGGCACTGGCTCAGCTTCTTCCTGCTGATAAAGAGAAAGAGCTCATGCGCGAAGCTGCGGAAAGCTGGAAGCGAGTTCACGTAAAACACGCGGGTGATAAAATACGACTATCGCGTTTTCTAGCCTCGCGCGGATTTTCGGAACACTTAATTCGAGAGCTGTTTTTCTAGCGCATTCCGCGCAAGCGCTTAATTCGTTCCTCTAGAGGCGGGTGAGTCGAAAACAAATGGGTGAAAGATTTGTGTTTGAAGGGGTTGGATATAAAGAGATGTGCTGTAGCGTTGCCGGCAGTTTTCAGAGGCGGACCTCCTGCTATCTTTTCTAGTGCTCGAGCTAAGCCGTCCGGATGTCGTGTTAGTAGTACCCCGGAAGCATCAGCTAAGTATTCGCGCTGACGTGAAACTGCCAGTTGAATGAGCTTGGCAATGATAGGGGAGACGACTAATAACACCAGACCTACAATTGCGAGAATAGCCCCAGCTTGTCCGCCGCCTTCGCGACTGCCGCGTCCACGCATTCCACCGAAGAGTGTCATACGCATAAACATGTCAGACAGTATTACAATGAAGCCGACAAAGACAGCTACGAGCGTGGCAAAGCGGATGTCATAATTTTTTACGTGTGAGAGTTCGTGGGCAAGTACGCCTTCAAGTTCGGAACGGTCGAGACGATTGATCAGGCCAGTTGTAACGGCAATCGATGCATGTTCTGGGTCCCGCCCGGTGGCAAAGGCGTTGAGGGCAGGAGATTCAATGATATAGATTTTTGGTTTCGCCACTCCAGCCGTAATGGTCAGATTTTCAACCAGCCGATGCAGCTCGGGAGCCTGGGCGGCTGACGCCTCTTTTGCGCCATTGGTAGCCAGAGCAATTTTGTCACCGGCATAGTAGCCAATTAAAGAAGAGGGGACGGCAAAAATCGCCGCAATGATGGGTAGAACAAAGTCACCGCGAACGGCGTAGGAGTATAGTCCAACTATCCCGATTACTAATACCAGGACAATAATAACCAGCAGGAGAGATCGTCGCTTATTGCTTTCTATTTGTTTATATAAGGAAGACATATACCAAGAATCGCCAATCAGTGGCGGTTCCGCAAGGTCGACTTACGTTGTTATTTTTCTTCAGGGGTGAAATCAACCTTGGGAACAGAACGTGCTGCTTCGTCGTCAAGTTCGAAGAATGCCTCTTTCTTGAAGGAAAAGAGGGAGGCAACAATATTAGTGGGGACTGATTCAATTGTTGTGTTGTAGTCTCGAACTGTTGAGTTATAGAAACGTCGAGATGCCTGAATCTTATCTTCTGTATCCGATAACTCACGCTGTAGTTCCAGGAAGTTCGCATTAGCTTTAAGCTCTGGGTAACTTTCCGATACGGCGAACAATGTCTTTAAGGTAGAGCTCAGCATATTTTCAGCCTTGGTATGCTCCTCGGGAGAAGTCGCCTGGATAGCTTGAGTACGAGCCTTTGTGACTGAATCCAGTGTGTCGCGTTCATGTGTTACATATCCTTTAACAGTTTCTACAAGATTAGGAATCAGGTTGTGGCGACGCTTGAGCTGAACATCAATGTCACTCCACGCTTCTTTTACCTGATTACGCTGGCGGATAAGTGAGTTGTAGGCCATCAACAAATAGCCGGCGACTACAACAATGATGAAAATAATGATCCAGGTAAGTGCTGACATAGTGCTACCTATGGTACACTGAGCAGTAACAAACGCAACTCATCCTTCTTCGTATCTGTCATGGCATTCTTTGGAGCCCCAAACGCATTTGTTGGTCTCGATATTGGAACATCGAGTCTTAAGCTTGTAGAACTTGTAAATCGTCGGCGACGTGTTGAGCTTGCTGCTTATGCAGAAGCCACCGTGCCAAATCTGCTTGTAAATCCGGAAGGCGCTGATGATAAGGATGAGATTGAGTACACAGTGGAGTTAATTAAACGAATGATTGAACAGGCAGGTGTGTCTACTGACATTATGGTTGGAGCCCTGCCGAGCTCCACGGTATTCTCAACCGTGCTCACGATGCCGCTGCTGCCAGAAAAAGAAATGGAAAAGGCAGTGCGGTTTGCAGCTCGAGATGTAGTGCCGGCCGATCTAGAAGATATGGTGCTCGGCTGGAGTCGGGTGGGAGAGCAGCCTCACATGGCCACCGATGAAAAGGGGGAGGACACCAAGGTCTCCGCACCAGGGCAAGGTGGCGCAGAGAAAAAAGACAGCGATAGACCAGTACCTGTTTTCTTAACTGCTGCCCCGAAGAAAGTTGTTGACCGATACTTAGATGTTACAAAACGAATAGGACTCAAACTCTTTGCCCTGGAAGTCGAAACATTTCCGCTTATTCGTTCGTTACTTCAGGAGCCGAATGCCAGTGCGCTGATTGTTGATATCGGCGACCAGACAACAACCTATCATGTTATTGATGGTGGTACGCCGCGTGTCTCTCACACAATTGAATTTGGCGGCGCCCACCTTAGTCAATCAATTGCCGACTCCTTACATGTTTCTATTGCTGAAGCGGAAAAGAAAAAGCAGGAGCATGGTCTAACAGATAAAGCTTCACTGGAACAGCAGACGGCAACTCGAATATCGGTTGATAAGCAGGTACAAAAAGCAGTGGACCTGTTAGCGCTCTACTCCCGGCAACAAAATCGCCAAATTAAAAAGACAGTATTAATTGGTGGAGGTGCAAATCTAAAAATGATTAAAGAGTATTGGGCAAAGAAGAGCGGGCACACAGTTCAGGTTGGTAACCCATGGAAAGGTCTGTCGTATCCTGAGAAACTTGAAAGTCGTTTACGACTGATTGGTCCCACATATGGTGTTGCGGTTGGATTGGCGGAGCGAGGATTTGTTCAACAATAAAACAATTGTGCATTACTCGCATTGCAATTCGTGCTATACTAATTGGCAAGACACAAGAGGTTGTATGTCACTACTATGCCTTCAATTAATTTAGCACCAGGTACACAGTACATCGTGGAGATGCGAAAGCGTCGCCAGCGATTGTTGCTTCTTTCACTCGCCACTATCGCAATTATTGGTGCGGTGTGGGGAGGGATGGCTTGGTACCGACAGAATCTACGTGCGCAAGAAAAAGATCTAGATGCGCAAATTCGGAATGTGAATATGCAGATTGCAAAGCTCGAAGAAGATGCAAAGAGAATTTTGTTATTTGAAAATCGCCTGGTGGCTCTTGATAATCTGCTCAACCAGCATGTCTCGCTTGACCCATTCTTGCAGGATCTAGAAAAGCTTATGCCAGCGGATGTCGTTCTTGAAGAAGTAAACCTGGATGCAGTACGGGGAGTTCTACGGCTTAGTGGCCGGACGGGGAATATTGACCAGATCGCTCTAGCGCTAGCCAGTCTGGTAGAGGCGCCTAACCATGCCTCAATCTTTACTAGTGGTAATCTTACGAACGTTACTCGGGATGAGGCTCCGGTAGTTGAGGGAGAACCGGCGGTGGTAGCATATGAATTTAATGTGGAGCTAACTTTTAATCCCACCGCTCTTCGCAAGGGGGAGTAATCCTATGGCAAACACCGGTTCTCTTAATTCGGCCTATCTTATTCTCACTGGGGTAATCGTAGTTACGATTATTATTATATTTGTACTAATTCGGCCCCTCATGGCAGACATTGATGTTGTTAAAAATTCGCTGCAGGCTAAACAGATTGAACTGACTGAACGCCAGCAATTCTTACAAACGATTGATAACAAGCTGGCCGCTCTTCAGGTTCAGCAGGAGCATGAGGCTCGTTTGCAAGTAATGTTGCCGGATGAGCAGCGGGTAGAAGATGTGCTACGAATTCTCCACGAAGCATCAGCATCATCAGGGCTGGTGATAAACGCAGCAAGAAACACGTCATCTGCACGTCAGTCTCGCTTGAATTCTGAGCGGGCGCGGGGTGGAAGAACGACGATTCCAGCCGACGTACAGGTGCTTGGCTTCTCAATAAATATCACCACATCATATCAGCAACTCCGTACATTTGTAACCGAACTTGAGCGGTCCCTACGCCTCATAGATGTTCACAATATATCACTGAAACAATCCGACATTGCTCCTGATGTTCTGGCCGGTCAATTGGAGCTTGTGTTTTACATGCAGGAGAGCTCGGCATTAACCGTAGATAGTCTATGAACCAGCGTACACTCATCATCAGCCTCAGTGTTATATTAATCATCGTTATTGGTGCCAGCTTGGGTGTTCTTGTTTTCCTACCAGGCGACACAGACACACAGCCGCCTATAACTGGGAGCACTCAAGTATCAGTTCCATCAGGCAGCACTGCTTCTAGTGATGTATTTAACATGTCAGTGCTTGATCGTGCAGCATATAAGGCACTTAACGCCGGGTTACTCCAGAGTGGGCGCTTACCTGTCCAGCCTCCGGTGGGTACGGGGAAATCTAACCCTTTCTTGTAATCAGCCTGTCCTGAAGGGAGGGTGTTTATACTGTGGACGAACCTAACAATCAACTACTTGCAGCGCTCCAGGAGCGGGGGTTGTTAAAGGACGACCAGGTAAAGCATGTCCTGGCCCGAGCTGAAAAAGAAAGAAAAACTCCGGAAGAGATTATTCTGATGGAGCGCCTGGTATTCCCCGAAGCCTTAGCCCAGGTGCAGGCTAATCTGCTTGCTATTCCATACATCGACCTTACACAAACCCAGCTGAATGAGGCGGCAATGAAGGATATCTCCCGCAAGGCGGCGATTACCTACCGCTTTATTGCTTTTGACATTAAAGATAGCAAGTTGTTAATTGCCATGGAGAATCCTGATGATTTTCAGGCTCAAGAGGCAATTAAGTTTATTGTGAAGCGGCGAGGGTTAACGCCAGAAGTTTACTTAGCCTCTCCCGAAGGAATCGAAAAGGCTCTTGGAGGCTCTTCAGCCGTAGAGGCTGAGATCGGCGGAGCCTTAACAGATTTTACGCAGGAGCTGGAAGAGGCCGGGCGACAGGTGGAGGGTAAAGAAGATAAAGATATTGAACGAGTAATGGAGGAAGCGCCGGTTACAAAGGTAGTAGCGGTGATGATTCGACATGCGATTGAGGGTCATGCTTCTGATATCCACGTTGAGCCGACAGAAAAAGAGCTGCGGGTACGATATCGCATCGATGGAAGTTTGCACACCACGCTGGTGTTACCGTTGAAGGTTCATGCTGCTGTTATTTCTCGCATAAAAATTCTATCTAATCTCAAAATAGATGAATCACGTCTGCCACAGGACGGCAGATTTTCGGCGACTGTGGATAGTCGCGGATACGATTTTCGTGTTTCAACAATGCCGACAACATTTGGTGAAAAGGCTGCTTTGCGTATTTTGGATAAATCAAGTGGAGCGCCATCATTTGAGCAGTTAGGTCTACGTGGTGAATCTAAAGCTCGGTTTGAACAGGGACTTCAGTCACCCCATGGAATTATTCTGATTTCCGGGCCTACTGGCGCCGGTAAATCAACTACGTTGTTTACTGCATTAACACAGCTTAATGATCCAGATACAAACATTGTGACACTGGAAGATCCGGTCGAGTATGAAATCGAAGGAGTAAATCAGACCCAAACACACCCGGAAATAGGCTTAACGTTTGCTTCCGGATTACGTAGCATGCTTCGTCAGGATCCGGATATTATTATGGTCGGTGAAATTCGTGATCGGGAAACTGCTGAACTGGCAGTGCACGCCTCGTTAACTGGACACCTTGTGTTATCCACAATCCACACCAATGATGCTGTGGGCACAGTACCGCGACTGGTTGATATGGGTATTGATCCTTTTTTGCTGGCGGCCAGCTTACGATTACTGGCAGCCCAACGCTTGGTGGGGCGCCTGTGTCAGGATTGTAAACAGGAAATGCCGCTAACTCCGGCGATCAAGGAAAAAATTGTTCAGGAATTGGCCTCGGTGCCGGAAGAGTACAGGCAGACTGATAACCAGAAGAATCCCAACGTGGTTTATGAAAGTCCGGGATGTCCTGCGTGTCAGGAACGCGGCTCCATCGGCCGACTGGCTATTTTCGAAGCGATTCCCGTGAGCCGTGCTTTGCGAGAGGTGATGAATAAAGATGCAGCATATGATACACTTCAAGACATTGCGATGGGGGAGGGAATGGTAACCATGCGCCAGGACGGCCTTCTAAAAGTTCTCAATGGAGAAGTATTGTATGAAGACGTTATGCGTGTGACCTCTCAAGATATTGTTAACCCTTAATATCCTTTATGGCAGGAAACGTATCAATTGTACTTGTTGAAGATGACTCCTTCATTTCCGGAATGTATCAAACCAAGCTTGTAAGCTTGGGATACAATGTCGAGCTTAAAGAAGATGGAGACTCGGCTTGGCAGCGGCTGCAGCAGGATCCACTGCCGGATTTAGTGTTACTTGATATTGTTTTACCTAAAAAAGACGGATTCGAAATCCTGGAAGCCTTACGCAAAGATAAGCGCATCGAACACCTGCCAGTTATTCTGCTGACTAACTTGGGCCAAAAACCTGATGTGGAGCGGGGAATTAAACTGGGAGCTGATGACTATATCATTAAGGCTCATTACACGCCGAGTGAGGTAGTAGAAAAAATTAAAAAGATTTTGGCATCCGGTGGGGAAACACCCAAGCAGACAACTACGCCGTAAGTGCGGCCGTGTATTTTTAACACATCATCCCACCTGCCATGAGAACGATTGATGATTTGCTCAAAGAAGCCGACCAAGCTGGCGCTTCAGATATCCACATCTCGCAAGGACGAACGCCGTTCTTCCGTGTGGATGGAGCTTTAAAAGCAGTTGGAGATACTCCTATTACCGCCGAAGAATCAGCGGAAATGATGAAAGCGCTGATGGAGGACAATGCAACCCGGGCCGCTGATTTAAAGAAGTGGCGGCAAACTGATTTCTCCTACGCGATTGATTCCGGGACCCGTTTTCGCGTTAACGTGTTTTCCCACCTAGGACAGCTATCAGCTGCTCTGCGTTTAATTCCCACCCAGATTCGTACGATTGAAGAACTGCATTTACCACCGCAGATTCTGCATTTTGCTGAGTTAAAGCAGGGATTTGTCTTAATGGTCGGACCAGCCGGTCACGGAAAATCCACATCTCTGGCTTCTCTGATTGACTACATTAATCAGAACCGCCATGAACACATTATTACTATTGAAGATCCGATCGAGTATCAGTTTACGGACAAGCTATCAATTATTGATCAACGGGAAATAGGCAGCGATGCCGCCTCCTTTGCCTCAGCTATTCGATCCACTTTGCGTCAAGATCCAAACGTAATCATGATCGGTGAAATCCGTGATCTAGAATCGATGCAAACGGCCCTCACGGTAGCTGAAACGGGACACTTGGTGTATGCGACACTGCATACAAATGATGCCGGACAGACAATCGAACGTATTATTGATTCCTTCCCGCCGGAACAGCAGCGCCAGGTAAGATCTCAGCTGGCTAACGCTCTTTCGGGGGTTATCTCACAGCGTCTTTTGCCCTGGACTGCTGGTGGGCGTATTCCGGCTGTGGAAATCATGATTACCACAACGGCCATCAGAAATGTTATTCGCGAGGGGAATGTTCACCAGGTTCTTGGTATCATTCAGACTAGTTCAGACGTGGGTATGCAGACCCTCGATGCTAGTTTGCAGGCATTGATCGACGCCGGCGCAGTTCGGCTCGAAGATGCTAGACCATACTTCTCATCCACTAAACGGTTAAGCAAGTAATATGCCGCGATATACTTACCAGGCCCGGGACGAAAACGGAAAGCTCACTCGAGGGTCATTGCGGGCAGCCAATGAAGAGCGGGCGGGGAGTTTACTGCGTGCTCATAAACTATCACCCATTGCGATTGTTGCAGCAGAGGATGCGCCATTCTGGCAGCGGGAATTTGGTATTTTTTCTATATCAACGAAAGATCTGATCTTGTTCACCCGGCAGATGGCTTCCATGATCCGCGCCGGTGTACCTATCATTGAAACCATCCGCGCTATCGAGGATCAGGTGCAAAAACGTGCTTTCAAGAAAATTCTGGAAGAGATGGCCTATGATATTGAGGCAGGGGACTCATTGTCGAATGCTATGAGTAAGCACTCTAAAGCCTTCAATCCTTTTATCCTGGGTATTGTTCGAACTGGAGAGGCCAGCGGACGACTGAGCGAATCGCTTAATTCTATCTCCGATTATCTGGAGCAGGATTACGCTTTTGTACGCAAAGTACGGGCAGCCTTGGCTTATCCGGTGTTTGTACTAGTTGTCGTAGTAATCCTGACGATCGTCATGTTCACTTTTGTACTGCCCCAGTTAGTAGGGCTATTCGCGGATTCCGGTGTACAGCTTCCATGGCCCACCCGCGTATTGATCGGGGTAACCACATTCGTACAATCGTATTGGATACTCCTATTGGTAGTTGCTGCCGCCGCCTTTGTACTGGCCCGTTCATATTTTAGAACACCTGAAGGACGATACACACTTAGTACCTGGGCACTACGGGCGCCAGTGCTTAGCACACTGTTTCAGAAAATGTACTTAGCACGGCTCACCTCTATTTTACATACGCTATTTTCCAGCGATGTTCCAGCCCTTGATTCGCTGGCATTAGCTCGTGAGGCAGTTGGTAATAAAGTGTATCAGCGCATTCTGAGCGACACGATAAAATCTATTAAGGATGGATCTTCAATATCTTATGTATGGCGGCATGAGCCATACATTCCCTCGATGTTAACCGCGATGGTAGCAGTGGGAGAGCGTAGTGGAGAAATTCAAACTGCCTTTTCTGAAGCAAGCCGGTTTTTCAAACGCGATGTGGATACTATCCTGGAATCAATTACTGTTTTGCTGGAGCCACTGCTGATTGTAATCCTTGGTATTGGAGTAGGGATTGTAGTGGGTGCGGTTCTGCTGCCGATCTACAATCTGGTATTAGTTATTTAGAATGGTTGTTTGCGGTATAATAGGAACAGTATATGTGGAAAACAATTAACCATCCAACATTGAAGGGAGGTGAGGGATATGAATAAGAACCAACGCGGGTTTACCCTCATCGAACTTCTCGTCGTTATTGCCATTATCGGTATTTTAGCGGCGCTAGTTTTGGTGGCTCTGGGTAATGCTCGAGATAAAGCAAATGACGCGGCTATTAAGTCTGATCTTGGACAGCTGCGAACACTGGCAGAAGTGTTTTATGATTCAAACGGCTCAGCTTACGTCAACGCAAATGGCGATGACTGGTCTGCTTGTGTGGGTAATGGAGTTCTTGCTGATTGTGCGACACAGGAAATTGCAGACTCTGTCGCATCACTCACGGCTGATATTGAAACCAAGAATAATGGTGTTTCTGTAGCTGCAACAGCAGGGGCAAGTACTTTCTGTATGAGCGCTAAACTCAAGTCTGGCACAGATCATATCTGTGTAGATGCATCAGGTGAGTTTGAAACTCTAACAGCCGCTAGCTGCGGAACGGGTGTATTTACCTGTTCATAGTTAAGCAGTATCTCGTAAAGATACGAAGAACACCCGGGAATTTATCCCGGGTGTTCTTTTAGCTGTAAAAATATGCTACAATTTTTGTCATGAGGTCGTACGTACGAGGATTCACCCTAATCGAGTTGCTAATTGTCATAGCTATTATAGGTATTTTGGCAGTGCTTGTTATTAGCGCTGCTAACCGCAGTCGTGACAAGGCATATGATAGAGCAGTGCAAAGTGCTTTAGGGCAATTGCGTTGGCAGGCGGAAATTGCCTATGACAATAGTGGTGGTACATATCAGGACTGGGTGGTGGATGAAAAAATTCAGGAGCAGGTCTATATTCTTTTAGACACCATTGACGAAAACTTATCGGATCCGGCAACTAACTGTGGAGATTATACTTCTTGCCCGGGAGACTACCAGGCTATACTTCGATATAGCCAGGAACAGGACTATTGCATTAGTGCCCCCAAGCGATCATCAGCCGGGTACTTTTGTCTTGATCACACCGGTACTGTTTCGGAGTCGCAAAGTGCATGTCCTGACTACAACGAAAACGGCGACCCGCTGCTTTGTCCCGCGTAATATATGGAATTTGACTGGTTGCTTCTGGGCGCAGGCTTAGTACTGGGTGCAACGATTGGAAGTTTTCTTAATGTTGTTATTCTTCGCTTCAGCAGCGGACAGCCAATTGGTTTGTCTCGTTCGGCCTGTCCACATTGTCACCACACATTAGCCTGGTATGATCTTCTGCCTGTTCTGTCCTTTGTCCTATTAGGAGGCAAGTGCCGGTATTGCCATAAAAGTATTTCAATCCAATATCCTTTGGTAGAGGCCGTTAATGCCCTGGCAGTAGTATATTTCATTTTATTTCTAAGCCACTGGCTAGTGCTTGGTGCTTTATTGTATGTGATATTCGCCCTACTGTTAGTACTCTTTGTTATTGATCTGCAGACGTTCTTACTACCGGATTTTTACATTGTTCTTCTGTCGGTTGCGGTGGTGTTGTATCATGCGCTTGCACAAACTTTATTACCCACAGAGCAATTCTGGGGACTGGTTATCGGTAGCGGAGCATTACTTCTGCTGTGGGCCATTACCAAAGGAAAGGGGATCGGCTTTGGTGATGTAAAGCTCCTCATTCCGCTCGGAATATTTTTTGGACCCAGCGGCGCAATTTCACTTCTTTTTCTGGCTTTTGTGGTAGGTGGGGCTGTCGGGGGTGCATTGCTAATATTGGGTAAAGCGACACCTAAAACAGCCATTCCCTTCGGACCATTTTTAGCCGGTGCAGCAATGCTCCTAATGTTGTATCCTCCCATCGTTTCTCTGTTTGAGGACGTTTTCTTAGGACCATATAATGCGGTACTATATCAAAGATAACACCTTAGGTATTGTTCATGACCCTTGTCGAAGCCGTTGTTGTTGTTACGATCCTTAGCATTCTGTCTACGATGACGGTGGTCTCGTTTCCTGTCGTGCGTAGTCATCAGGACCTCATTAGTGACGCCGGCCAAATCGAGGCTGTTCTACGCGATGCTCAGTTGCGAGCCCTCAATGAAGTTCGTCCCGATGAGTGCGTGATTCAGGCAGGCCCGGAGCCGGAACAGCAGCGATTATGTTCAAACGTCGGTGTGGCGGTGCAGAGCGGCAAGGTGGTGTTGTTTTCTGATAGTAGTGGAGACCGCGCTTACACTCCAGCGGAAGATTTTGAGATTAACGAGTATGTCTTGAAAAGCCAGGTAAGTGAGGCTAATCCTCCTCAGTGGAGAGTCTTTGTATTTGAAGCTGACCCACCGACGATTGCGGTATATGAAAACGGTGCAGTAGTGCTGCCTGCTTCCTCTGAGGATCAGACACCGAGCCTTACGCTACAAGCCGGTAAACAGGAGCGTAAAATTTTTCTTCAGCCCTATGGAATCATCGAGTAAAACTCAAAACGGATTTACGCTTATAGGCGTACTGCTGGCTGTTATCATAACAGGCACGCTGATGCTAGTTATGGCCCAGCTCATCATACGTGCGGATCACGTTGTCACACTCAGCCGTCATCGATTTGCTGCGGCTAATCTTGCTCGTGAAGGATTGGAGCTTACGCGTGCTGTACGTGATACAAAATGGTTTGAATCGGGTGATCGGAGCGGCTGGTTGACTGGCATATGTGAGCAGGAGGGGGAGAAAACATTCGAGGTTGTAGACTTCTCAGTAAATAGCCAAGATGTACGTGACTTAAACATGCTTAGTGATGTAGAGGACTCGCATATACAGATTGAGGGGTCTGAAGTGGAGTATGATCGGATCATAAATATAGATTGTAGTACCCAGGATGATGATCCGCCATTCGTGTTAGTAACGGCCGGAGTATCCTGGCAATATCGCGATCAGGAGCGGGAAGTGGTCATTCGTGAAAAACTCTTTAATTGGTTCCACGGAGGGGCTACGTAGAAGGTATGAATAAATATCCACAAAAAGGGTTCACGCTGATCGAGTTGCTCATAGCTGCTGGAATCTTTGTTATAGTTATGATGATTATTGTCGGACTATTCAGTCGTTTCATGATGATGCAGCGTCGCAGTATTGCCGAGAATCGAGTGTTAGAAGAGGTGCGGTTTGCGCTCGAGCTTTTTAGCCGTGAAACTCGAACTGCGTATGGAGATACATATAACCCCGAAGAAGAGGACGTGCTATTGTATCGTAATCAGAACGGGCTCTGTGTAGTGTATCGTTTGTCCGAGCAAGTGTTACAGCGTGCCGAATTGGATATCGGTACCTCAAACTGTACCATTGAGCAGTTTGCTGAAGTGCAATTCACAAATCTGACAAGTAAGCACGTACAGATAACTGAGCTTCTCTTTGATGCAGAGCCCAGCACCACAGAGGGGACATCTTTGGCTCAGCAGGGATTCGTGACTCTTTTTATCACAGCTCAATCTGCTCAGCATACGCTATCGCCACTCACTGTTCGGAGTAGCGTTACCTCTCGTCAAGTAAACCCCTATGTACAGCAATAAACATTTTTACCAGCGAGGATCAGTGCCGATATATGTTGCTCTTATTACCATGACGGTAGTAACGTCAGCCGCGCTGGCCCTAAGCGGTACTCTTGCCCGGCAACTTCAAACTACTGAAAACATTATTGATTCCGAACGAGCCTACTATGCAGCAACATCAGGAGCAGAACATGCCCTTTACCTTTTAGTAGAGCAAAATCTTACGGGGGCCAAGGATCCTATTCATATTGAAGGCGAGGTATCGTATCAAGACAATAGCTCATCTACCTATGTTGTAGATGCCCAGCTTCTGCAAAACGAAGCATTCCGGAGCTTCCCCTGTATCGATAGCAAGGGAGATTTTAGTGGCAACCAGCGTCGTCTTCAACTTGATCAGGTCGCGGTTGATTGTGAATTTTAGGACATCTTCTGTAAGAGGTGATTTTTCTGTTGAACTAGCCTATACTGGGATGATTTATGAAAAAACAAGAAGCCGACGAACGCATTAAGAAACTTCGCCACGAGATAGATCATCATCGATATTTGTATCATGTTCTGGATGAACCAGAGATCTCAGATGCGGCTTTAGATAGCCTTAAAAAAGAACTGCAGGACCTAGAAGACGAATTTCCTGAACTCCAGACTCCGGACTCACCCACACAGCGTGTTGGAGGACAACCCTTACCGGAATTCGAACAGGTGTCGCATACAACCCGTATGCTGTCTCTCCAGGACGTATTCGATATTGATGATCTTAAGCAGTGGGAAAAACGGAACCAGAAAATTATTCCTGGATCTTATGAATATTTTGTCGAGTTGAAAATTGATGGGGTAGCGATTTCCCTAATGTATGAAGATGGAAGACTGCAGAGCGCTGCCACTAGGGGAGATGGATTAGTGGGAGAGAACGTGACTCACAACATTCGTACCATTGAAGCAATCCCGCTGTTTTTGCGTAAGCATTCTTCAGGGAGAGTGGAGATACGAGGCGAGATATATATTCTTAAAGCTGATTTTAAACGCTTGAACACCCAGCGAGCTAAAGAAGACTTACCCCTGTTTGCCAATCCTCGCAATATTGCTGCTGGCTCCATCCGTCAGCTAGACCCCGCGATGGCCGCCAAGCGACCGCTGCGGTTTTTTGCCTGGGAAATAACCGAGGGAGTACCGATTAAAAGTCGTCAGGAAGAGTATGCACTTTTGCGAGAGTTAGGATTTGCCGTGCCACCAAATGCTCGCCTATGTAAATCTCTCATAGAAGTAAAAGAATATATTGATGCTGAAGAAAAGAAGCGGCTCAAGCAACCCTTTCAAGTTGATGGGCTGGTGCTAAAAATCAACGACTTATCTATTACTACTCGGCTGGGAGTAGTAGGTAAGGCTCCGCGCGGGTCAATTGCCTATAAATTTGCGGCCGAGGAAGCAACCACGGTCGTAGAAGAGATTGTCGTACAGGTGGGACGCACTGGAGCGCTTACTCCTGTGGCCCATCTGCGGCCTGTCCAGGTAGCTGGCACAACCGTATCGCGCGCCACCCTTCATAATATTGATGAAGTTCAACGTAAGGATGTACGGGTGGGTGATACCGTCATTATCCATAAAGCTGGTGATATTATTCCGGAAGTAGTTCAATCTCTGCCAGCTTTGCGTCCAGCAGGCTCCAAGCCATTTCGCATGCCTAAACGTTGTCCTGTTTGTAATTCACCAGTTGCCCACGAAGAGGGGGGTGTCGTTATCCGCTGTACTAATTCTCAATGTTTTTCCCAACAGCGCGAACGTATCCTGCACGCCGTCGGGAGAGTAGGGTTCGATATTGAGGGGCTAGGAGAAAAAATAGTCGAACAAATGCTTCAGGAGGGATTGATCGAAGAGGTTCCCGACCTGTGGGAGCTGACTGAAGGAGACCTGCAACAGCTCGAGGGATTTGCTGAAAAGTCAGCAAACAATCTTGTTACTGAAATTCATTCCCGCACGCAAATATCTCTTGGACGATTTTTAGTGGCTTTGGGTATTCCGCACGTGGGGGTAGTAACGGCTCAAGACTTAGCCCGTACATTTTCTACCCTTGACCGACTGGTATCAGTCACGCCTGAAGACTTTGAACGCGTTGAAGGCGTAGGAGCTAAAGTTGCCACTGCTATGTATCAGTATTTACACAGCAAAGAGATGCAGCATCTTCTGAAGCGATACGAGCAGGTGAAAGTACGGATAGTGCCTGAAAAAAAGAATGGGCCCTTAAGTGGAAAGACATTTGTATTTACCGGTTCATTGGGAGAGATGACGCGCGATGAGGCTAAGCAGTTGGTGATACGAGCTGGTGGTCGAGTAGCTTCGACGGTCGGTCAGCAGGTTGACTACGTCGTCGTAGGGGAAGACGCAGGCAGTAAAGGGAAAAAAGCTCAGGAGCTTAAACTGCATATTCTCTCTCCCGAGGAATTTCGAAAGCTGATTGCGTAGAAGGTAGCGTCTGGCCTATGCTGTACAGGTGATGAATCAGAAGATTAAACAACAGGATATTGAACAGATTACCCGTCTGGGGCGCCTAGCCTTAAGTCCCGCTGAACAGACCAAAGCAGCTTCCGATGTGTCCAGTGTTCTTGATCACTTTGCGCAAATTCAAAGTATTGAGACAGGAGGCGTTCCAACAGCTGATGATGCTTCAGGGTTACATAACGTAGCTCGTGATGACAAGCAGTGCCCAGAGTGCTTATGCAGCACCGAGGCACTGCTTAAGACAGTCCCGCAGATGCATAACGGACAGATTAAGGTTCATGCGGTGTTTTCTTAAGGCGCGTCATGGATACCGTCCACCAAGCTCAGCAGCAGTTTAAAGAGGGAACTGTTAGCGCTCAAGAACTGGTTCAAGAATCTTTCAAAACAATGGATGGATGGGATCCGCACATTCATGCATTTCTCCAGCGGTTTGAAGAAGAGGCTGTATCAAAAGCACAGCATATCGATGCGGCTCGGCAGAAAAAAGAGACGCTCGGTTTGCTGGCAGGGTTACCGATTGCTGTGAAAGATAATATCGTGACCAAGACGGGCCGCACTACCGCTGGATCAAAAATTCTTGAATCATACACAGCACCCTTTAATGCGACAGTAATTAATAGGCTGGAAGATGCTGGAGCAATAATTATTGGAAAAACAAATTTGGATGAGTTTGCCATGGGATCAAGCACGGAGTACTCGGCGTTTGGCCCTACAAAAAATCCCTGGAACTTATCTCATGTTCCCGGAGGTAGCAGCGGCGGATCAGCCGCTGCAGTAGCGGCAGGAATTGTGCCGGCAGCCTTAGGTACTGACACTGGTGGATCCATTCGGCAGCCAGCAAGTTTCTGCGGTGTAGTGGGTGTAAAGCCTACCTACGGACGCGTTAGTCGATTCGGTGTAATTTCCTATGGTAGTAGTTTAGACCAGGTTGGCCCCTTCGCACGTACGGTGCAGGACGCAGCCCTTCTGTTGTCTGTTATGGCCGGTCAGGATGAATATGATGCTACTACCTCCAATCATGCTGTTGGCGACTATGTAGCTGCGTGCCAGCAAGCTTCAGTAAAGGGGCTGACTATTGGGGTACCGAAAGAATTTTTTGAAGAGGGAATGTCTATTGATCTGGCTGCAGTTGTTCGGAAGGCTATCGCTTGGTTTGAAGAGCAGGGAGCACAAGTGAAAGAAGTTTCCCTACCATTAACATCAGCAGGAGTCGCGGTATATTACCTCATTGCTAAGGCTGAGGCTTCTGTTAATCTGGCTCGCTATGACGCCCTACGATTTGGTCCAATGGATCTGCGTTCTGATGATCTGCTGGCTCGGTATATGGAAGCACGCGGAAGCGGATTCGGACCCGAAGTAAAACGAGCCATTATTATGGGAACGTATGCGTTGTCGGCTGGATACTATGACGCTTGGTACAAACAGGCATCAAAAGTTCGCACATTGATTCGTCGGGAATATGAAGAAGTATTCAAATCCGTGGATATTATGCTAGGACCGGTGTCCCCAGAAGGTCCGTTCACGTTTGGTAGCAAAACTGCAGATCCATTACAGATGTACTTGGCTGATTCGCTAACCGTTCCTATCAGTGTAGCTGGATTGCCAGCACTATCCCTGCCGTGTGGATCAGTGAACGGTCTTCCTGTCGGTTTGCAGGTGATTGCACCTCACTTTAAGGAAGCGGCAATGTTTGCTGCGGCTCACACGTATGAGCAAGCTCATGATTGGTGGCAGCAAGTGCCTGTTTTACCGCAGTGAGCTTAGGAGGGACACTCCGGTCATTGTGGGTGGTTGGGGAACTTGTAAAATCTCAAGGACAGTTGGCGCCACGTCAGCTAGCACTCCAATGGGAGCAGAAAAAATCGCTGCCAACTCCTCGTCACTTTTAGGAGTGGTCCGTTTCAAATTTTGTGCGGCATAGTGAAAAGGCACGCTGTTGCTAGTGTGGTCCTTCTCGAGCTGGCCTGTTTCAGGATTTTGTAATTCTTCGGCATTGCCATGATCGGCAGTAATGACCAGGGCTCCTCCAGCCGCAAAAATAACTTCCTCCAGCCGACGAATGCAGGTGTCAACAACTTCACACGCCGCTACCGTGGCATTGAAGTCCCCGGTGTGCCCGACCATGTCAGGATTGGCAAAGTTGATGAAATAAACATCTGTCTGACTAGCTTGTAACTCTTCCACCACTCGATCGGTAATCGCCCAGGCCTGCATCTCTGGCTCAACTGCAAAGTTTTCAATATCCGAAGAGGGGATCATGATATGTCTTTCACCGGGAAAGGGTTGCTCGTATCCAACATTCAGATAGTAAGTAACGTGGGCATATTTTTCCGTTTCGGCGATATGCAGCTGGGTTAACCCGGCATCGGATATAACCTTCGCCATTGGAGCATCTGCTTTTTCTTCTACGAAGGCGGCTGGGGTGGGCAGTCGACGATCATACTGACTTAAAGTAATAAAGTATACATTTTTGAGTGGCTTGGTAGGGAATCCGACCTGTGCTGGAGCTACGAATGCTTCAGCAAGCTGACGAGCTCTGTCTGGGCGGAAGTTAAAGAAAACAACTGCGTCATTGTCTTTAATTGTTCCAATAGGCTCACCGCCTCGGGTAATAGCGGTGGGCGGAATCATCTCGTCTAGTATTCCTTGTTTGTACGATTGTTCGATTGCCTGTTTAGCAACAGGGGCTCCTGTTGTTCGCTTTCCTCCGGTAAGCATGGTGTATACAGCCTCAGTTCGTTCCCAGTTCTTATTACGGTCCATAGCATAAAATCTACCGGTAATTGAAGCAACTGTTCCCAGACCTGTCGCTCCAATCTGCTGCTCTAGGGAATCAAGGTAGGCGAGGGCACTTTGTGGCAATGTATCCCGACCGTCGGTAAACATGTGAATATATACCTGCTCTCGAAAGTTTTCTTTGGCACACAGTTCCAGAAGAGCAAACAAATGGTTCATGTGAGCATGAACACCTCCGGGAGAAACCAGCCCCATTAGGTGCAAGGAAGAGGAGTGGGCTTGAGCGTGCTCAATGGCACTGAGTAAAATTTCATTAGTATAAAAAGATCCGTTTTCAATTGCTCTATCAATTAATGGCAAGGACTGATACTGAACTCCTCCGGCACCGATATTCCGGTGGCCGGTTTCTGAATTGCCTACTTCTCCCCATGGTAAACCAACCTCGATGCTTGCCGCTCGGAGAGCAGCGCTCGGATAGTGCCGCATGTAGTTGTCCATAGTTGGAGTGCGTGCAGCAGCAATAGCATTGCCTTTTTGAACAAAGCTAATACCCCAACCATCGAGGATGATAACTACTAACGGACGTGGGTGGGAGAGTGTCATAGTTATATGGTAGGCATAAAGAACGAATAGGTGAACATGGTAATTTGGGCTATCACTAGCAATGCGAGTAGGTAACGATGATGTAAAATTCGTATAGTGGTTCTGGTGGTCAGATTAATTAGAAATAAAGGCAAGAATGCCTCCCACATAAACGCAATAGGAACAAGATATCTTGCTGACTGGCTGCGGACGGAAAATATTCCAGCCAGTAGAAGAGCAGTGGATATCAGCATCGTATAAATGAATTGGATTGGAGGCGCCTGGGTTGTTCGTACTTTTTTTAGCGTAAGCGCAATTCCAAGAACAATAGATAGCAATGACAAAGGAATGTGGGTAGCAAGCGCGGTAAAGGTGAGAGGTGAAGAAGCTACATAGTCGGTGTAGTTCAACCCTGTGCGAAAGAGCACGTGACGGATGTGCCCAGAGAAGTCAAAGAGCAACAAAGGATCAAGAACAAAACTGACTACGAGAGCTGTAACCAAAGCTACAAAGAGGGGATGGATATATCGTCTGTTCGCCAGTAAGACAAGAAACGGCAGGGTGAGGAGGACTGTTGTTGGAAGACGAGTAACAGCCGCTGCTCCCAACACAGCACCAGCAACATAGGGGACCCACGATTTCTTGGTGTCTGGATGTTCGTATATCCACAGTACGCAGAGTACAAACAGGGTAATCAAAGGTGCAATAAAGGCATTGGTGGGGGTTATGCCCATGAGCAGCGGATGAGCTGCCAGCACTAGCACAGCAGCAGGCCACCATATCAAATTAGGGCGTAGTTTGTATGCAAGCGCTCCGATAGCAGTCATAACGATAGCAGTGAAAAGCGATACGGTTACTTGCAAGGCCGTGCCTACTTCGAGGGAGAATAGCCAATGTATAACACTGCCGATAACTATAACTGACATTCCAGGGTGGCCTGAGTAGGTTGGATTTTGAGCATTAAAGTGCTTGTTTGCAACCTCACCTTGGAAATGAGTAATGCGATTTTCCCAGACATTGCCATCCGCAAGAGGCCATCGTTGCCAGGTTGCGTACTGAATAGCAAATATGCTGCACATAGCAAAAATACTTATAAAGGCGCCCCGACGGTTCATCGGGCTAGTGTAACATATATGCGCTTACGATATCTGTGTGGCGGGGACTGGAATTGCACCAGTGATCTCCTGGTTATGAGCCAGGCGAGATACTACTTCTCCACCCCGCGTTAGCCTGTATCTGAAGAACTGCTTAAGTTGCTACTATAAAAGAAATTGACAGTATCTGCAAGCGGACGAACTGAGAGGAGGGGGACTAGAACTATTATCTTATAAAGTATGAAGACACATGTCAGGTACTATTAACACATCCGTGTCAAACCGCCTTGCAGCATGAGGGCGGTAGAGGAAAGGTACAAGTACGACCGCTGGGCATTGACCCACAAAGGCAACTGCACACAGCCTTGCTTCGTCAAAGACCTAGTGTGTCTCATGAAGTCACCTGCCTTCTCTGGCAGACTTAACAACACCCCTATAAGGGGTGTTGTAAATTCTGTTAACCACAAACATGCTAGATGCAGAAGTAGCGGGAGTGGGATTCGAACCCACGACCTCGGGCTTATGAGTCCCGCGCTCTAACCAACTGAGCTATCCCGCCAAGGTATGACTAAAATATAGTGGAATCCGTCATTTGCCAAGTAAAATGCTAATTCGTAGACTATCTGTCGACTATGTTACTATACAGGAACTACGTTACTCGTAACTATAAGGAGGAATACCTGTGGCAGATGATTTAGAGAACACTGTAAGCAAGCCTGGCCGTGGAATGAAACGAGGTTTAATGAGCAAGGTATTGTGGCTTTTGGTTATAGTGGCTGTTCTATTGTTCGGTTGGGCCGAATACCGTCGTCGCAGTACAGCCAGTGAGCTAAAGAAAACAGAGCAACGTTTGCAGGAGATAGAGGGTTCAGCTAATGAACAGCGACAAGAAGTAGCCAAAGAAATTCTTGAAAAGGTTAAAAAACACGTCATCATTGACGAAGAAAACCCTACAGTTGCTACCATCGTTGATGTGGAAAAGCTCCGCGAAAAACATGTGTTTTACCAAAAAGCAGAAAATGGTTATCACCTTGTAATTACCAAGGAGCGCGCCATTTTGTATGACGCTGATCGAGACATTGTCGTAGATGTTGTGCCGGTTATTTTAAATAATGAGAACACAACTTCTCCGCTGCCTTCGCCTATTGCTCCTGCTGCGACGTCTCCGGATGCAAGCCTATAAAATTGAGAGAATTTTCTAGAGGGTAGGGGCTGCAAGGGAGGCCAACCTCTTGCATTCCTCTCAAAAAATGGGTTTAATACTCCGTATCGTTCTTTGTAGTGAATATGGGCCCGTAGCTCAGTTGGTTAGAGCGATCCCCTGTCACGGGATAGGTCACCGGTTCGAGTCCGGCCGGGCCCGCCAAATAATTCAAGCAACACTCAAGACCTGATATACTTACGCCCATGACTGTAAGGGCTTTTCTTTTTAGCGCAACAGTAAGCATGGCAGCTGCTTGGGGGGTGTGGGTATTGATTCTAAACTGGATTGATCCGCTTGAGGCAGGCGTGATGGGCTTTACTCTTTTCTTTCTATCTTTTTTTGTTGCCGTGGCAAGTACCGCCGCTCTGGCAGGGTATGTAATACGTCGACTCTTGCAGCCAGCTCAATTTTCAGCCTATCGTGTCAGGCCAGCGGTTCGTCAGGGCATCTGGCTGGGTATTTTCTTTGATCTTCTGTTATTTTTGCAACTCCATCGACTACTTCGATGGTGGATTGCGCTGATTATCATTTTTGTATTTATCTTTCTTGAGCTATTGTTCTTAAGTTATGACCGCAACACAGGACACAATCGAAAAGCTAAAAAAGAAAGCCGCCGAGCAGCTTAATACGGTTTCTAGCCTAGAGGAGCTGGAACTGTGGCGAGTGGAGCATCTGGGTCGTAAGGGAGCTTTGCCGCTATTTCTACGAGGTGTAAAGGACTTGCCCCAGGATTTGCGGGCCGATGCTGGAGCGGCAGCTAATGCATTGCGTGTTGAACTGGAAGCGGCTTTTGAGGACAAAAAAGGCCAGCTAGGAGGACAGGCAATATTTGAAACGTTTCAAGAGGTGGCGAAGAGCAAAGGAGAGGGACACTTGCATCCCTTAACAGTAGCTATGCGGCGAATCAGTGCCATATTATCAGCCATGGGGTTCTTAATTGTGGAAGGACCAGAAGTTGAAGAGGCGCGGTATAATTTTGATTTACTTAACATTCCTCTTGAGCATCCTGCGCGAGGGGAAACCGATACTTTTTATATCAAATCACGAGCTAATCTTGCGCTACGCCCTCACACCTCGTCGGTTCAGGTGCGAACGGTTTTAGAACGGGATCTCATACCACCTTTTCGCATTGCTTCTCCAGGACGTGTGTTTCGCGCCGAGCGTACTGATGCGACACACGAAACCACCTTTCATCAATTTGAAGCGCTCTATGTGGGAAATAAGGTCTCAGTTGCTGACTTTAAGGGGACAGTTGAAGCATTCTACTCTACCTATTTTCAGTCGGATGTATCTATCCGGTTGCGTCCCTCATATTTTCCATTTGTTGAACCTGGATTTGAAGTGGATATGAGCTGTGTGTTCTGTCAGCAGAAAGGTTGCCGGGTGTGTAAGCACACGGGATGGGTGGAGATAATGGGAGCGGGCATGGTTCATCCTAATGTGCTGCGAAATATGAATGTAGACCCAGACAAGCATCAAGGCTTTGCTTTTGGCGGAGCCGTAGATCGCCTCGTGATGCTTCAGCACGGTATCAGCGACATTCGGTTGCTGTGGTCCGGAGATTTTCGATTTCTCAAACAGTTTAGTTAACCTATGCGCATCTCCTACAATTGGATAAAGGAACTTGTTCCCGATCTACAGGCTACTCCGGAAGAGCTTTCGGAACTTTTAACGCTTCACAGCTACGAGACAGAAGTGGTAGAGCGATGGAAGATTGATCCAGCTATTACTATTGTGCGCATTGAGAAAGTAGAACCCCATCCAAACGCTGATCGGCTGCGTCTCGCGACTGTGACCGATGGTCAGCAGGAGTTTCGAGTGGTCTGTGGGGCATCTAACATATCTGCGGGGCAACTCGTACCATATTCACCACCGGGGACGACTGTAATAGACCAGGAGGGCAATCCTTTTGTCATTAAAGAAGCCAAAATCCGAGGTGAGAAAAGCCCCGGTATGCTTAATTCTGCGCGAGAGCTAGGTTTTGGCAGTGATCACTCTGGAATTTATATTCTTCCTTCTGACACCCCGCTCGGGAGCAAGCTAGTTGAGCACATAGAAAATGACTTTATTCTAGAAGCGGACGTTACCCCTAATAGGGCGCATGATAGTTTAAGTCACTTAGGCATTGCCCGAGAAGTGGCGGCCTTACTGGATCTTGCTGTGCAGGAACCGAAAACATTATCGCTCCCGGAAGCTCAGCAGGAAGCAGGCGGATTTTCTCTCTCTACCAAGGACACTGCTATATCTTCTCGGTACATGGGGCTGGTCTTTTCAGGAGTGTCCAATGGGCCATCGCCCCTGTGGGTACAGCGTCGGCTACTGGCAATGGGGGCTCGTCCTATCTCGGCGGTAGTTGATCTAACCAACTATGTTTTATTCGAAATTGGTAACCCTTCCCATGCCTTTGATAGGGATAAGCTGCCCGGGAACACAATCAGTGTTCGATTGGCTAAAGGGAAAGAAACCATATCTCTTCTTGATGACTCTTTAGTAACCTTAAGCGACGCGGATATTGTTATCACAGTGGATGACACGCCTGTAGCGCTGGCGGGAGTAATGGGTGGAGCAAGCACACAGACTGATGGAGAAACAAAGAATATTTTTCTCGAGATAGCGAATTTTCATTCGTATCGTATTCAGGAAACAGCTGCTCGCTTAGGCAGTCGAACCGAAGCCTCCATTCGTTTTGCCAAAGGCCTTGACCCCAATATGATAAGCCAGGCAGCGGAACGACTGGCTTTCTTGTTCAAAACGATCGGAAACGCAACGATTGAAGGAATGCTCGACTGGTATCCGCATCCCCGTACAGCAATGCCAATTTCGTTACACCCCGAACGCATTGGTGCGGTTGCGGGTACGCCAATCGATGGAGCGAAGGTCAAAGAAGTTCTCACGCGTTTACGATTCACGTTTGATGATTCGCAAAAAGATGTCTGGCAAGTGACAGCACCCACTGATCGTCTGGACATCGAAGGGGAGCATGACTTAGTAGAAGAAGTCATTCGCATGGTTGGGCTTGAATCCATTCCTTCTCATTTTGATGAACAGGAATGGACTCCGCAGGCACTCCCGGAAGAAAGAATATTGATAGAGTCTTTGCGGGACGTGTTGGTAGGGTGGGGTTTAACCGAGACATATAACTACTCCTTTGAACCTGAAAAAATGGCTAAGTTGTGGGGCGTACAGGCAGAAAATCATCTTACAGTTTTAAATCCTGTAGCTCCAGATTTAGCAAATTTACGAGTAAGCCTGGTTCCTGGTCTTCTGCAAAATTTATATACGAATATGGGAGAATTCCATAAGCCGACTAATAAGGCTGGAGGGCTGTTTGAGATCGGAAAGGTATATTCCCCAAGTATGAGGCAGTCTTTTGAAGGAGAAGAGCAACAATACCTGGCTGCTGTTTTCTTCAGCAAGTATGAAAATCTGTTAGATCAATTACGTGAAACTACAAGAGTTGCGATTGATGCCAGCGAAAAGATCACTCACCTTGCGCTTGCAGATGCTCGCCAGATTATGGTGGGAGGCGAAATTGCGGGAGTAGTTGGCTACTTACATCCAAACATTCGTGCAAAGCTTAAATACCGGTTACCCGTTGCTGTGGTGGAGCTTAATCTCAGTCTTGTTACTCTTCATGGCGAGCTGCGCCCAGCATCTCCATCTACACTTAAAGAAATTAGAGAGAAAAAGCAGACAGTAGGCAGATACAAAGAATTTAGTCGCTACCCTAGCGTGTTTCGGGATATTTCTTTTCTTGTGCCAGTGTATGTATCAGTTGAACAGGCTCAGGAGATTATTGAACGAATAGGCGGAGAGTTGGTAGTGGATAGTGACCTTTTTGATGAATATGAACCAGCTAATGCCGACCAGAAAGGTCTCGCTTTTCATGTTGAATACCAAGCCTTTGATCGAACACTGAGTGACAAGGAAGTGGACACTATTCATGAACAGATAGCCGTAGCTTTAGCTCAGGATCTGTCCGCAACCATCCGATAATATAGCTTTCTAGGGCCTACCAATTTTTGTTCGGATCTGGTACTATCCAGTCATACAAGAGGGAGGATTTACCCTCCTTTTCTTAATAAATTGAGTAGTTTTTATGGCAAAAAAACCAACACCTAACGGATCTTACAGCGCAAAAGACATTACCGTTCTTGAAGGGCTTGAGCCAGTGCGAAAACGTCCTGGTATGTACATTGGTGGTACTGGTAAACAAGGGCTACATCACCTGATCTGGGAAGTGGTTGATAACTCCATCGATGAGGCTATGGCTGGGCATGCCACAAGTATCAAGATACGGATGATGCCTAACGACGTAGTTTCCGTAACTGATGACGGGCGTGGTATTCCGGTAGAAAAGCACAGTAAAACCAAGAAATCAGCTCTTGAGACGGTTCTTACTGTTTTGCATGCCGGCGGGAAGTTTGGTGGAGAGGGATACAAGGTGTCAGGGGGCCTTCATGGTGTAGGTGTATCAGTGGTGAATGCCCTTTCGGAAGAATTAGAAGCTGAGGTTCACCGCGACGGCGCTATATATAAACAGTCATACATTCGAGGAGCAGCGCAGAATCAGGTACGCAAACAGGGAACGGCTAAGGATACAGGCACAACTATCACTTTCAAGCCTGACAAGCAGATATTTGAAACAACCACATTTGATTACGACTATGTTGTCCAGCACCTACGTCAGCAGGCCTATTTGACGCCAGGGGTTCGGATTCACATTGTTGATGAGAGGGAACCAGGGAAAGTACGGAATTACACGTTCCTTTTTGAAGGTGGAATCAAGTCCTACGTGCGTCAGCTTAATATGGGTAAAGAGATTAAGCACGAAGAGATTTTCTATGCCCGGAAAGAATTTGAAGAAGACCGCCTGGTGGAAGTTGCTCTTCAGTACACTGATTCATATAACGATTCTGTCCTTACGTTTGCGAACAACATTCATACTGTCGAGGGCGGTACGCATCTGACAGGATTTCGTACGGCCTTAACGCGCATTGTCAACGACTACGCTCGCAAGGGTGGTTATCTTAAAGAAAAAGAGGAAAATCTAACATCGGATGATGTTAAAGAAGGCCTGACTGCGATTGTTAGCGTTAAGCTGCGCGAGCCACAGTTTGAGGGACAGACAAAGGGCAAGCTCGGAACTCCCGAAATGCGTACCTACGTTCAGCAAATGATGACGGAAACGTTTACGATGCACCTGGAAGAAAACCCGCGTGAGGCTAGGGCGATTGTAGAAAAAGTAGCCCTGGCGGCTAAAGCTCGTCTAGCTGCGCGAGCCGCTCGCGAGACGGTATTACGTAAAGGAGCTCTTGATGGGTTTGCTTTGCCAGGCAAATTGGCTGACTGTTCGGAACGAGATGCTTCAAGAAGCGAGATCTTTATTGTGGAAGGAGACAGTGCTGGTGGCTCAGCGAAATCCGGGCGTGATCGACGATTCCAGGCTATTTTGCCACTACGCGGAAAGATTTTGAACGTAGAACGTGCTCGTTTGGACAAGATGCTGGCTAACAATGAAATCAAAGCTCTAGTTATTGCTCTAGGGGGAGGAATCGGAGATGACTTTGAGGTAGAGAAGCTTCGGTATCACCGAGTCATTATCGCTACCGATGCGGACGTCGATGGATCGCACATCCGTACACTTTTGCTCACTCTCTTCTTTAGATACTTGCAGCCAATTATTACTGGCGGGTATCTGTATATTGCTCAACCTCCTCTATACAAGCTGGAAAAAGGCAAAGAGTCACATTATGTATACACTGAAGAAGAGCGAGAGAAAATGTCAGCTAAGCTTAAGACCAGCGAAGATACGAAAATTAACATTCAGCGGTACAAGGGCTTGGGTGAAATGAACCCATCAGAGCTATGGGAAACGACTATGGATCCAGGGAATAGAGTGCTTAAGCGAGTTACGGTTGAAGATGCGGAAGAAGTCGACCGCATGTTTGATACCTTAATGGGGAACGAAGTAGCCCCGCGCAAAAAGTGGATTCAAACTCATGCCAAAGCGGTGGCTAATCTCGACATTTAGCCTGTTCTTGTATTTTTTAGGCTTCTCAGGTAGAGTTTATATCAGACGCCCCCAAAGGGCTGTTTTAAAAACCAAGTATATATGGCCGCTTCATCAGGTAACCCTTTTTCCCGCAGTCTCGCTTTTGTGCGAGAGTCACGAGACGAGCTCAAGAAAGTTTCTTGGCCCTCCCGGGAGACAACTATTAAATACACGGTAATTGTAATTATCGGGTCATTGACAGTAGGGCTTCTGGTTGGCGGAATTGATTATCTTCTAACCCTGGCGATCGACGCCGTTATCTAACGTCTATGGCCCAAAGCCAAGCACAACCAGCGCAGCACCACAACCAATCTCCGGCTGATGGCCGATCGTGGTATGTACTTCACACCTATTCTGGATATGAAGATAACGTAGCTCGTAATTTACGCCAGCGTATCGAATCAATGGGCATGGAGGACAAGATTTTTGATGTAGTTGTGCCTCGTGAAAAAAAGATTCGGGTAAAAAATGGTAAGCGTCGCACAATTGAAGAGCGCTTGTTTCCTGGGTATGTACTTGTTCAGATGATTGTTACTGAAGACTCATGGTATGTAGTGCGCAATACTCCTAACGTAACCGGGTTCGTTGGATCTGGTACCACGCCAACTCCAGTTTCCGAAGAGGAAATTAAGCGCTTGCTATCTCGTATGGGCGAAGATGAGCCTAAATACAAAATGGACGTGGAAGAAGGCGACTCAGTTAAAATTATGGATGGACCATTTAAAGACTTTGAAGGAAAGATTTCTGAGGTCAGTGAAGCCAAGGGTACGGTAAAGGTGCTGGTCAACGTCTTTGGCCGAGAAACACCAGTTGAACTCGACTTCTTGCAGGTCAAAAAAGACAGCTAACTTGACTCTCTCCTTAGAATAACTCACTATACGCTAGTTATATGGCAGAAGTACTTACAGTAGTAAAGATCCAGGCCCCGGGTGGACAAGCAACCCCGGCTCCACCTATTGGTCCAGCTTTGGGTCAACATGGCGTAAACATCAGTGATTTTGTCACTCGATTTAACGACATGACGAAAGAAATGCGCGGCGACATTATTCCTGTCGAAGTAACCATTTATGCTGACCGCACAATGGAACTTAAGCTCAAAACTCCGCCAGCTGCTGAGTTACTTAAGAAGGCGGCTGGGGTAAAAGGAGGATCTCCTACTCCCAACACTGCCAAAGTCGGCAAGGTAACCAAACAACAGGTACGGGAAATTGCTGAACGTAAGCTTGAAGATTTATCAGCCCGCGACGTTGAAGCAGCAATAAAGATTGTTGAAGGCACTGCTCGATCAATGGGTATAACAGTTGAATAATTTCTATGGCACGAAGTAAGGGATACAAAACAGTTAAGGAAAAAGCTCCGACCAGTGTAGTTTCAGCATCGGAAGCAATCTCTTTTATTAAAGGAAATCCGCGCGCAAAATTTGATGAAACTGTAGAGCTTCATATTCGCTTGGGAGTAGATCCTAGTAAGTCGGACCAAGCGGTGCGTGGAAGTGTTGTTTTGCCACATGGTACGCCTAAACAGAAAACCATTGTTGTCTTTACCGAAGATTCAGCCAAACAGAAAGCAGCTGAGGCTGCTGGTGCCGCCCAGGTGGGGGGACAAGCTCTAATTGATCAGATTGCTTCAGAAGGTGGTTTGGATGCTGACGTAACCATTGCATCGCCTGATATGATGCCGAAAGTTGCCAAGATTGCGAAAATTCTTGGTCCTAAAGGCCTAATGCCAAATCCTAAAACCGGTACGGTTACTCCTAACGTGGAGGAAGCTGTTAAGGAACTAGTTGCAGGTAAGCTTGCCTTCAAAATGGATCAACTTGGAAACATTCATGAAAGTGTGGCCAAACTCAGTTGGGAAGCAGAAAAAATCCAGGAAAACCTTGAGGCTCTCGTTGATGCTATTCGTGCAGCTCGTCCGGCCAGTCAAAAAGGGGAGTTCTTATCGCACGCTGTGCTTGCGACCACTATGGGTCCGGCCGTGCGGCTTTCGTTATAGAAAATATGATGGAGACAGAAGCAGGCAAGGGGTTCCTTATTTCTTTTGATGGCCTCGACTCTTCTGGTAAGGAAACGCAAGCTCGTCTTTTCATAGAACGGCTTGAACGCGCAGGAAAAACAGTCCGTCAGTTTCAGACTCCTGATTATGAAACAGAATCAGGAAAAGAGCTTAAGTTGCGTCTTCAAGGCAGGCTTGGCAACTGGGAAGAAACTTCTTGGGAGGAAAAGTTAATGTACTTTGCTCGCAATAGGGCGGAACATCGTCAGGAAGTGATTGAAGCGTTGAAGCGAGGAGAGGTTGTTGTGTATGACCGTTATGTTCCTAGCAGCCTGGCTTTTATCGCGGTAGAGGCTATGCATGATGCCAGCTCGGTATCACGAGAGGAAGTTCACCAGGCGGTACGAAATGTCGAGTACGAGAAAAACGGTATGCCAAGAGAGGATATATCGATATTTCTTGACGTTCCTCCATCAATTACAACAGCACTTCTTGAAAAACGAAAAGAGAAGCTTCGGGATGACGATGAATATACCGACCATATTCACGTACAGGAACGATTATATGCAGAATATCAATATTTGGCTCAAAGTAATCCGCAATATGTCAGTATCCCTTGTACGCAGGGAGAAAATCTTCTACCAATCGAAGAAATACATCAACTCATATGGGGGAGGATTACGCAGACCTTACCTCGTATCTTTGCGTAGACATTCAAGCGGCAGGCGCGTTACACTAGCGAGATGGCTTCCTCATCCCGTCCATTTTTTGTTATAGAATCTCTTGACGCTGGGGGAGGGTCTACCCAGCTAGATTTGCTCGTCCAGCGTCTTAAAAAGACTCATTACAACCCTCATGAGTATCATTTCCCGCAGGAAGACTCTCCAACAGGCCAGCTCATTTATGAAAAGTATTTACACGATAAACACCGACACCCGTTAAGTCGACGAGAGCAGGCCCTCCTATACATTCAAGATTTTTACTCTCGCCTGGAGGAGATGAGCGCTATTGTAGAAAAAGGAAAAAAGCGCGACGTTATCATTTCTGATCGGTACTGTACGAGTACTATGGCATATCAGACTATCGGGTTGAATGGAAAGCAGCGGGAAGAAATGCTGAAATGGATCAAGTGGTTATGTTGGGAGGGGCACCCCAGTCTTCTAGTACCTACGGCCGTGATCTTACTTGATATTCCTGTGGATTTGGCTATGCACCGTCTCGAGAAAGCGGGTAGAAAAAAGGATATATTTGAACAGCGCGATAAGCTGACCATGACGAGACGCAGTTATGCCAAGTTTGCACGGGAGGAGAACTGGCTTATTGTAAATAATGTCGATCAACAAGGGCGGGAACGCACGCGGCAGGATATTCATGAGGAAGTGTGGGGGCACATATCGAGTCGGGTTTAGTTGTAAATACCTTTTCTATGTTAAGCAGAAAACAGCTGTGGTTTGTTTCTCACCCTTCTGGCAGTCCGCAACATACTCCTACATTCTTTAATGCCATTAACCGCTTTGCGGAGGAACACCCTGATATTAAGGTAGTGCTTCCGCATAAAGAGGAGGATGAAGTGCAGCTTACCAAAGACGAAATTGCGAAAGCGGATTTAGTGTTAGTGGAAGTATCTATTCCTTCGACTGGAAGCGGTATTGAGCTCGGTTGGGCTAATGCAGCTAAGAAAGAAATCATCGCATTCCATCATGGCGGCTCAGAACCATCTCCAGCCTTAAAGTTCGTGACCTCCCAGATCATTATTTACGTCTCTGAAGACGACATTATCAGCAATCTGCAAGATCTTGCCTGAAGCTAAACAGAGGCTTTTTATCACGGTATGCAATTACTGACATACTTGTGTTTAGATTGCCAAGCAGAGTAGTATAGGGTGTTACTTATGGAAGTGCTTTTACGAGAACAGATTGTGGCGTTACGGTCACTGGTACGTGATCCTGCCGAAGAAAGAATATTGACGGAAGATGAAGTAATTCCAGTCTCTTCTGCTACGCGTAGAATCGCATTCGCGTATGAGCGACTGCGTAATACTCTTGAGCCTGATGAAGAACATATTCTTCGTCAGAACGCTATAGCTCGTATAGTTGAGCGTCGCATCGCAGAAGATCGCTCTAACGAACTATTGGCAAACTTGGTGTTGCAAGAGCTGATTCGCGCTCATTATATACGTCCTGTATCTAAAGCAATTATTCCAGCGGTGGCTTCTGTTATTGATAAGGCTCGGTCGGTTATTGACGGATTATCCGAAGCCGATAAGGCGTACTTTTTAAAATTCGTGGCAATAACTATTGATCGACTGTTTTTTCCAGAGCAGCTTGAAGACTCATTGGTACATGTCATGTATCAGGACACCTATCACCGAGTGATCTGGGCTGATGAGTTGGTTACCCCTGCTCAACAGCCAGTTCAGCTATATTTTGCATGTCATAAGGCACTGTTTGCCTCCAGTGAGTCGCTAGTGTTGTATCACTACTTCGTTCGCCGTTTTCCTTTTTGGCAGCGGTCAGAGTTTACCGTCGAGCATACCCAGGAGCTCGCTCAGCAGTTTCCTGCTTTTCGGGCAGAAATGGATCGGATTATATCTCACCCCATTCAGCCACGCTTACAGCGGCTTCTTATGCCAGTCAGCGTCCCATACCGTATGATCTGGCATCTGCTACGTTTTTCGCCTGGTACATGGGATTCTCGGGAGTCTCTTGAAGAGGGTACTAAGCAAGCAATAACCGCTCGCACGCAATACATCCAGCAAAAAATTCAACAGCGTGCCTATCACAGTGTGGTGTTTCTGCTTATTACCAAAACGGCGCTAACTTTGCCATTTGAACTGTTATTTGAGCTTATTACGGCTCGCACCATTCACTTGCTGGCTCTACTGATTAACGTTCTCTTTCATCCGTTTCTTCTGTTCCTATTAAGCGTGACAGTACGTCTGCCTGGAAATGAAAATACCGTTCGTATTGTCGAGCAGGTACGAACAATCGTTACTGGGCAGGGAGTGTTGCCCAATATCATTATCAGTCCTCCGCGGGGGTATGGGCTCATTACCCGTTGGGTCTTTGCTACTATTTACGCTAGTCTATTAATTGGATTTTTCTACGTACTTTTCTTCGTACTTCATCGGTTAGAATTCTCTGTGGTAGCGACGTTTTTCTTTGTAGTATTTTTAGGCCTAACAAGCTTTTTAGCCTTCAGAATTCGCCGATCAATTAGGGAAGTCCAGTTGGTGCGTAAGAAAGAAGGCGCTTTTAGCGCTATATTCAGCTTTCTAACCCTTCCGATGCTGGAATTTGGACGTTGGCTGGCAACTGGTATAACTCAGCTTAATATTGTCGTATTCGTAATGGACCTTATTATCGAAGCTCCTTTTAAGCTCCTGATCGATGTAGCCGAAGAGTGGTTTGTGTTTATTCGAGAGCGAAAAGAAGAAATTGTTGAGTAGAGGCTAACGTCCTGAACTGCCGAAACCTTGACTGCCACGATCAGTATTGGAGAGTTCTTCCACTTCAGTAATTGTGACCGGTTCAAACTTTTGTACTATACATTGAGCAATCTTGTCTCCAGCCTGTATTTCGTAAGGGTCGGCAGTTAGGTTGGTAAGAATAATTTTCCATTCGCCGCGGTAAATAGAATCAATCACTCCAGCTAAACGGTGGATACCTTTGCTGCCGAGGCCCGATCGGTCCCAGATCAAGGCCACATAACCGTCCGGTAAGGCTGCAGAAATGCCGGTTGAGAACATGTGAGTTTCGCCAGGGGAGAGAGTATATGACTCATTTGTAAAGATATCGATACCAGCGTCCAAAGGGTTATTCTTCTGGGGCAGAGTGGCGTTATCGCTTAGGCGCTTTACTTCAAAGGAAATCATATATGAAGTTTACAGTTTCTCTTGTCCAATTGCTGTCTCGGCGGGGGTTGTTTTGTTGTGGTACTTAGCACCAGGTTTCAGGGTATATGGGCGCTCGGCGGGCGAAGAAAGCGGTTCAAAGACTAGTTGGCAGATACGCATTTTTGGATACAGCACAATTGGCATCATGCCGATATTCGATAGCTCCATAGTGATAGAGCCTTTAAAGCCTGCATCAATATGTCCTGCCGTGGAGTGGATGACTAGGCCTAGGCGACCCAGGCTACTGCGACCATCAATTCGAGCCGAAAGGTCATCAGCTAGCTCTACCCATTCTAGTATAGAGGCCAAGACAAACTCCCCCGGCTGGATTACGTAGGGCTCCTTCTGGGTAATTTTAATTTCCTCAGTCATCCCTTCAGTTGTTTTGGCGTCAAAGGGATCAACAAAAGGCGTGCGGCGGTGTTTAAAGATACGGAAATAGTAACCCAGTCGCAAATCCAGGCTTGAGCTGCCGAGCTGGGATTCATAATCCGGCTTTGGTTTTACGATAATACGTTTTTCCTTTATAGCTTGCTTTATGTCCCGATCGGATAAAATCATAGCCTCTTAATAGAGTAAAGAAATAAGAAAATGCACAGTAGGCATCTGTATATGCTACGTGAGCAGGGGAGTGCCTACAAGCCGATATTTCCACGATAAGCCAATTGCCGGCCGGGAATAATTGCGCTACTCTTGCTCCGTATGAAGAGTGAACCTGTTATTGGTCTTGAAATCCACGTTCAGCTGAAAACGGAGAGTAAAATGTTCTGTGCGTGTGCAAATATATTTGGCGAAGTAGAGCCCAATACAGCCATCTGCCCGATATGCATGGGGCATCCCGGAACGTTGCCAGTGCCTAACAAAAAAGCTATTGAATGGACACAACTTACAGGCTTAGCTCTAAACTGTGAGCTTGCCTTAGAAAGTAAATTTGACCGTAAAAGTTACTTTTATCCCGACCTGCCCAAGGGGTATCAAATTAGTCAGTACGATAAACCATTTTGTGGGAAAGGGGAGCTCACAATTGTTGTCGACGGAGAAGAGCGAACTATTGGTATCACCCGGATTCACCTAGAGGAAGATGCTGCAAAAAATACTCATCCGCGAGGAGCAGACTATACATTAGTAGATTACAACCGAGCCGGCACCCCACTTATTGAAATCGTAACTGAACCAGATATTCGCAGTCCCCGTGAGGCTAAAATATTTCTTCAGGAGTTACAGCGTATTGTAAGGGCGCTAGGGGTTTCGGATGCTGATATGGAAAAAGGGCAGATGCGCTGTGATGCTAATATCTCTCTTCGCGAAAAGGGTAGTACTACTTTAAATCCAAAAACTGAAATCAAGAATGTAAATTCGTTTCGATTTGTAGAACGGGCGCTTGATTATGAAATAACCAGACAATCAAAGATGTGGGAGGAAGGAGAAATCCCTTCTCACGCTACGCGTGGCTACGATAGTGAGGAAGGAGTAACAGTGGAACAGCGCACCAAAGAAGAAGCCGCCGATTATCGGTATTTCCCTGAGCCAGATATTCCGCCATTTATCTTCGATACCAAATACATGAACACTATTCGTAAACAGCTTATTGAGCTGCCTAGTGCCAAGCGCAATCGATTTATGGATGAATATGGCTTGTCGTCACAGCAAGCTGATCTGCTTATAGCTAACAAAGAGTTGGCATACATGTTTGAGGATGCAGTAAGTGAGTTGAGACAGCTCGATAAGGAGCAAGTTGATATTTCTCCTGCTCAAGTGCCAGAGCTGGTCTCTATCGCCATTAAAATCATTCTGCGGGAAGTACGGGATATAATGACGGACGAAGGCCTCCGATATAGTGATTTGAAGATTACAACCGCTAACTTCGCTGAGCTTGTAGTGTATGTGTTACAAGGGAAAATTAATCGAATTGCAGTGCGTAAAGTATTAGATGAGATGCAAAAAACTGCTGGAGATCCTGATCCTATCATTCTGAAATTAGGATTAGAGCAGGTAAGCGAGACAGGGGAACTAGAGAAATTTGTTGAACAGGTCATTGCTGAAAATCCCGAGGTTGTAGAGAAAATCGCCAGTGGTAAAGAAGGGGCTATTCAATTTCTTATGGGCCAGGTTATGGCTAGATCTCAGGGGAAAGCAAATCCTACTCAGGTAATTGCCTTGCTCCGGAAAAAGATTTTAGGGTAGTACGTCTTATATCCAGTGAATGGTGTTATGCCTGCGCCACCAGGACATTTGTCGGCGCGCGTACCGCAGATTAACCCGGAGGCTTTCCTGGAGAGCCTCCTCGAATGTATATTCCTCATTGAGCACCTTAACGGCTTGAGTATAATTTATTGTTTGAAGCAGCGGTAGAGAAATACCATAAGCATCTAGTAACTTCTGAGTTTCTGTTAAAAGTCCCTCAGTAAACATGGTTTTTTGCCGTTGTTGGATTCGCTGTGTCAGTATTTCCCACCCCGGAAATAGACCAATAAGAGAAAACTGATAGGGGGATGGTTGCTGTTGACGCAAAGAAGAAAAAGATGTCTCTGTTGCCTGCATTACTTCCAAGGCTCGGATAATGCGCCGTTTATTGCTAGGCTCAATATACGAAGATGCCTCAGGATCTTGTGCTAAGAGCTGCTGATAGAGTTGACCCGCTTCTTCTTGTTCTAACTTTGCTCGTAGTTCTGTATTAGGAGCTACCCGTGGTAGGGAGTAGTTATATACAATACTGTCGATATATAACATAGTGCCTCCCACCAATATAGGGTGTTTATGCTGAGACAGGATATGATCAATTACCTGTCTTGCAGCCGTCTGCCAATCAGCTAGGGTTACAGGATGATCAGGCGTCTGAATATTGAAGAGAAAGTGGTCAACGCCTTGAACACTATCTGGAGTCAGGACATCATGGGGGGTTTCAGCCCATGCCTTGGAGGGTTTTGCCGTACCAATATTCATTCCAGCGTAGACCTGACGGGAGTCAGCCGAGATGATCATTCCATCACGCTGCTTTGCGAGCTTGATCGCGTAATCAGTCTTGCCGGCAGCTGTTGGTCCAAGTATCACTGTTACTTCTGGTTTCATGCCTGATATACTACCCATATGTCTAAGATAACGCTATTAGTGGGAGTCGCTGTTCTCGCAGCCCTATTCTTTAGTGGAGTGATCAAGATAGAACTCCAGCCAGATAAGCTAGCTACTGTTCCGGGCACGGTACAGAACCTTGTTTCTGACGGCGGGTTACTTACATCTACTAAGAATAAAATTATCAGCTGGAAGCGAAAAGCTGAACTGTATCTTGCTGATAGCAATACAAATAAAATGGAGTTAGCTATGAAATATACCGAAGTCGATACTCAGAGTCTGACGGAATTGCTTGATAAGAAAGAAAATCCCGATGTCATTATCTCTACTGCTGAGCTTCTCTTGGGGAGTGTAGAGAACATGAAGGAGTTTGCTCAGCAATTATCTGATGAAGAGTTAGTTGCACTTCAGGACCAAGCCAATCTTATTGTACAAAAGACCAGCACTGTTCTCTCGGAGCTAGAAAAAATTCAGAAGGATTATGGTGAATATGAGGAGCGTTTAGCTGACATTACTTCCTCTCTTCAGGGTAGCCTGGGCGAGCCTCAACAAAGCGAAGGAGAGGTTGCGGGAAGTATTGATAAGCAAGAGAATAGTGCTCCGAATTTAGCAACTCCTACCCCTCAGATACCGCTGAAATTCTAACTGCGATTTTTGATTGCTTGACTAAGCTCGGCAATAATATCAGCTAGCTTCATTGGTCCACGATCACCTTGGCTTCGAGTTCGCACGGCAACCGACTGAGCGTCAGTCTCTTTCTTTCCGATTACAAACATTACAGGAGTTTTGCTTACTTCCGCTGCCCGGATTTTTTTACCAATACTTTCAGAGCGAGCATCTAACTCTGCGCGAATACCGGCAGCCTGTAGGGCCACTGTCACTTCTTCGCTATATGTATGCTGCTCATCGCTAATTGGTAGTACGACAACTTGCGCAGGGGATAGCCAAAGAGGAAGATCGCCAGCGTAATTCTCAATAAGGACTGCCATAAAGCGTTCCAGAGATCCCGAGATTGCCCGGTGAATCATAACAGGTGTCTTGCTATCGTTTTGCTGATCAATATATGTAAGTTCAAAACGAGCTGGCATGTTGAAGTCGAGCTGGATTGTTGCCAGCTGCCAGGGTCGTCCCAGAGAGTCTTTAGCAACCATATCTATCTTAGGACCATAAAAGGCTGCCTCACCGATTGCCTCAGTAAAATCTATCCCCTTACGTTTCAGGACATCGCGGAGAGCATTTTGGGATTGCTCCCAAATTATGGCGTCTCCAAGGTATTTGTCGGGTTGCTCAGGATCTCGCAATGAAAGCTGATAAGCCAGAGAGAAATCAAATACTCCATAGAATTCATTGATAATAGTGACAATTCGATCTATCTCTTCTTCAATCTGGTCGGGTCGACAGAATACGTGAGCATCGTCTTGAGTAATAGAGCGAACGCGTGTGAGGCCTTGCAGTTCACCAGCCTGCTCATCACGATACACCGTTGTAACTTCGGCTAGTCGTAGTGGCAGTTCCCGATAGCTGCGCTGCTTACTGGCGTAGATCTGGGTGTGGTGCGGGCAATTCATTGGTTTAATCACAAACTCGTCACTACTCCTGCCTTTTACGTGGAAAAGGTCTTCTTTAAACTTATCCCAGTGACCAGAGGTTTTGTATAAGTCACTCTTTGCAAGGTGAGGAATTGTAACCTCTTGATAGCCTTGGCGAAGCTGAAGCTCCCAGATGAATGATTTAAGTTCGTTGCGTACGATCGTTCCTCGAGGCGTAAAAAGAGGTAGACCAGAGCCTACGAGAGAGGAGAAGGTAAAAAGGTCTAATTGCTGGCCAAGCTTACGATGATCGCGCTTTTTAGCCTCTTCAAGGTTAGTAACGTATCGTTCTAGCTCTTCTTGAGTTGGAAAAGCGGTGCCGTAGATACGTGTTAGCATGGCGTTGTTCTCATCGCCTCGCCAGTAGGCACCTGCAACAGAAAGTAGTTTAAAAGACTTGAGCTGTTTAGAAGGCTCGTCAACATGCCCGCCTCGGCACAAGTCAGTAAATTCTCCAGCGGTATAAAGTGTAATAGTCTCACCGCGTCCAGCAATTTCGTCCACCAGTTCCTGTTTGTAGAGGTTGTAGGCAAAAAATTCTTTTGCTTCCTGTGGAGTTACTTCTTTATGCGAGAACTGCTTCCAGGTTGGCAGAAGCTGCTTCATCCTTTTCTCGATTCTTAGTAAGTCTTTTTCCGAGATAGCCTCCGGAAATTCAAAATCGTAATAAAACCCATCCTCAGTCGGGGGGCCAATAGTTGGTTTAGCCTCGGGCCAAAGCTGCAAAATCGCCGCTGCGAGTAAATGGGCAGCAGAGTGTCGCAGCTGGTCAAGATCTTGGGATGGAGTATTGGATGCCATAACTGCTCTGTATACTATCGCATTTTACCATATGCAAGTAATGGGGTGGCTTTTTTAGAAGCATTTCTAGGGTTTAGCGTGAATATTTTCTACCATCATTTCTACGGCTTGGGGTCGAGCGGGTGTGGTGGTGACCCAGAAGGGCCAAAAGCGGACCTCGGCAGTGCCCACATCCGGCATTTGTTCAAAATGTGTTTGAGCTTCCTTCTGGCTAAGCCCGGCAATGCTAGCGGCTCGCAAAGTGCTCGGACTTATCTTGCGAGCAAACAGACCAGTCAGTTTGCCGATCACGCGAATTTCACCTCGTTCGAAATCAGCTTTATCAACGCTGAGCTGAAATGAATCAGGCTCATAGGAAATAAATTCTTCATCGGATGGAATATTACTGCGCAATTTTAGTAAGGTTAGACTAAGCATGTCTTTGTCATCAACTACAAATCCGCGTGCTCGCACAGTAGTTTCAATAGAGTACTCAGTAGTGCGACTGCCCGGTTCAGCCGATATGTTTTCAGAGAGCACTGATGCCGTAATTAGGTCCTCGCGAATCTGTGCTCCACCAGCTTTTAAGGTAAGCTCTCCCGTTGCTTGTTGCTTAGCGGCTACAAGAATATTTTCTTTAGCGGCTGAAATTTCTTCCTCTGTTAAGGCACGTTCAGTCACCAATCCACCACTAAACGCTTGGCTACTGGTGCCGTAAACAGCTGTTTGCAATGAAGTAGGCAGTTTATCAACAATGAATGAACCAGCAGGCACGTTACCTGAAGATCCTTTCTCTTTAGCAGTTATCGATACTTGCACTTCGCTCTGGGGCGGAATTTTCACTGCCGCATCGGTGAGAAAAAATACCCCATTTGCTTCGTGACGCAAATGAGTTTTGGGAAGTAGATTTTGCTCTTCTGATTGTTTGTTAGTCAAAGTTATTATTCCTCTTGCAAAATCCTCGGTCGTTGCAGCTTCACTACCCGATCGTTGAAATAGCTGTTTTTGAGTTACTTCTTGCTCAACTAGCTTTGCGGGAAGAATATATCGCACAAAATCAGGCTCCTTAGCTGCGGTGGAAAGAATGATAGTTTGCTCTGCTTCCTTAATTGAAGTAGCGGGGCGCAGAGTAATGGTTGCCCGCGGCAGGTAGACATATGCTAAGCTCCCCCCAACGGCAGTAATCCCTGCTATCAGAAGCAGAACTAGCGTTTTGACAGGTAAAACAACTTCAACCGGCATATTAGCTAACAACTGTAATGGCTTGAGGTCCTAGAATAGGGGCAAGTTCCTGCACAATCTGTGCTTCGAGCGATACGCGGTACTGAGTCTGCAGTTTAGTGGGTTTTCCATCACGCGAGACGATAATTTCTACTGGCAGGGGACCACCATCCTGATGCAGGCGAGATAAAACATCGCGTATGGCCTCCATCTGTATACGGCTAATTGCTTCAGGAATATACAGATGAACGCCACGCGAGGGCGCAGAACCGCCGCTGGCCTTTTTGACGTGGGGATTACTGCCAGCCAGGTTTTCTAGGTTTTCTTTCGTTAGAGGCCAGGCTTTATCAAGGAGAATCTTAGTTTCACCGTCTTTATCACTAATTTTTCCTTGCAGGATTACCTTACCGCCATCAACCCAAATTTCACTCGTAGTCTCAAGCATCTTAGGAAAGACTAATACTTCTACTTTGCTTGTTAGATCCTCTACAGCCACAAAAAGCATTGGCTGACCACTTTTAGTAATAATCTTGTTAATTTTTGCGATAACACCAGCTATCCGTACAGGGGACTGATCCCGAGCACCAATGATCTCTGCAATCGGGACTGACAACCGTTCTAGGTCTTGTCTTAAGGCGGTAAGGGGGTGTTCGGATACATACAAACCAAGCAGTTCTTTTTCCCACTGAAGTTTTAAATCCTGTTCAGCAGGGGCGACAGTATCAAGTTGAATAGTAGGGGCAGCCAACTCTTCCTGGTTGGTTCCGAAAAGGTTTTGCTGTCCCATGTCACGTTTACGATACAGGCCGCGGTTAAATTCCAACAGTTTCTCCGCATTCGTTATCATCTGGGCTCGTTCCGCCACGCAATCAAACGCTCCAGCCTTAGCTAGGCTTTCAACTGATTTACGGTTAAAATCTCTAGAGTTTACGCGACGAAAAACGTCAAATAAGTCTTTGTAGGCACCATTCTTGGTTCGCTCTTCAATCAAGGCTCCAATAGCATTATGACCAACATTCTTAACTCCTCCCAAGCCAAAGCGGATGGCTGCCGTACTTTCTTCGGTTGAGACAACGGTGAAATCGTCATAACTCTCATTAATATCCGGGGGCAGGACTTCGATATTAAGGCTTAGGGCATCAGCAATTTCAATTGCCTGCCGATCAGTATTACCTTCATCTGAGATAAGAAGAGCACACAAAAATTCCGAAGGGTAGTTAGCTTTTAAGTAAGCTGTTTGGTAGGCGATCATGGCATAACAAGCAGCGTGCGCCCGGTTAAATCCGTATCGGGCAAAGGGCTCGATAAAGTCCCATACTTTTTGAGCAGTTTCTTTATCAATACTTTTAGTATTTATTGCCCCGGTAATGAATTTGTTCCGTTGCTCGTCTAGTAATTCTTTGATCTTCTTCCCCACCGCCTTACGAAGAATGTCAGCTTCGGCGTAAGAGAAACCGGCAAAGTCTCGGGCAATCTGAAGTACTTGATCCTGAGTAACAATAACGCCATACGTTTTCTCCAGAATCGGCTGAAGAATAGGGTGTAGATAAGTAATTTTCTTTCTGCCGTGTTTGGCGGCAATAAAGTCAGGGATAGAATCCATGGGACCTGGGCGATAAAGAGCCAAAATAGAGATAATGTCCTCGAATTCTGTCGGCTTAAGTTCTTTGAGATAACGGCGCATGCCGGCCGACTCCAATTGGAATACCCCAATACTTTTTCCTTCTTGAAGCAGTTTGTATGCTGCCGGATCCTGCAGGGGAAGATCATCAAGGTCGATGTTGGTGTTATGACGCTCCTTAATAATATCGATCGCTTTTTGAATAACAGTGAGGTTTTTAAGTCCTAGGAAGTCCATTTTCAGTAGCCCCAGTGCCTCCACTGGTCCCATAGCGTATTGAGTGACTGTGCCCGTTTCCCCGTCGTCAGTACTGGAGAGCTGCAAAGGGACATATTCCGTAAGTGGTTCATCGGTAATAACCACTGCCGCAGCGTGAGTGGAAGCATGACGGCATACACCTTCAAGTTTCTTAGCGGTGTCGATCAGTTTCTTTGCCTGAGGATCACTATCGTACATCTGTCTCAGCTCGCCAGTTTGAGCTAGAGATTGTTCAAAATTTGTGAACGGAGGAATAGCCTTGGCAATCTGATCACAAAACGAATAGGGGAAGGCGAGGGCTCGTCCAGCATCGCGTATGGCAGCACGAGCAGCCATTGTTCCAAAAGTAATAATCTGAGAGACATGTGCGGCGCCATACTTATCTCTGACATAATCAATAACCTCGCCTCGACGATCATCAGCAAAATCTAGGTCGATATCAGGCATTGATACACGTTCCGGGTTTAGAAAGCGTTCAAACAGAAGATTGTATTTCAGTGGATCCACATTCGTAATATTTGTAAGATAGGAAACAAGGCTACCGGCAGCGCTGCCGCGCCCTGGACCTACTAAAATACCTCGTCGCTTAGCTTCGTTCACAAAGTCAGAAACAATTAAAAAGTATGAAGCGAACCCGGTTTTCTTGATAACATCCAGCTCGTAATCTACTCGCTCTCGAGCGTCTGCGGGTAAATTCTTTCCAAACCGAGTTTTCAGCCCCTGTTCGCAGGATTCGCGCAGGGCGGCATCGGCGGTCTTGCCTTTGGGGAGAGGAAAAGGGGGGAGCTTATTCACGCCAAACTCGAATTCAACGTTACACATCTCAGCAATTTTCTGGGTATTGTCGACAGCTTCTGGGTGATCCTTCCACGCCTCTTTCACTTCCTGAGGGCTTTTAATTGAGAAATCCTCATCTAACATACATAGTCGATCTTTGTCCTGAACAGTTTTGCCTGTTTGAACACACACCAGTACATCCTGAGCCTCGGCGTCTTCTGGGTGAATATAATGACTATCGGCGGTAGCAACCAAGCCGATATTGTACTGTTTGGCATATTTCACTAGCGCAGCATTAAGTTGTTTTTGTTCTTCAATGTGAGGGTGGTCCTGTACTTCAAAGTAGAAATTGTCTCGACCAAACATTTCCAGGTGCCATTCTATTAGTTGTTTAACGTCATCAGGCCGTTTCTCCTGGATTGCCTTAGGAATATCTCCATTGAGACAGCCGGAAAGGATAATCAGGCCGTTTCTATGCTGCTCTAGTAACTCGTAGTCCAGCCGGGGCTTGTAATAATATCCTTCCAGAAAGGCTTTAGTGCTTAGCTTCATAAGATTCTTGTATCCCTCATTGTTCTGAGCAATGATCGTCAAATGGCGGGGGTTAGCATCAATTTTACCCCGCTTGTTTGCCCGCCCTTTTGGAGCCAAATAGGCTTCCATGCCAATGATGGGCTTGATCCCATACTCTTTAGCAGTTTGGACAAACTCAATAACGCCATACATTGCTCCGTGGTCAGTAACGGCAATGGAGTCCATGCCTAAGGCTTTGGTGCGAGCGACAATAGCATCGAGTTTACCTAGCCCATCCAGTAGAGAATAGTGACTGTGTACGTGAAGATGGGTGAAATCGCCTGCCATAGGTAGTAGTTTAGTATACCCCAAGTGGGAGCAGATGTTTCAAGGCCATATATACTGGAGGCGCCCTAGCTGCAAACGTCTTCTTGAGGTGATATGATGAGAGCCAATGAGCCTCCAGCGCAATGCAAAAAAAGCAGCATACGTTATTGTCCCTATTCTATTGCTGGTAGGACTATTCGCCGTCCCTGCCACGCTGCGGCAACTGAATTCTCCTAATACGCTTCCTCAAATAACACCAACGCCGTATCTCCCGATAGATGTAGAAGAAGTGTCTGTCATTCCTCACCCTGTGCTGCCTACGTCTGATAAACGAACCTTTGACATTGTAGCCAAGGTTCATAACCCCAATCCTCGAGCAGGATTAGCAAGTTATACTCTTCGTTTTGTACTACTGGACACTACTGAAAAAGAAATAACAACCGTAGAGAAGGAAGCGTATGTTTTGCCGGGATCTGTGCAGTACGTCACAGTTCTGAATGTTTCCTTCCCTCGAGAGCGACAGTTAGGGCGAGTTCAAATAGATCGACCCACTGAGGAAGTATTTGTTCGGTTGCCAGAGACTGTTGATTTGCCCAGTTTCAGCTTGTTTTTACAGGAACGGCAAGAACGACAAACAGGAGGTACTCCTGTAATTGTACAGGGTGGAATTGTCCGCAATACTGGCACATTTGACTGGCAGCGTGTTGAGGTACGTGCTGTTGCTCTGGATAGCAGTGGAGGGGTAATTGGAGTAGGGGAGACGTTTGTGGGCCGCCTGTTGGTAGGTGAACAGCGAGAGTTTGCTTTAGAGTGGCCCAAAGGCACGGAAACCATTCAACAAGTAATTGCCGTACCTTCTACCAATATCTTTAAAGAAGAGAATGTTGTTGAGATTATTGGAGATCCCGCCAGATTGCGGTAACCCCTCAAGGTGATATGTCGATACGAGCGATATTGCGATCTCTTGATTGGACGCTGTTATCGGCAACGTTACTGCTGATTCTGGTTGGTTTCGCCATGCTTATCAGCGCTACAGATAGAGGGAGCTTGTTGTCATCGCTCTTCTTTAGGCAGCTTATAGCCTCTGGTATAGGGCTAGGATTAGGGTTCTTTATTCTCAAGACACCCTATCATGTGTGGCGACAGCTCTCATGGGGACTATATGGATTGGGGCTAGCTGGACTGGGACTTGTCACAATTCTAGGTACCACCATTCGAGGGACGATTAGCCGGCTAGATTTTTTTGGATTTCAAGTCCAGCCATCTGAATATATGAAGATTGCCCTAGTGATCGCCTTGGCCTGGCTGTTCTCACAGTTTAAGTATGTACGGTGGAAACAGGTTGGCATTAGTGGACTTATTGTTGCCTTGCCTGTTGTTCTAGTGGCTCAAGAGCCAGACTTTGGTGTAGCGGCCTTAATGATAGCTTTATGGGCAGGGTTGATTATCTTTAGCGGAATTTCTTGGAAAATTATTGCAACTTTGGGGCTAGTTGGCATAGTAGCGCTTGGGGGTCTATGGCAATGGACGTTGCTCGATTACCAAAAAGAACGTCTGTTGACGTTTGTTGATCCCGGTAAGGATCCGCTTCGTTCCGGGTATAATGTTACGCAATCTATCATTGCCTTGGGTTCAGGACAGATTCTAGGTCGCGGACTAGGTCAGGGCCCCCAGTCCCAGCTGAAGTTTTTACCTGAACGTCATACGGATTTTGTGCTTGCGAGCATCGGAGAAGAGTTAGGGTTCATAGGAGTGATAGTTGTGGTTATTTTATACGGAATTGTATTATGGCGGCTGTTGCTTATTGCGCGGGGGACACAGGACCCTTTCGGACAGTTAATCGCGATAGGTGTTTTCCTTCTCCTGCTCGCCAGCTTCATTGTAAGTGCAGGAATGAATATGGGGCTGTTGCCAGTAACAGGAATTCCTCTACCACTCATCAGCTATGGCGGATCAAGCTTAGTAGTAACACTGCTGTTGATTGGGCTGGCAGAATCCGTTCATGTGTATAGTAGCTTTATGCGAGGTCCTACGCCTGAAATAAGCCACTTTGGATAAGAAAAAACACAGAATAGAACATAATATGTGTGCAAAAACAGCTGCAAAATAATTGACAAAGACGAAAAATTAGATTACCATAAATATAAGACTATGGAGTTCGATGACAACATGCACTTTGTATCCCGCTGTCCCTTCTGCAGTGCAGAATATGATCTTGACGGTGCTAAAGTTATTGGAGAAGAGGAGGACGCGACGGTTGTGTATGTTGCATGCTCAAAGTGTGAAAGCTCTATTGTAGCTATGGTAGCTATGACCGGCTTAGGTATTGTAAGCCTGGGCCTGGTAACTGATATGACCGCTGAGGACACTAAGAAATTCTTTGGAAGCAGGGAAGTTTCAAGCAATGAACTCCTGGCTATTTACGAAAAACTCAAGACTGATAAGGGAATTGTGAAGTCATTGACGCAGAATAAAAAGTAGGCTAGGCTAGGTCCATATAAGAACCTGAAAGTAGGAATCGGGTATTCGATTCCTCTTTCATTTGAGGCAATAAACGTATATCAATATGGCAAATCGATACAATCTTGCAGCAGAAATCCGGGACAAAAAGGCCAGTTCCATCCGCCGAAAAGGATTTATTCCGGCGGTGTTGTATGGGCATGACTTAGATTCAATGAGCGTCCAAGTAGAGGAGAAAGAATTTAGTCGCGTTTTTAATCAGACGGGCTCAACAAGCTTAGTTATGGTCACCATTAATAGCACAGAGCACCCAGTCCTTATTCGTGAGGTGCAATACCACCCCCTAAAAAATAAGGCTCTCCATATAGATTTCTACCAGGTTCGCATGGATGAGGAAATTACTGCTGAGGTCCCACTTACTTTTGTGGGAGAGTCCGCAGCTGTTAAGGACCTTGGAGGCGTATTCGTTCGCAATATGGATAGCATTGAGGTTGAAGCTTTGCCTCAGAATCTTCCGCACGATATCGAAGTAGACATATCCTCCCTTAATACATTTGAGGATATTATTCATGTTCGTGACCTAAAGCTGCCAGAAGGCGTTAAAACGCTTCAAGAGATAGAAGAGGTTGTAGCCCTTGTTCAAGAGCCAAAGACCCAGGAGCAGATTGATGCTGATTTGGCCGAAGAGGTGAAAGAAGAGGTTGCGGCTGTGGAAGGCGTAGAAGACAAGAAGGAAGAGACTGTTGAAGGGGCCGAACCTGCTGCTACTGAAGAAAAGAAAGAGTAGCACTTCTTCACTTATCCCGACTTTTACCTACAAACAGCCTGCTTGTGCAGGCTGTTTGTTTATGGCGCCGGGATATTGTGACTAAGAATCTCCCCGTTTAAACCTTCGTATATGACTGGGAGGGAAGAGGCCAATAAGGTGTCGGTGAAGGTAGTGCCCAGTGGTCCTCCGTCCAAAGCGATTTGAGGTTCAAACTGCAGACCCCTAGTATTGGCATTCGGGGGTTGTTGGAGTTCTGGGCTTGGTACATAGGGCGGGTTTGAAACCACTAAGTCTATCGTCACATTTTCCAGAGGATCCAGCATATTGCCGTGCAAAAAAGTAATCTTCGAATCGACAGCGTATTTTTCCGCATTATGTTTTGCAACCTCAAGAGCCCGCAGAGAAATATCTGTTGCGTACATATGGGAAATGAGAGTGGGATGTTCTAGGAGAAGTGTAGTAGCAACGCAACCACTTCCGGTCGCGACATCTGCAACGACTAAGCTTCGCTCTGCTTGCTGACACGTTTGCACGATGTAATCTAGAGTTTTTGCAACGAGATTTTCTGTAGCGGGGCGGGGGATAAGAACATTTGGGTTCACGGTAAATGGCCGGCCGTAAAAATCCCACTCTCCAAGAACGTAAGCCAGGGGCTTCCCAGTCTTACGTTCATTGATCATATGCTGTATTTTGCTTAATAAAGCTACTTCCAACTCATCGTCAAGATGCGCAGGAAGGGGGAAGAGAACAGCAGGTAGGGTAGCTCGAAGTATAAATTCTGCATCCAGCGAAGGGGCATCTGATATATCTTGGAGGGCAATAGTAATGCGCTCCCGTATCTGTTTGACTGTTACCACGGCTTTTAAGAAGGTGTCTGTTCCAGAAGCAGTCGCTGCTCGGCTTCCTTTAGAGCTTCAAACATCGGACCTAGATTTCCTTCCATTACTATCCCAATATTGCTCCAAGATTGCTTGATGCGATGATCGGTAATTCGATCTTGGGGAAAGTTATACGTACGAATTTTTTCAGAGCGATCACCGGTTCCAATTTGACCGCGGCGCTCCTGAGCTTGTGCTTTAGCACGACGCTCTTCTTGAGCATCAAGAAGTCGAGCTCGCAACAAACCCATCGCCTTAGTTTTATTTTTGTGCTGACTGCGCTCCTCCTGACAGGCAACAACAACACCGGTTGGAATGTGGGTAATGCGAATAGCCGAGCTCGTCTTATTAACATGCTGACCACCAGCTCCACTAGCGCGATAAGTGTCTATTCGTAAATCTTCTGGGCGAATCTCGATATCAACTTCTTCTGCTTGGGGTAGAATAGCAACGGTAATAGTTGAAGTGTGGATGCGTCCCATTTTTTCAGTCTCCGGTACACGTTGGACACGATGCACACCACGCTCATATTTCATTGTACCAAATACTTGTTCACCGGATACTTCAGCTACCACTTCTTTGAAGCCCCCTTGTTCACTAAAAGACTGACTCATTACAGTGGTTTTCCATCCCTGGAGTTCGGCATATCGTGCATAAGCTCGAAATAACTCACCGGCAAAGAGAGCCGCTTCTTCACCGCCGGCACCCGCCCGAATTTCTACGATCACATCTCGCGAGTTTAAAGGGTCAACAGGAACAAGTAGGCTCTGTAACTTCTTTTCCAGCGAGGCGTGTTCTGAGGCAAGCCTGGTTTGCTCTTCAATAGCAAGAGCCATCATCTCTTGATCGTCACTTTCCAGCATCAACGCGACTTCTGCCTGCTGTTCTTCAATTAGCTTAAGTCTCTCAATAGTATCTGCCAGCTCGCGCTTGTGATTAAGTTCACGGGCAAGCTCCTTCATTTTGCTACCACTTTTCATCACGTCAGGCTCACTCATCGTGGCGGTGAGTTGGTTGATATCGACTCGAAGTTTTTCGATTGAGGGGTAGTTCATAATCTAACGATAGGCTATCTATACACAAAAAGCACCACGTATATCCGTGGCGCCTTTGTTTTTAGCTGAGTTAACCCAGCTTTACGGTGTCGGAATCCGGTTGTGTATTCTTCTTTTTGGTTTTTGAGACAGCTATGCGATCTTTCTGGAGTGCCTTAAATCCTTCTTGTCGCTGGCGGAACTTGTCTACTCGTCCGGCAACGTCTAATAGCTTCTGCTTGCCTGTATAGAAGGGATGACAGTTTGAACATACCTCAACAGTCAAGGCTGACTCAGTCGAACCAGTTTCAAAGTTATTGCCACAGGAACATGTGACAGTCACGGCATCGTTATAAGTTGGGTGGATCTCTTTTTTCATAGCAAAATATGAGAATCTCCAGCATAGCGGCATAGCTTGATTTTTGCAAGCAGATGTCGTATGGTGGGCGTCTGGGCCGCTTTAAAGATAGGGCGGTTTCAATTTATACTTTATCACCCACTTGGACGCTTACCCCACCTTATCCTCGGAGATAGGACAAGGGACCCACTCCTCTTGGCGGCATAGCCGGCAAGCCTATGGGAACCAGGGCTTAAGCGATCTCAAGGAGGCACAAGGAGAAAATAATATGTCAGCAAATACAAAGTCAGAGACGCAGGTCTCAAACGTAGCCGATATCATGCCAGAGCTTGTTACTCTGCTGGAAGCAGGGGTTCACTTTGGTCACGAGCGAAGCAAACGCAACCCTAAAATGGAGCGTTATATATTTATGCAGCGCAACAGAGTAGCGATCGTTGATTTAGAACAAACACTTGCAAAACTGAAAGAAGCCGCCGAGTTCGCCTACAAAATTGCCAGCACCCCTTCTAATCAGATTCTGTTTGTAGGAACCAAGCGCCAGGCCCGGGCCATTGTTCGCAAGTACGCCGAAGCAGCCGGAATGCCCTATGTAACCAAGCGATGGCTAGGAGGCACCCTGACTAACTTTTCTACGATTCTTAAGAGTATCGAAAAGCTTGATGAGTTTAAGCGGATTGCCGAGGGCTCCGCAATGGAAAAAATGACCAAAAAGGAACGTGGCGTACACCGCAAAGAAATTGAGCGTCTTGAAGGTGTGCTTGAAGGTATTAAAGATGTAAAAACAATGCCAACGGCAATCTGTGTTATTGGGGCTCATGACGAACGGATTGCTGTTCGGGAAGCGGCTCGCGTAGGTATACCGGTCATTGGAATCACGGATACAAATGCTGATCCGGAAATGGTTGATTACCCAATACCTGGCAACGATGATGCTGTTCGATCAATCGAACTGCTTACTCGCACATTGGTTCAGGCCATTCTTAAAGCTCGAGGTAAAGAACTTGACGCTTCTGTTACAATGAAAGCACCAGTGGTAGAGGACACAAAGGAGTCGTCCGCATCTTCCGCGTAATACGTTAATAATTTTCGAGACATATATGGCTATTTCACTAGATCAAATCAAAGAACTTCGCTCCCGTACGGGAGTTGGGGTGGTAGATGCCAAAGAAGCTCTTTCCTCATCTAATGGCGACATGGACAAGGCAATTGCTTGGCTGCGCGAACAAGGGAAAGCTAAGGCGGCTAAAAAGGCAGATCGTGCCACTCATGAAGGTGCTGTAGGGGTTTATGTCCATGGCAACAATAAGCTTGCCGTAATGGTGTCGTTACTGTGCGAAACGGATTTTGTGGCCCGTAATGAGAAGTTTCAGGAATTGGCGCGTGGGATCGCAATGCATATAGCTGCTATGGACCCACTTGTTGTAAGCCCTGATGATGTTCCGGAGTCGGAATTGGCAAGCGAGCGGGAACTGGCTCAAAAGCAGGTAGCTGATAAACCAGCGCAGATGCAGGAGAAAATCATTGAAGGAAAGCTGAAAAAATTCCGCGAAGAACGGGCTTTACTAACGCAGCCCTATGTAAAAGATCCCAAAAAAACGGTTCAAGATATGCTCAATGGGGCAGTTCATGAGCTGGGAGAAAATGTCACGATAAAGGAGTTTACGCGAGTGACAATTTAGCCTTCTTTAAGACAAAAAATCTTTAAACCGGCCCCGCGAGGGCCGGTTGGGCTTTTGAGAAGAGAAAATGGCCAGACCCTGTTCAAAAATCAAGCTATATTGCCTTGGCGGGGGACATCTTTACTGATATCATACGGAATGACAGCTACGCGCACCGCCCTTTTGAAGCTTAACTCAAATCATCCTTCATCCAAGTCGTGACTTTGTCGCTGGGGAAGATGTTTTCCTGCACAAGCTGTTTTTAAACACATATATTGTTCAACCTGAGCACATGCTCTACGACGTCTTGCCACCATTATTTTTGTTCGGATCCTTAGGGGGGATAGTCCTGGTGGTATCTCGCGTTACGATGCGGATTCGTCGCGCTCAATTTTCCCATGATATTAGGCAGTCAGTAGTTAATACTGACACGAAAGAAACTCCTTTGTTATCTCCTAACAAGAAAGGTTTACAGCTATTTTCTCACCGGGCTGCACTCATCCCGCACCTCGTTAAGAGTCGTACTGCGAGTACAAAGCAGTGGTTAGAGGATAGAAAAGAAGCGAAAATAGAACGGAAAAAACATAAAGAGGAAGCAGTAGTCGAAAAGCCAAAAGAGGTAGTGCCGATAACTGAAGCAACTATTCAGCAGCCGCGGAAGGCGTGGCGAGAAAGAGTTTCACAATGGTCCGAAAAGAGTAAAGGCAAATTATCCACTATTACTCATAATGTCTCCGACAAAGTGCCTCGTCGTATCCGGATTGGATCGCCTACAGCTGGAGGAGCTGCTTTACCTTCAGCGGTTAAAACACGAGCTTTGGAGTTGGAACAAGACCAAGACCAGGGCGAGGATTCGAAAATAAAACTGGTGCGCGTTCAGAAAAAAACAGAGGCCCAAGTCGTTGAAGAGGAACGTCGACGTAAGCCAGAGGTGATGCAGGAAACAAAAGTTGTAAAGGCTAAAGAACTTCAGAAAAGAGCCCTCTCTATTCCGTCTGGTCCGTTGGGCCAGGCAATAACGGCCCTGCAAGACCAGCAGTATGACCAAGCTGAAGACATTCTTGTTCCGTACATTGTTCAGCATTCACGAGATGCGAAAGCGTATATGTTACTTGGCAAAGCCGCGCTTGGTAAGCAGGCTTGGGAAGAGGCTTTAGAGATTTTTGAGCAAGTGCTGGCAATTGACGACTCACTAAGTGGCGTTCGGGCAGTCTTGGGACACGCTGCACTTAAAATGGGAAAAATGACCCTGGCTCTATCTTCTTTGCAGCGTGCGCATGATGAAGACCCGTCTGATGTACAGGTTTTGCAGGACCTCCTGACAATTGCACAGCGTATGGATAATAAGGTACTGGAACGTTCGGTTAAAGAGAATATGTCTAAAATAGAATTCGAATCGATTCGAGAACAAGCAAAAGAGCCTGTCCGCTAAAGACAAGGCTCTTTGATCTTATCGGAGACTTAATTTAAGCCGTAGTAAACTTTCGCAACCCCATCGCTCCGACAATGGCTCCAATCACAATGAGGGCGAGAGTGATTTCTGCAGGACCTGTTTGAGCCGAAGGACTGACGGCTGCCGCAACCTGGGGTTCAGGGAACACCTGCTGTTCTTCCTGTTGCGGTACCGGAACAAGCTCACGGGAGATAATTTGAGTGGGTTCAGGAGTAGAGTCAAAAATTGGCTGCTCTTCCTGTTGGGCCACATCTACTACTTCGTCAGCAGGCCGGGCCAAAAACCACACCAGCGCTCCAGCGGCAAAGGTTGCCAGGACGATAGCGATAATAACGATTTTTGAGCGATTATTTTCCATAACAAAGTATCATATACCATCTGGCTCCAAAAGGTCAAGAGGCTGTAAATACCCTTGTCAGCAGGGAATGACAAAAGGAGAGATTGTTCATGTTTTTCATAAAGCTTTAATTAGCTGCAGATTAATGCTTCAATGAACAGTAAATGCGTTCTATGAAGCAGAAGGATACACAAATGGCCATTAAAGCAGCGCTGGTAGGAATGGTGATCATTGCTGCATTCATTCCCGTTCTAGCGCTGCGGCAGCATAGCGTACCTAAAGAAGACCCAAAATATATCAGGCGTGTTTTTGGGGAACATACAGTAGGACAACGTATCACTGGAGAATATCCTGTTCATACTATTGAAGTGGCTGTTCGAGGGAATGATACATACCCAGCAACTATTATCGCTGTTGACGAAGAAGGTAAAGAGCGAGGTCGTGCAGGTATTAATCTCACCCCTCAAGACCAATGGGTGCGAGTACAACTTACGCCTCCACTTACCCCGGGACAGCCTGTAATTACTTTTACTACAACGACCGAGACATCCCAGGACCAAGCGATCCTAATCCGTTATGAATCCCAGTCCGAGCTGTACGAAGGAGGACTCATGATCGTAGATGGTGAGGATTCGTATGGGGACATCGGATTTCGAACTTTCCAGCGTGTGCCGCTTTGGCAATCTGTTGCTATCTGGGGGCAAATTACAGACGCCGCCGCTATCCGAGGTCTGAATCGTCTCCTTATTAGTCTTCTGATTGCCGGGCTTTTGTTTGCAGCTTCCAGAGGCAACTCCAGGCCGGTTGTCGTAGGCGGGCTCCTTGTTCTGTTAGCCTTAGCAACATTCTCTATCCGGGTACCATATCTTCAGAGCATCGAAGGCATATTTGGAGGGGATGCATTTAATTATCTCTCAAAAGCTAACGAAGCGCTCCAGGGCAACGATCCTTTTGCAGCCGATCCCCGTAAAGGCCCTCTGTATTCCTTACTTTTAATTCCCGGCTTTTTTACACCCGATCCGCTTTTGTGGTCGCGTCTGGTAGGTATGATCGCAGCTGCCGGCGCAGCCGTACTGCTTGCTTTCGTTGCGCGGGAGTTCAAACTTTCCTGGGGTCTGGCTATTGGGGCGGGAGTCTTGCTTGCAGTAAATCAGGATTTCATTTGGGAATCTCCGAGTGGCCTGGCTAACACGCTATACGTCGCATTCATATTAGGCTCGATTCTTGCCTATCTTAAAGGCAAGAATCGCAACTGGCAGTGGGCATTAGCTGTCCTGTGCGGGCTGACATTCTTAACGCGGTATGAAGGGGTAGTCATTGCCGCGGTGCTATTACCGGCTCTTTGGTGGCGTGAAAAACTGCCTTGGAAGCGAGCTACTCTCCTTATTACGACGGCCATCTTAATTATGATGATCCCGCAGGTTTCGCTGGTATGGTCAGGTACGTCCGGTATCCGTACATTTGAAGATTTGCAGGCTGATGGAGGACTATCTCTTGTCCAATCCTTAGGAGGACTGGCGGATAACCTGTATCAGTTTAATAAATTTATAAATTCCATGTGGTTGACCCCCGAAGAGGGTGACATACATCCGTTTACCTTGCCCGCTGTGGGGCTTGGTGTATTGGCAAGCGTAGCAATCGGGCTGCTAAAAGCACGCTCTTTTAAGAATGGTAGGCTCTACTGGGCAACGGCTGGACTGGCGTCTCTTCTCGTCCTGGCCATATTTATGTTGACGAAAAGTTCAGCCGCTCGTCAGTTCCTTATTGTCATCCCGTGGCTCTTTACAGGTTTGGGGCTGGTACCGTTTATTCGTTCACGCCGTTATGACGCCCTGGTAGTACTGGCAGTAGCCCTTCTGCAAATGTTTGTCATTTTACTCATCCTCCCGAAATCCCGCTATTTTCTGCCCCTTATTCCATTCTTCACCCTGCTACTCGTCTTTGGCATTCACAGTCTTCTACAGTGGGGTAAATCTAACTATGCTCAACTAGCTACACTTTTTGCATTGGGCATGCTTTCCACTTATGCCTATGCCGAGGGACATCAATCACTCCAGCTGACCCAGGAGGTGTACAACGTGCGGGCGCACTCAACCAATATGATGATCAAGGCTGCAACCTTCCTGCGCAGTCAGCACGGCAATGTGGGTATACCGAATGGTGACGAGGAAGTTGCAAAAATATTGCTGCCGGTTAAGCGCCGTATGTTCTACAAAGGAGGGGTAGATGCTATGCCGGAATTGTCATGGATGAAAGGAAACAACATTAAATACCTTGTTGAACGAAGTGACGGACCCTTCTGGCAGAGTGTGCGAGAACGTCCGGATCTGTTTGAGCTTCTACATACTTACGAAAACATTCATGGAGAGGAACGGGTGCTGGTATATGTTGTTAAGCGCGAGGATCTGCCGTAGTGGCAGAGGGCCATGCTACACTTTTGGATATGGGATGGATTATTCCACTAATGCTTCTGATTGCCTTCGAGGCCGTGGCTGATGTTTTGGCGAAGGAGTATTCGCTTCGGGGCACGGCTAAGTGGTGGTTGCTCGCTATCGGCGTGTATGTGCTCGCCAACGGCTTCTGGCTCTATGCCATTAGGCAGGGGTCAGGCCTTACCCGTGGGGCTTATTTTTTCCGTTGGTTCAGCCGTGCTGGCGATTATTATTGGACTTCTGTTCTACAAAGAATCATTAACCAAAACTGAACTACTAGGAGTTCTTTTAGGGGTTGTGGCGCTGGGGTTAATTTTCTGGGATGACTAAGTCCTTTAATCTTCCTGATACATTTATTGTATTTGATCTGGAATGGACAGCTTGGGAGGGCAGCCAGCAACGTGGGTGGAGTGAACCAAATGAATATCGGGAAGTCTACGACATTGGTGCGGTACGAGTAGAAGGAAAAGACTTTGACACTACAGATACCTACCGCCAGCTTGTGACATTGCGGCTTACACCAAGTTTGCCGGAGTATAGCAGGCAGCTGACGGGGATTACTCAGGCTGATATTGACCGCGATGGTATATCTTTCGCCGAAGCACTACGAGCTTTCAATGCATTTACTCAAGGATATGAACTATACAACTGGGGAACAGGGGATCCCAAAGCCATTGCCGAAAGCTGTCAGCTGAAAAATCTTTCTAACCCGTTTGAAGGGCGGATTCACGACATTCGCCCGGTATTTGAGCAGCACGGTGTTCCCGTTGAGAAATACATGAGTAGTACTATTGTCCAATACTTTGGGAAGGAAAATACAAGAGCTGCTCATCAAGGGTTGGATGACGCAATGAATATTGTAGAGGCCTTAAGGCTACTTAAGATGCAAAATGGGTTATCATAAACTCATAAGAGTGTAAGACAAAGCACCCAGGTTCTTTTCAGAAAGGCAGGCCGACCTTGTGCGCTTCAGCTAACGCTCTCTGGAAGAGAACGCGGCGTAAGGAGACGCCGGGGATCGTCGGGAAGGTGTTCGAGGAGCTGGCTCAGAGAATATGGAGAGCCGCAGAGCCGACTGACTGCAGCGACCTTATGCTCCCGAAAAATCGAGGGCTTGAGGTGAAAGCAGCCGGAAGTCGTCCGTGCCGAGTCGACGCGGACCAGCTCCAGCGCTACGAAAGCATGGCCGGTGGCTTCCCTCTGGACGGCCTCTACTACGCGATCTTCTTCTACAACAACGGGAGGCGCAAGGGTAGCGGGCGAACGAAGAGGGGAACGAAGCTGAACGTCTGTCGGACGAAAGCGGAGGTGGAGCAATTCGTCATTCGGAATTGCACGGCTCTCTTTGCCGTTGACCATCGAATTCTGGTTCGGGTCTGTGAGAAGGCAGGAGCACATGTTCCAGCCTTCCCTGGCGACCCTGATCGTCCGGCCGTGATCTTGCATCAGTCGCTGCTGGTCCGCCTGGCCTCTGGTGATCAGGAAGCGTTCGGAGAACTTCAGCTGTCGAGTCGACAGTGGGCATCGCGGAAGATGACTGTGAAACTTCCTGGTAAGCTGATTGACAGGCTTACCCCCGTCGAATTCCCGCTGTATACGCTGGGCAAAGTGTCGGAACTTTCCTCGGTGTGTGCCGACTACGATTCTGAACTTGTTTGTGCCTGACACCCCGCCTCTTGCAAGGCGGCTTTTCTTTTAACAAAAAACTCGTCTGGCTCGCCTTAGCAGGTTCTGTTTAAGCCTAGGATGGTTCAATTTAATTGTTTAAACCGATACTTCTGATTTCCAACGAATTCAAATGTGATAAAGCCTAACCGTCCTTTACGGTCCATTTTGTAATCGGTTAAAAAGGAATGATCAGTTCCGATCCCCACACAGGCTTGGTCGTTATTAAAGATAGTTGTACCTGAAAATCCATCAGGTTCAAAATCTGTAACTTTGTAACAAAATAAGCCCGTTGCAGAATTCCACATGAGATCATTGTTGACTCGATCGATAATATATTCTCGCGGAGAATCAAATCGATTTATGTAGTCTATGGTGATTGTGTTGCATCCTGTCTGACTCACTTCAAATGTGGAGCCGTCGAGGGTATTCATGCCAGGAGGAAATGCGACGGCGTCTGTTTCAAACTTATTTTCTGGAGTCGTGGTTACTTGGTACGTCCCGCTTAGGTCACTACATACAGTTGATCCAACTCCTCTTACTGCGGGCCAATAATCGGGAGGAAATGTTTTCGATAAATCAGTTTTTATTCCTCGGAAGTAAAGAGATGCTACTAAGGACATTATCAAGAGAAGAATCACTCCCAAGAATATTGCAATAATTCGTGCCGCGTGCATGATCCTATTTTATAATAATGGCGAATGTCTGTCTCGCGATTTTTTGTCCGGGGAGTAGGAGTTGAACCTACCTTCGCGGATTTACAGTCCGCTGCATAAGCCGATCTGCCATCCCCGGTGGAGCCACCTGTCGGATTCGAACCGACGACCTACTCATTACAAGTGAGTTGCTCTACCAGCTGAGCTAAGGTGGCGTATAAACTGGCACTTATCACCAGTCATATATATTATGTCTGTATGCCAGAAAAAGACGAAATTATCAACCGGTTAGCTAATAATCTTGCTGAAGTAATCACTGAAGAAGATCTACGGGAGCGAATAGCGTCCGGAACTCCCTTAACCCATTATATCGGTTTCGAGATATCCGGCTATGTTCATTTAGGTACAGGAATCATGACTTCATTGGTCATGAAGGATTTAACTGACCTTGGGGTCAAATGTACAGTGTGGCTGGCTGACTGGCACTCTGCAATTAATAACAAACTGGATGGTAGACAAGAGACGGCAGCCAGAATCGGCCAGGGGTATTTTACGGAAGCTATGAAAGCGAGCTACAAAGCCGTTGGCGGTAACCCGGACGATATTGAGTTTCGCCTAGCTAGCGAATGGTATGCCAGGGATTTTCCTGAATACTGGAAGGACGTGGTAAGCATCGGACAGCATACAACCCTAGCTCGTATCGTGCGTAGTATTGATATTACCGGTAAAGCCGCCGGGGAAGACGTCGACTATGCCCGGACGATGTATCCTGCCATGCAAGCTGCTGACATTTTCTATCAAAACATCGACATCGCCCACGCTGGTATGGATCAGCGCAAAGCTCATGTAGTAATGAGGGACGTGGCCCACAAGATTCGACCCGACCAGCCAAAACCAATTGCCCTCCACCACCCACTCCTTCAAAGTCTGAACGGGAAGAGTAAGGAAGATAAGATGAGCAAGTCAGATCCTGACTCAGCTATCTTCGTGCATGATGATCCAGCTGACATTGAACGAAAGATAAAGAAAGCCTTTGCTCCGGAAAAAGAGACAGAGCATAATCCGATCCTGAACTGGATTAAGAATATTCTTTTCTGGAATCGCAGCCAGCCGTTTCGTATTGAACGCAAAGAAGAACATGGCGGCAATGTAGAGTTCACTAACTATGAGGAGCTGGAAAAAGCTTACGCAGCTGGAGACGTGCACCCGATGGATTTAAAATCTACCGTCTCCAAGGAACTCATTGAACTTCTCTCTCCGGTACGAGAACATTTCGCTCAGTCTGATATTGCCGCTAAGAAAGCCGAACTTGATGAAGTTCTGGCGAAGCGATGAGTGATAAGGATGAAGCTCAAGCAGCGCTTACTGAACTCCCAGTTAAAGTCGGGCAGTGGTATACGCACTACAAAAGCGGAGAATATGAAGTAATGGGCTTAGCTGTGAAGGAAGACACCCTCGAGCCGCTTGTTATCTACCGCAGTCCACAACATAACAATACAGTCTGGGCGCGAACGTATAGCGATTGGAATGCAAAAGTTGAGGTAGACGGAAAGGCGATTTCGCGTTTCGCACTAATTGAATGAGCCGATGGCGGGAATCGGACCCGCGGCCTTTCCCTTACCATGGGAATGCTCTACCACTGAGCTACATCGGCAATAGGGTTTACTATATTGATTTTCCGAATCGCTGCAACTGCTAGCCTTTGGTACACTACAACAGGTATGCGTCGATATACATTTTTTACCTTTGGATTTTTCTGGCGTCTGCTGGTACTTCTGGCCATTCTAGCTGGTGGTGCTTGGGCGTGGCTGCAGCAAGATAGCCAGCCGCAGCCAGAGCCTGAAGTGCGCTCGGCTCAAGACCCCTCTCCTTCGACCATTCCTGATATGGATCTGGTACTGGCGCACGTACAGAGCAACGGAAGCCGTCAGGTGTATATCTGCAATCCGCAATGTATTCCAGTTGACCCTCCTGATACTGCAGAGGCGGGGGCGGTGTTTGACGGAAGGGGATGGTATCACTATCGGGCTGGTGAGAAGGAAGATGCGCGCCAACTGGTGTATAAAAATGGTGAAGAAAAGCTGCTTGTTGATCAGACCTCTCTGGTCGAATTGCGCGATCTTTTCTTAAGTCCGAGCGGTGAGCGTTTAGCATATTATCTTGATGACGCCGACTCCAAACCGAAAAAGACGGAACTGTGGATGTATGACACTAAAGATGGCGGCACAGGACTGCTCGCTGAAAATATCACTGCCTCCGATGTTATAACCACTCCGCGCTGGAACAGTCAGAGTACGGCTCTGTGGTTTCTGGCAGATAGTGGGGTAGGGGATGAAGAAAAAATTGAATTCGTAACCGTACAGGCACTCCCGGCCAAAATATCCGCGCAGTTTCCTCAACTAAACTTCGACAATATAAAAGACGACGTGTCTCGTGGCATCGTGGATATTAGCGCTAACGGTAGCTCTCTGGCGTTTGCCAGCAGCAGTAGCAACATCGCCCCGGCCCAGCTTGTGACTGCCCGCGGCGACGGACGAGTTGATAAATATCCGGTAGTAGGGGCGGTGGTCCACGTGCAGTGGATCAATGACAACACACTCCTGTATGCCACCCAACATCAACAGACTCTTTCATTCTGGATTACCCAGAGTGGCACACACAGCAAGATAGCAGAGACCCCTGGTGTACTGCTCTCTTCTCATGCCGCAAGCTCTCAGTATCTGTCTTTTCTGCTTCAGTTGCCGAACGGACAAATCCAGGCGCATGTTCTCGATAGCCGGGTGGGGCTAACCAAGAACATCGGCTCCTTCGCGATGCCTGGCGGCAGCGTACATTTGGTTCAGTCAAAAATCCGCTCGGCAAACTCTCAGGAGTCTTTACCGGCATCAGGATTTTCTGACGCCGAGCTTACTGCGTTTGTGGCCGAACACATTGTAGAGATTGCCACTGATCCTCAGGCAAATCCTCTCCGCGTTGTTATAACAGACCAGCCCAATACAGTATTTGTAGACGTGCTTTCCCAGGAAGAAACGCAGCGTCTGGCCATTGCGGTTCCGGACATTATTCATCCGGAATGGAAAATACTGGCCCGTTACAGAGCGGCAGGGGGGCAGTGGCAGCGTACTGAAGGAATTACTCAGGATCCTACCCCTAAGAGGCTGTACGAGTGGGAAGAATCGGTGAAGCAGTGGATACTAAAGCAGGATATGGACAAATAGCTGTTTATGCCATATATTGGCATCTACGTAACTACGTACTACCCTACTCATTAAATTAGTCTATGAGCCAAGATAACCTCATTCGTCTGCAGTGCAAGGATTGCAAATCGTACAACTATCACACTGGTCGCAATCTGCGCCGCCAGGACGGACATAAGCTAGAACTTCAAAAGCATTGTCCGAGTTGCCGCAAACATACTGTCCACGGCGAAAAAGCAAAAAAGTAGCCAATCAGGCGAAATTCAGTACAATGAGGGCACGGTAGATACCGTGTCTTTATTGATACGGGGGTGTGGTCTAGTGGCATGACATCCGCCTCCAAAGCGGATAGCGGGAGTTCGATTCTCTCCACCCCTGCCAACGTGGAATAAATTAGAACCTAGTGATAGGGTTGATATATGTCAGAAAGAGAACCAAGGATTAACAATCCTGAAAATTTACCAAGTGTCAGAGAGCTGCTTGATAAATATAATATTCCTTACCAAAGATGGGGATCGGAAGAATATCCCGCAGCCCAAACCCTTAAAGATCTTGAGAGAGAAGTTGAAGCGGGGTATGCAGCTCTCGTCGAGAAAGAAGGAGAGCTAGTACGAGAAGTATCAGTTGCTCTTGTTGATATTCAATATACCGATGACAAAGGAAGTCTTTGGAAGTTAGTTGAAGCGAAGAGAGTCTTGCATGGCGATACTGAAGACGAGAAGCATACAGAAATAGGTAAGCGGATACAAGAGGGAGAAAGCGCAGCACAGGCGGCGATGAAAGCCTTAACGGAGGCGGGGATAGTAAATGTAAATCCAAGCACGTTAAAGCATCCTCGGCAATACGATAAGGAATACAGGCCAGAAGATGGCTGGAAATATCCTGGACTTAGAGATTTGATTCACTACCACGAGTATGTAGTAGGGTGTACCTCTGAAAATATTAACTTAGATAAATTAGGAACCCCGACTGGATATAGGCATCAAAATTTGGAACCAGACAAGGTTACCCAATATGAATGGAAGCTGGTTGGTGATCAGAAAAAACAGAGTTCAAACACGCATAAGAATTTTGAAGAGGTATCAAGTCCAGAAAAAGCTGAAAAGCCGCCTTTCCTTTACCATGCAAGCTTGAAAACAAGCCTAAAAGAAATAAAGCCGCATCGGGAATATAGTATTCGCACCAACGATAAAAATTTACGTGTGTGGGCATCAGAGGATATCGCACACGCAGCTGCGCGCAGACTTATACGGAGTCGCTTTGAAGAGAATTTTCAGTTCAAAATAAATTACGAATCCTATGGGGACAGAGGGGAACAAAGACTTATCTTAGAGGTTGACAAATCAGTCGCGGACCGACTAGAAAAACCAGTTTGTATTTACAAACTCCCTTCCGACACTTTTATTCCCAAACTTACGAACGAAACTTCTAGTCGCAAATATGAGAGCCCTGTAGCCGTTCAGCCAGCAGAAAGCCCATTACGATTTAAATCTTTTCGGGAAGCTATAGAAAGTTCAGGCGGAGTAATTCGGATTAAAGAACTCTTCAATGAAACGCGCAAGCGATTTATGGAAAGGAGAGCGCTCCGAGAAAATCCAGAAGAGGAACGTAAAAGGGTGGAGGAGCTTCAGGCTAAGGAGGCTCAGGCAAAAAAAGAAAAGGCCGAAAAAAGAAGAAAAGAAAGAGAAAAAGCATCTCCCGGTAAAAAACAGTTGCCGGAAACAATGCGACCGACCAAGAAACAGGAAGCGTTTCTCACGGGGTACGGTGTAGATATTCCACCTACGAAGAAACTTAGTTCTAGAATGATTAGTTTCATCTTGAAAGGTAACGGAACTAAGAATGTGCCGGATAATAAGTTTGGGAGGGCAGCTTTCCTTGCAAAAGCACAGAGAAAGTGGAATGGGCAACGCGTCATTAATCCAAGCGATGGCAGAGAAGGTATAGTTAAGTATATATTCCCGAGAAATCCGGATGAGGTTGATCATATAGCAGAATACAGGCTCAAACAGAGAAGAGAAATCAATCCTTTTATCGCTACAGTGCAGTGGAGTAATGAGACGGGGGGAGTAGTTATTCCATTTTCCTACATACGCTTGGTTGCTCCTCCAGGAACTACAAATGAGGACGTAGGACCGAGTATTTAAATCACGATGAACTAAAGGTTCAAGGGAGGAAAGAGGTATGAATGATTCTGGAAAAAGATTACTGGCTAAGTAGAGTTCTAACTTGATCTATAAAACACTACTAGTGGATAAATACGGCAATACAAAGAGTGTTTATGACCAAATCAGCAGTAAATATCTTGCTGGCGTTTCTGATTCATTCCCGCAAGAATTGCCTGAGTTTATTGCGAAGCTTCGTCAAGGCAGCAAAGTCCTTGAAGTCGGCACTGCGGGCGGGAGGGATGCTAAAGTTTTTGTTGACGCTGGCATGACCGTGGTCGGAACTGATGTCGTAGACAGCTTTCTGCGCGAAGCAGAACAATTAGTTCCGCAAGCACAATTTTTCAATAAAGACATGCGCCATCTTGACTTTCCCGACGGCGAATTTGATGCTATCTGGGCCAATGCTGTTTTACTACATGCCGAGCGAGAAGACGTACCGTCAATCCTTCAGAACTTCTGGCGTATTCTCAAGACAGGTGGGAAAGTACACATTAGGGTGAAACAAGGAGAGGGTGAAGAATACCGGGAGGAAAAATTGTCTGATAATAAAAAGAGATTCTTCGTTTATTACTCACCAATAGAAATGGAGAAGCTACTGGAGAATGCTGGTTTTCAAATTATTCGCTCCGAAGTTATGGAGGATGAACGTGGCCGCAGAGACACAAAATGGGTCAGCACATGGGGAGAGAAGATATAGATCCAGGCGCGGATGTTGCAAACTCCTTCCCAAACTGGCGTAATGAGGTTCTAACTTGGTCTATATATCCCTGCCAATCGGGAAAATTAAAATTTAGTTTCGGATATGACACACTCAAGGATATGAACGAAAACCTGAAACCTCACGATATTAACCAGTTTCCCCACGACGAGGGGCTGGTGGTATTTGGAATCTCGATGAGTAAAATTTCTAACACCCAAAGAGCAGAGAATTATTTCTCATATCTGGAGGAATTTTTAAGAAAAATTGTAAAAACAGACGGAATTGGTGCGATCATCTTGTACAGCGATTATTTGTACATGCATACAGCGAATGACACACCGCAAGCATTAAGAGCGAAGTATGTTGAGTCTATGCTACAGCACAAAAATTCGTTTCTTAATGTGCTTAAAAAACGTCGAGATCTTATTCCGAAAGCGTATACATTTCTGACGTGGGGGCAGCTTCTACTCAACTCGCGGGAATTTACAACTTACTTCTCGGAAATTAAGAAAATGTATAGAGACGATCAAGAGCTGCAAGAATATGTAAAAATTGATTCAGGTGATAAAGAGGTGAATGAGAACCAAGCTAACTTTATTTTAGAAGAGAGCTTAGTGCTTTACCTGATTGCAAAAGGAAAGTTCTCATTTCCAAATGACTATATTCAACACCGAGAAAAATGGATATTAAACTGCTACCCAGGTAAACCCCTCATGACGGAGGGATACCTTTACCAAAAGAATATATTTGAATTCAAGAATCCAGATAACATATATGAAAATTCCTATTATGATCTCGAAAGTAAGTTGCTATTTGATTTGTCAAAACATCAGTTCAAGGATTTCTGAAGTCATTATAAATGAAAAAGCCGAGATTTGACTCCCGGCTTGCTGGTCCTTGGTGTGGATTACAAATATTTTCCGAACCAAACGAAGTTGTATCCCTGCGTAAATCCTCGATTGGTGAAGTAAGTAATTTCATCGTCCTTCTCGGCTCTCACGAAGAAGCAGATGTAACTTGCACCCTTCGCGTGGAGCTGCCGCGTCATCTCCTCTGTAAGAGCCATGCCGACTCCCTGGTTTCGTGCAGTGGGATTCACATAGAGATTCTCCCACGTTGCTTTTCCGGTCGGCCGGTGCAGTGTGCTCAATGCAAATCCGATGATCTTATGATCATTGTCTTTGGCAACGAGAAGCACATCCTCACCGGTTTCAACCCATTTTGAGAGCTGATCTGGTGTCCAGAAAGTATCACTCTCTGAAACCTCGAAAGCTGACTCGGCCAATCCAATTCGGCAAACTTCGGCAACATCATCGAGTGTGAGTGGTTGAATGAACATTGGATATTCCTTTTCTTTGGCGTGTTGATTTCAAGTTTACTACCATAGGATAGTATGATAATAAAGTCAAGGTCGAGGAAAAAGCGCGGGTATTGCAAACTGCCTCCCAAGCTGGTGCAATAAGGCTCTAACTTGGTATGCATATCCCTGCTTATGAAAATCGAGAAAAAAGTCTGGCCTGAATACTTCCAGCGTGTTATTGACGGAACTAAAAAATACGAACTTCGTTTAGCGAATTGGGAATGCAAACCGGGTGATATATTGGTCCTTAAAGAATGGGATCCGAAGACAGAGGAATATACTGGGAGAGTAATTGAGAAGAAGGCGACCCACATACTAAAAACCAGGGATTTGAAATTTTGGTCAAACGAAGACGTTAACCAGCATGGTTTCCAGGTTATTTCGTTTGATTAGAACTTTAATCCCCAAAGGCAATTAGTCGATTCTATACGGCTGAAGAGTTTTGAAAATAGCCTCACGGCTGTGTTCGAGTGGCTGATCCGTATCGATCGTTACAACAGGCGCATCTACCATCTTTTGGTATCGGTCTCTTACGCTCGCATAATCCTCATATGTACGGATATTAGAAAGATTGTTAGAGGCTGCACGGCTCTCTATGCGGTTACGCACATTATCATCAGATGCTTCTAGTAAAAAGAAAACTAATGGCTTGCGCGCAGTTTCGATTAGTTTCTTTAACTGCTCGTGATAACTTTCTCGGGAATATGTGGCAGCTAAAAGCACTGGACGATCCAAACCAAGCATCTCCTGGGCTATTCTGTGATTCTGGTCATAGGCTGTCTCCATTGCCCGTTTTTCTTCCTCTTCTGTTCCTCTAGCTGAATCAGTAGATTCATCTTTATACCGTACTGCATCTACGTCCAAAAAAATGACATTCGACTTAGCAGCTACGGCTTCACCTAATGTAGATTTCCCCGTTAGAGGTAAGCCAGCTAGTACGCCAATGAAAGGTAAGAATAGCTTTCTTTCTCGCTCATAACTATTGAATGAGTTTGGCACTTTTTCTCCCATAATTTTATTCTAAACTTGAAGTTCTACAAGTGTAAACCAACACAATGAGTTCCGGCTGAGTGGACAACCTCGTATGCCATCGTGGGGCTGGGCACCTCACGCTCGTGCGCGGTAAGTCGTTGTGCATTAATTGCCGTTTGAGTTACGCTCAAAATAAGTTCGAGTTGCTTCTAATACTCCCTGCAAACAAGTGTCTAAAGGTAGAATGTTTTTCATAACAGGAGTAAGTACGTCTGGGAAGACTACGATTATCCCATACCTTAAAAAGCTGTTGCCAGTAAATTTTTCCGTATACGACTTTGACCAAAGGGGTGTTCCTGATAATGTTTCGGAAAATTGGAGAAAGCAAGAAACTAGATATTGGCTTGAAGAGGGAATAAGGGATGCAGGACAAGAGAAAACTGCAGTAGTTTGCGGAATTTCAATCCCTAGTGAGGTAGAAGCAAACAAAGATCTTCTAGAAAATATAGAGCCTCACTATGCTTTACTAGAAGTTTCTTCATTAAAAATTGAAGAGAGATTTAGACAAAGACTCTCAACTAAGGAAATGCAAAACGAATGGGCAAGAACTACGGGGCTTTCGCTAGAGGAAAGTGTTAAACAGAACATCTCCTTTGCATCACAGCTAAGGAATATTTGCCAAGATTATAATTGTAAAATATTTGATACAGCACGATTTACACCAGAGGAAGTTGCTAGAGGAATAGCTAATTGGATCAAGACATGTTAATAGACTGATAATTTGATACAGCTTAAATCTTCGAAAGCGACTCTAAATTGATCTATATGTCCCTACCAATATGATTAAAATCATTTTTGAATCTCATGCAACCAGCCTTGATAACGAGCAAGATTTATCATCTGGACATAACGATGTCGAGCTTTCGAAGCTAGGCCTTCAACAAGCGAAAGAGCTTGGCATCCGCTATATCAGCGAAGAACTCGATGCCATATTCTGCTCCGATCTTCAACGTTCATATAAAACAGCAGAGATCGCATTTAGTGGCAGGAGCATTCCAATCATTCAAGACAAAAGGTTGCGAGAATGTGACTACGGAGATCTAACTCAGCATCCAGCCGACGAAATAAAGGAACAGCGAGCAGAGAGAATTAAAAAGCCGTTTCCCAGCGGGGAAAGCTATGAACAAACATCAGAGCGAATGAAGAATTTTTTAGAAGACTTGTTAGAGAAATACGATGGCAAAAGAGTAATGATTATTGGTCACCGAGCTACGCAGTATGGTTTAGAGCACTGGATCAAGGGCGTAGGTTTGCGTGAAGTAGTAACAGCGCCCTGGCAGTGGCAACCAGGGTGGGTGTATGAATTAGAAGGGTTAACTCAAGAACGCTTGAGCCTGGTACATTGATGCTATGAACATATAGCCAACATCTATAAAACAAAAGAGCTAAGCAAAAAGCCAACTATCCGGAAATTCCGGATAGCTCAAATTGAAGGTAAGGGTAGTTTAAAAGGGGTAAAGACGGTTTAAACCTGATATGCTGCAGTCATGAAAAAGTACGGGATCCTGTTCGATTACAACGGCGTTATTGTAGATGATGAGCATATTCACGAAAAAGTCATGGTAAATATCATGTCAAATTTAGGCGTTGAACTTACTCATGATTTATTCAACGAACATTGCTTGGGAAGAACTAGTCAGGCAGGATTCGAGAATCTTATACATGCATTTAGTGCAAAGTTGAAAGGATGTTCAGCTAAAGCGCTTACAGAGCAGAAAGCTAAAGAATACGCCGAACTTGTTAAAGAGGAGAGTATTATCCACCCCGCTATCAAGACTGTCTTATCAAGGCTAAGTGAAAATTACAGACTGGGATTGGTTACTGCATCCCCGCGTTCCGAGGTGATCCCTATATTGGAAGAAGAGAATTTACTGCATTATTTCGAAGTTGTTGTAACAATCGACGATGTTCAGAAAGGCAAACCAGATCCAGAAGGGTACTTAAAAGGAATTTCTGGGGTTGGCTTATCAAAAGATCAAATATTGATTGTTGAGGACACGCCGTCTGGCGTGGCGGCAGCTAAAGCGTCTGGTGCCAAATGCATTGCTGTGCTTCATACGGTGACAAGAGATAAGGTAAAAGACGCTGATATAATAGTTGAGAGTGTAGAAGAAATAACACCCAGTCTAGTAAGTGAGGCTATGCGGGAAAAATCGTAAGCGTTGTCAACTGCATAAAAGTGTTCCAATAAGGTTCTACCTTAGCCTCTAAACCCCCTACTGATGAAGAAAAAGACAATCGCCATAGATTTAGATGGAGTTATCCATGCCTATTCTGAGGGTTGGAATGGCGGAGCGATGTATGACATTCCAGTGAAAGAATCACACGAAGCCCTTACCAACCTTGTAGCACGGGGGTTTAGAATCGCCATAGTGACCGCGAGGCTGAACCCAAAGTTTCCCGACATGGACAAACAAAGAAAGGCTGTTGAAACGTGGTTACTAGAAAACAAATTCATTGAAGGCGAGCATTACCATGAACTAACAAACAACAAGCCTGCAGCCATCGCGTATATTGATGATCGTGCTATTGCTTTCGAAAATTGGGAACAGGCAGTATCGGATTTGCAGAATCTGATTCCTTAAAACCTTTGCAAGTTTTAATTAGGCGGTGAGTCGACTAGCAAAAGATATGACCTTAGGTAGATAATAAAGTCATATTTAACCCTTTATAAAATCCTTATGCCAGTTAGTTATATATCGTTAATAGCAGCAGCAATAGCCTCTATGGTTATAGGTAGCATCTGGTACGGCCCCTTGTTTGGGAAAACGTTTCAGAAAGCTGCAGGAATGAATAAATGGAGTCCAGAAAAACAGGCAGCAGAAAAGAAAAAGATGGGCAAGCTGTATTTCATGCAGCTCATCGCCAGCCTAGTCATGTTTTACGTTCTAGCCTTGTTTGTAGTAGGAAAAGGAGACCTGAGTGTTAGTAGCGGAATTTCTACAGCCTTCCTGGCATGGGTTGGTTTCGTAGTGCCTGTACAATTCGGCAGTGCTATCTGGGGCGGCAGCATGACACTCTTCTGGATTGGTGCCGGTAACATGCTTGTAACACTATTGGCTGCCGGAGCAATTATAGGTGCGATGGGGTAGAGGCATGAGTGAAACCGCAATTAAAGAAGTAACTGTGCAGTATCCCAAAGTTGGTGTTGGTGTGATGATCTTAAAAGATGGCAAAGTGCTCCTTGGAAAACGAAAAAATGCCCACGGTGAGGGGGAATATGCCAATACTGGTGGCCACGTTGAGCATTTAGAATCACTTTTTGAAACTGCTCGTCGGGAAACTATGGAAGAGGCGGGAATTACAATTAAGAATATTCGTTTCTTGTGCCTGAGTAACATCACTGAATATGCACCCAAACATTACATCGACATAGGGCTATTAGCTGAATGGGAAAGTGGAGAGCCGCAGATACTTGAGCCTGATAAACGCGAAGCGTGGAGTTGGTATGATCTAGATAACCTGCCGCAGCCACTATTTGCTTCAACGGCAAGGTATATAGAGGCATACAAAACAAATTCTACTTTTTGGGATAGTAAATAGTATGCCAAGAATATTTATTACCGCCTCGTTTGAACATGGAAGAAATAAGACTGAGATTGAGTATCTTTGTGCGCTAGTAAAAGAATCCGGTTTTAAGGATTTCTGCTTTATTCGCGATATAGAAAACTATGAAAAAGTGTTTGATGATGCCCATGATCTCATGAAGCGAACAGCAGAAGAAATACAAAAATCAGATTATCTATTATTAGATATGACAGATAAACCAACAGGCAGAGCGGCTGAAGCGGGCATGGCATACGCAATGGGGAAAAGGGTAATTCTTATCGCTCAAGAAGGGACAGAGATTAAGGACAGTGTTCGAGGTATTTCCGAGACCGTGATTGAATACAAAAACATCGAGGATATTGTGCCTCGGCTAACGGCGATTATTAGCTAGTATGAACTGTCTATCATGCCAAGCGCTTAAAGGCGAAATATCTCTTACTCCCGGTCCGGTTATTTACGAAGGTACATACTGGAAAGTGGAACACGTGAATTCATCAGCTATACCGGGCTGGCTTGTCATAGTACTCAAGCGGCACGCTGAAGCGCTGCATGAGCTATCAACTAAGGAGTTAAGCGAGCTGGCAATCATGCAAGGAGCAACAGCAAAGGCCCTCCATGAAGAGCTTCAAAGTCAAAAAGAATACAGCGTATTGTTTGCCGAAAAAGGGGGATGTAACCATATTCATTTCCATATTGTCGCTATACCCGAAGACCTGCCGGCGGATAAACGAGGGGCAAATATTTTCTCACTTTTAAACGTATCAAAGACTGAAGCTGTGGCAGGAGAGGAGATTGTGTCCCTGTGTGAACGACTTTCTGCCAAAGTTAGCGCTAGTCTTACCAGGTAGAGTATATTTGACCGTATGAACCTGGAATCATTTAAACCAGAGGCTTTTCCCTTAAGACCCGGAATGGACATTCAACAGACCGTTGAATCTCTAGCCAAAGACCCGGAATTCATTCTTTCTCCCGAAGAGCGAGAAGAGGTTTTGGAATACGAAAAGGAACTCACAAGGAGTGAGAGCCTGCCTTTAAAATCAGGAGAGACAGCTAAGGGAATTGAACATGCATGGAAGATGCGAATAAATACCTCTGAGTTTTACGAAGAGTACTTCCTCACAGAAGAAGGAAGAAGCTATCTAGCAGAAGCCTTGGGCGCAGAGGTGCCACAGTTCCGCTCCCTTACAGATATAGAAGAATACTTTTGTGGCCTTGACTACCGGGGGATTGATGCCAAAGTGCTGGAAAAAATTTCAGGCAAGAGCAGGCAATATTCTGAAGGGCTTGTAGTTGAGCAGTTTGCCAATAACGGGTATGCATCACTCGAGAACGTTGAGAATCCGACAAAGCTCAACATAGTTCGTAACCCCGAAGTTTTGGCAGATAAACTGCAATCATTGCGCCTGCTGAAGCAGTACTACAAGGAGCAAGAAGAGTTGTTTATAGGAAAAGAGGACCACGTCTCGCAGGCAAAACTAACTATGCTGACTTTACACAGGCGGCGGTTGAACGAGCTGCTGGTAGGAGAATATGCCAACACGGCTGTGTTCTTAAAGCAGCACAGGACAGCCCCGCAGGAAAGGTCACAGGATATATACGCAAGATTGGAGAAAAATATTCGCGGTCCAAAGCTTTTTGAAGACGAGCGACAGTACCGGGCCTCTAGTCGGTTGGATAAATTCGCGCAGGGTGTAGGAGAGCGCATGTACGGAGGTGACTACTCTCCCGTTAATCCAGGAACGCAGGAAATAATTGAAGAGATAGAGCAAATGATAAAAAATCCCGAGCCCATGGAGGACTATACATTCAAGGATGTTGATCCACAGTTGTTACGGGAAATCAAAATAGGGGCTGAAGAGTTCATCGGATGGGCAAAAAAGGCCTTACGGGAATATGGTATTTTAAGCCAGCACGAAGAATATAGTCCTGATAGAGCCGGCCGGGCTCCTGACGGGTTGTGGCAGATCGTTGTTGACCCCTCCAAAGAAAGTCTGATTGTTGTAAGTCAACAGGGAGTGGTTAAGGTGCCTGAAGCGTTTAATCGTGCGCTAGCCAGCACCAGCCCGACAGGTGCCGTGGCTGTTCTGGATCATGAGATAACACACGTAATCCAGAATGAAAACAAGGAGGGGTTGGGGTTGTCGATTACAGAAAACGTCGGGTTAGATAGATCAAGCGTGAATTCAGAAGCAGGCGCAGTGCTAATTGAGGAGGAAACTCAGGCAGAGCTTTTTGGGCATCAGCGAGTGGTAGACGTCCATTATCTCCGCGCTCTGCAGCGGAGAATGTTGGGCGGGACGTTAGTGGAATGTATGAAAGCGTTTTTTGACAGTGTAAAAGAGGCAAATCCGGCAAAGGATGATAAGGAAACAGCGAAACTTGCCATTGATCGTTCAGCCAGGCAGTTCCGATTCGGTGGATCCTTTTCCGACACATCACCTCATGCCACGAACACGCAGCCTCTTGTATATATGGAGCAAGCGCTTATTACTCGTGCGTTGCAAAAGCAAAATGCTGAGAAGCTTCTGATGGTTGGCGGAGTGAATATAGAAGCACTCTCCAAGCTTCATCGAATAGGTTTGTTTAACAGGAACAACATCCAGATTCCTGAAAGAAAACCATCACAGATTATTATGCCGGAAATAGAGAGCAAGTTGGGAAAATCAGGAAAGGGGTAAGGTATTAAGTTTCAACCTCGCATACCTTTGCTGATAGAGACGTATTTAGATGGTGGTATGCTAGAGCAATGGATATTCAATTCACTCTCAGTATTCTCGTAAGTTTGTTTTCGCTCGCCTTAGTGCTTATTGGTATCCCGGCCCAGATTAAGAAAAATTATCAGGAAAAGCGGTCCGGACAACCGCTCACCACTATACTCATAGCACTTGGTTTTTACGCTTCTTCAATTGGTTTCTTTATTCTAACTCGCGCCTGGTTACCATTAGCCTCATTCTCAGTCGGGATCATTATGTGGGGGATAACCCTGGTCCAATACTTCACTTACGAAAAACATAGAGCCGATCGAAAGCTGAACTAAACTCCTTGCAAAAGCCGTAATTTCGTGCTATAATACAATAGTTATGGTCTTTCGGCATCTCGGTGCAGCTCTAGGCACACTCAGTATCCTTCTCATGCCACCGCTGGCTGCCGATGCCGCCGTGCGCCTACCGGTTTCATTCCACCGCCAGGAACATTCATTAAGCTGCGAGATCGCAACTCTCAAAATGGCACTTGGTGCCCACGGTGTTGACGTACCGGAAAGCGAATTGATTGCCAAACTGCCATTTGATCCGACACCGAAAGGAGTAGGCGTGTGGGGCAACCCGAATGAAGGGTTTGTAGGTATTATTAACGGAACCATGTTAGGTACCGGGTATGGCGTGTACTGGGATCCAATTGCTAAGGTTGGTAATGATTACGCTCCCACCCATGTTATAAAACACGGATCAGCCAGCGAAGTCGCCCGCCATATTGATTCTGGCAACCCTGTAATTGTTTGGGGATATTACGGCCGGCGTGCAGTACATAGCTGGAGGACACCTTCCGGAGAGAATATAAAAGCAGTAAACGGTGAACATACTCGTATCCTGTATGGATTTGATGGTACTGCAGATAATCCCACCCACTTTTACTTAATCGATCCCATAGATGGACACATGTCCTGGTCTACGGAAGAATTTATGCATAACTGGAGTGCGCTCAATCACCACGCCGTAGTAGTAATGCCGCCACGTACGTGGGTTCGAGCAATAGGCGATATTAGGGTCTGGGAAGTTGATATAAGCACAAACACGCGACAGTGGGTCACAACCTGGGACATATTCGAGCGCCGTGGAGGTGCCTCGCAGGCAATCCAGGCCGTAACGAACGAAGAGCTCTTGAGATATACCGCCGGTACCGATATTTTGTAGATATGAGTATGCGCAGAGCGGGTATCATAACCGGAGTGCTAGCTGCCGTAATAATCGCCGCCGGCGTTTTTGTATGGCAATACCGCTTTGATCTGCAGCGTGGCATTGAACGGGCCCAGCTTCCGGAGGCCCAGGAATATACAGATATATCAAGCGGATCTCTTCCAGCTTCTTCTGACGATACCTCTACAGCTGAAGTTGCCGTGACAGACCTGCCAGCTGAAGCTAATCTGGCTATTCCCTTTACGGCCCAGGCTCCAAGTGCTAACTGGGAGTTGCCGTACAAGGAATTTTGTGAAGAAGCTTCGGTGTTAATGGCGATGCGATATCTGCAAAAACAGCCAATAGGAGGGCCCAACCAGGCCGAAGCTGACATGCTGAAAATAATGGAGTTTGAGGAGCGGGTATTTGGTGAGTATCAGGATACGAATGTTGTGCAAACAGCGGCCATTGTTACGGATTACTTTGAATACCCAAACGTTAGTATCATCGAGAACCCGACGGCTGATCAGATTCGTCAGGCCGTCGCCAGTGGCAAACCGGTTATCGTTCCTGCTGCTGGGCGCCTGCTTGGCAATCCGTACTTTCAACAGCCGGGACCGCTGTATCACATGATAGTAGTAAAGGGATACACGTCCGACGGTAAGTTTATTGTGAACGATCCGGGCACGCGTCGCGGAGCCGACTTTATTTACGACGAAATTGTTTTAATGAACGCCATGCACGACTGGCGAGAAGATGAAAACATTACAGCCGGGCGCAAAGCCGTCATTATTATCGGCTAAGCTCGTTGTCGATAGCTGACGATGGTTAATCCGGTTACTTTCGTTAAGCTACCCAGGAAAAATCCAATTGGAAGGGCGTAGAGCTGTAGGGCGGGCAACATTAGCAAAGCAGAGCCAACTGCAATGGCAAGAGATATGACGCTAAACACAACTGGAGTCAATGTATTTTTTTTAGCATAAAACGCTCGTGCTAGAAGATGGCTGGTAGATTCTGTGGGAACTGCCAGACAAAAAGCACCTAATATCCCAGCGGTACGAGCTGCATCCTCACTGCCAAATTCTCCACCGCCAAGCAGGATACTAACCAGCGGCTCACGAATTACGTATAAGGCCATGGCAGCAAGCGTGCTTAAGCCAAGAATAATGCTGAGGGTTTGCCACAGCGTACGGTGGTATTCCTGGGGTGATTTACGTGACATGGCATTAGCTAATACAGGGAAAACAGCTGTAGATATAGAAATACCAATAATGCTGACTGGCACACTTTGAAAGTTACGGGCGAAATTAAGGGCGCTAATTGATCCAGCTGTTAGTGTCGAGGCAATAGCAGTAAACATCCAAAAAGTTACTAGCTCTATAGGGTGTCCCACCATCTTTGGAATCATGAGTCTGACAGTGGTGCGAAATTCTTTTGTGTTCCATTGTGCGGAAAACGCTGGCCGCCATCCAGATCGCCAGGCGTCAATGCCGCGAACCACGGCATGGAGGATGGCGCCGATGATAGTTCCTATGGCCGTGCCCACAACTCCAAAGCTAGGGGCTAAGTAGAGCGTGCCTCCGATAATACCTATGTTATAAAAAATGGGAGACAGGCCATAAAAGAGAAATCGTTTTTCGGTAATTAAAGCTGCGCCCAGAGCGTTAGAGGCGGCAAAGAGAATTGGAGAAAGGGCCAGGAGGCGAATAAGACGGGTTGTGAGTTGCTGGTCGTCAGCTGAAAGCCCAGGCGCTACTAGCGCAGCCGCAGGACCAGCAAATATAACTAGGAGCAAACTAACGCCCACCATTAGCAGCATTGAAGCACTTATAATTGAGTTGAGGTATCCGTAGGCATCTTTTTTGTCCTGCTGTTTGAGATCAGAAAACAGAGGAACAACTGCGGCCGCAATTCCACTAGCGACTAGCAGATTAAAGAAAAAGTCAGGCAGTAAAAATGCGGCGTTGTAGGCATCGAGCTGCGAGGATAAGCCATACGTCTGGGCGAAGATACGATCGCGCAACAGGCCAACAATGTATGACCCCAGGGTTGTTGCCATCAAGATAGCGCTTCCAGCTGGTATAACCCGTCTGAAAAAGTCCTGCATACGAGTATAGTAGCAGCTTGCCGGGCTATATCCATTCCTTTGACCCTGGAGAGGGAAGATGATATCTTACTTTTCTTCTCATACCGAATGCACTTTTGCGGAGAAAAGCAGTGTGGGACAACATCTCACAGGTCGTAATTCTGCTGACTGGTCTTCCGGCTCTCTTTTTGCTCGCACGTAAGAACCGCTGGGGATTCGTTCTTGGGCTCATTGGTGCTCCCTTTTGGCTCATTACGACTTACGTCCATGAACAGTGGGGCCTCTTTTTCCTCAACTTTCTGTACATGGTGAACTGGATCTACGGTATCCACTGTTGGTTCTTCAAAAAGCAGATCACTATCACCACTGAGTCAGCCGAATCGCCAGATCCTTCGTGAGAAGGTTCTTTTTTATACCTGCTCTAACAACGCGTCGATCCATGAGCGACTTATTGATAGGTGGCGCTACTGAGAAGGTTTTTATAAAAAAGCCCTTGGTCTTGCCAAGGGTATGAGAGGCTTTGGAGTTAATCGTGAGTTGACCCGCTCTCTTCTAGCCGCTGATGCAGCGACTGAAGATGTTTTGGATCGTTGCCGGACACGGAAGTTGCGTCCAGCCCTGAATCGAGACTTTGTCTCCATGGCACTCGACAGAAAGCTGGTCGAATTCGAACTCACCCGGGCTTTTGGAGCTGTAGCCCTGATGAGTCTGGAGGTCAAAGAACCGCAACGAGGTGGGGTCGCAATGCTCCTTCATGCAGATGGCCTGGATGATATCCTCGGCAACGTTGATGCTCGATGGATTCTTTGTCACCGCCGAGAAGACGCACTCCCCGCTGTCAATCACGTACATGACGTGCACTGAGCGGTTATTGCACTCGAAGCGCACCTGGTGCAGCATGGGGGCTCTCCTCTTTCCAAGCCTTGCAGGCAGAAAAAGTGAGAATAACCACCTGCAAGAGCGCCAAGGGGACACAAAAGAACCAAGTATTAATTAGCACAAACTAAGACATACATCAAGAAAAGGTATGTAAAAGGAACCCACCAAAGCCGGGATACGAGCAAAGGCATAAACGCTGGCCGCCAAAGAAAAGTAGCGATATAGTGAGTAAGTGAAAACCCAGCCCATTAGTAGCGTAGCCATCCAGGAAGTACCTGCTGCGTACCCAAAAGTAGGTGTTGGAGTAATGATATTAAAAGAAAATAAAGTACTGCTTGGGAAGCGTAAAAACGCCCATGGTGAAGGGGAGTACGCCAATACCGGAGGCCACGTCGAGTTACTCGAATCTCTTTTCGAAACTGCGCGAAGAGAGACTCTGGAAGAAGCGGGAATTACAATAAAAAATATTCGGTTCCTATGCGTCAGCAACGTAACAAAATACGCACCCAAACATTATATTGATATTGGTTTACTGGCAGAATGGGAACGCGGAGAACCGCAGAATCTCGAACCTCACAAGCGTGAAAATTGGGACTGGTACGATCTCGATAATCTTCCGCAACCACTTTTCGCACCTACAGCAAGATATATTGAAGCATATAAGACTAACTGCAATTTTTGGGATTGATAATTATGCCCAGAGTATTTATTACTGCTTCGTTTGAGCACGGTAAGAATAAGGACGAAATTGAACACCTTTGTTCATTGGTAAAAGAGGCGGGATTCGAAGATTTTTGCTTTATTCGTGATGTGGAGCACTACGAGAAAGTGTTTAATGATGCTCACGAATTAATGAAACGCACGGCCCAGGAGATACAAAAGTCTGATTATCTGCTCCTTGATATGACGGATAAGCCAACGGGCAGGGCAGTGGAAGCTGGTATGGCCTACGCAATGCGTAAGAAAGTAATCCTTATTGCAAAAGAAGGAACAGTAATCAAAGATAGTGTTCGGGGAGTTGCCGAAGGAGTAATTGAATATAAAGACATACAAGATATTGTACCTGGCCTGAAAGGCCTCAGGTGATAGCGAAGTAATAGTGAGGGGACGTCTTTGCAGGCACCATGCCTTGTGGTACAACCAAAAAGTTCGAGCTCTTTGATCTCAAAGGAAAGGCAACCGCATGATCCGCTTTCTCACGTGGACTGAGGTGATGGAGATGGAGTGGAGAGGTTGTTGGGTGGAGATTTTCACCTTCGGTCAAACAAAGAGTTTGATCAACGGCTTTATCGAGAAGGTGACTTGTGAGTACGGGGATCTCAACGAAAGATTCCATTGCTTCCGTGAGCTCTGGCTTCGGGACTCCACCGCAATCTGGTGGACGCAGGATCTGGCTTCTATGGAAAGTCGATGTCCCGAACGTCTCTTTCCCTTCGTGCTGGATCTGCATCGTAACCCATTCAGGTGCGACTACAGCCAGACAATTTGGTGTCCGCTGGCGGGAGGAAAACATGACGGCATACATCTTGCTGGTACGGTGCCTCTTCCCGAGAACGTTCCCCGCATCTTTGCCCGGCGACACTAATTCTCCCAGCGAATCTCGCATTAGGAATATGTCGAGGTTCGTTTTTCTTTTCTGATACCTGGTCTATGCTGAGGGAGATATATGGACAATACCAAAAAACTCATTTTAGCCTCTACCTCTCGAAGTCGCCGTACTTTACTAGAGCGAGCGGGAGTGCAGTTTGAAGTAGTGCCCAGCGACTACGAAGAGGACATGACACTTCCTTTAGAACCACATGAAATGGTAAAGGAGTTTTCGCAGGGCAAAGCTCAGGCAGTAACCAAGCATCGTCCTGGCGCTATTATTGTCGGAGCCGACTCGGTTGCGGTTCTAAAGGGCAAAGCTTTGGGAAAACCGAAGGATGAGGCAGAGGCTCGAGCAATGCTTAAGAGGTTAAGTGGAGCAAAATTTATCTTTCTTACAGGTTTTACGGTTATTAACTCCGCAACTGGGGAAGAGATTACTGACACCGAAGAGGTTGCGGTGCATATAAAGGAGTTAAGCGATAGTGAAATTGACACATACATTGCTTCCGGGGAGCCCCTCGCAGGACACGCGGGCGCTTTCGCTGCTCAAGGCAAAGGAGCGGTCATTATTGAACGCATAGAGGGAGACGTAACGGCGCTTATGGGGCTGCCTCTGTGTCGCCTGAACACGATTACGCAGAAGTGGGGATTTAGTTTATTAGTATAAGAAATAATTTCTCCAAGTCACACGTGGTGGCCAGATTGAGTTAAAATAATATTGAATTAACTATGGAATTCAAAGAAATAGCAGATCGGGTAATAGAAGATGCGAAAGGATATAGCAAGCTTCACGATATTATTATCGATACCGACTTTTCAGCTTTAAAACTTGGTGAAGAAGTTGGAGAGTTGTTTCAGGCGCTGTTAATCCATCAGGGCAAGAGCCGAAAAGTAAAGCGGGTATCAGAAGAAGAATCAAAAGAAAAATTGGCTAAAGAACTAGCTGATGTTGCAGGTATGGCTATGATACTTGCCGATACGCTTGATATAGATTTAGAAGAAGCGTTTGTCAGTAAGTGGAAAGATCATTTGTAGAATCTTTTGAACACATAAGTCATCCAAAGAAGATAATAATTTTGAAAGACACTGGCCACGCATTCTATGAGATTCAAACACTTAAGGGGATCAACAAGCACTCGTTAGGCTAAAAGCCTCATATGAAAATCGGCATTCTTGGATCGATGCAATTTACGGAGAACATGCTCGAAGTACGCGATCAGCTGCGCACTATGGGGCATGACGCGTTCGTAACCGATCTGCACACGCCCTTTATCGGCAAATCAGACGAAGAAAAAGAGAAGATAAAGATTGATCAAAAAAATAACCTGGACGCTATTCGTGAAATGTGGCGGCTGATGCAGGATGCAGAAGCGGTACTCGTGCTAAATGTTGATAAACACGGTGTTGAAAACTATATAGGCGGTAATACCTTTTTGGAAATGGGCTTTGCCCATGTGTTAAACCAGAAAATATTTCTCTACAATCCCATACCCGATATGCCGTATTACAAAACTGAAATGGAGGCGATGAAACCAGTAGTTATCCACGGCGACCTTTCAAAAATACAGTAATTTGACTATACAAAGAAAAGGGGCCTAGAATGGTGTTTCGGTTCTGAACGATCCTCTTTTAGGAGAAAGGGGGTGTACCTTGAACGCAGAAATGGAAAAGCGCGTTGTTGCTGCCCAGGCTGGTAGTCGCACTGCCTTCGATGAGCTGGTGAAGGAACATTCCGGGCTCATGCATGATGCCGTCCGTAAGCACGTTACGGCCTGGCACGATGTAAAGGATTTGGTGCAGGAAGCCTGTTTGCAGGCATGGTACAGACTGTGGCAGCTGCGACAACCCACCAAGTTCCCCGGGTGGTTGTACAAAATCGCTCGCAACCAAGCTCGCAGCTGGGTGAGCAGACACCCCATGGAAGTAACCGTGGGTGACGTGTTGCAGAGTCTTGCGCTTGAGCATCACATTCGTCAGCCCAATGACGCTGTCCTGGCTGAGGAGCGGGCGGATAGGGTGAGGCAAGCCCTGGGATGTCTCAAAGACCCCGATCGAGCGATCCTGCAGGACTTCTACTTCAACGGCTGCTCTCTCAAGGAGATGAGCCTGCGAAATGAGGCCCCGCTGGGCACAATCAAGCGCCGGCTGCATGTTGCTCGACGACGCTTCAAGGAAGTGTTTTAGAGCCGACGCAGACCCACGAGTCGCCGCATACCGAATGCGGTTTTTTTCTATCTAATTATTTAAAGACTTGGTAGTGTAGAGAAGATGAATCCCAGCAAAGAAACACAATTCGCAATTGATCTAGCCAAGCAAGCCGGCAAAGTGTTGATGGAATATTTCGGAACGGAGCTGACGCGGAATATAAAGACGGGGCCGAACGATTACGCCACGGAGGCAGATGTTGCCGCCGAGAAAATCATACTCGAACAGTTAAAAGAAGCTTTCCCTCAAGACGCTATTGTTGCCGAAGAATCTGGCAAGCACGAGGCGCGGGATTCCCAGTACACGTGGATTGTTGATCCCTTAGATGGCACACGCAATTTCGCTAATAACAAAAAGAATTTTGCTGTGATGATTTGTCGCGCTCGGGGGAATGAGATAGAGCTGGCGGTAGTATATAGCCCCGCAAACGACGTATTGGCAACGGCGGAAAAAGGAAAAGGCGCCTATCTGCAGGGAAAACAGGTAGATTTAACCGGACGTGACTATTCTGATAAGCCACTTGGTATTAGTCGGTCAGCACAGGCAAGGATAACCTCACTTGATGTTGCTGGGAGTGATCTTGGGGCGGGACCAGACACTCTCGAAGCGTTAGCGGGAAATCGTCAGGGATACATAACTAATAACGGATACGATTGGGACTTTGCTCCACCGGTACTATTGCTATCCGAAGCTGGTTGGAGGGTAACCGACGTACAAGGTAATCCGTATCGCTGGAATGGAAAACTTGAATATGGAAAACCCGGTGTCCTTGCCGCCCCGGCAGATCTACACAGCCAGCTTGTGACATTAATGAATGACTGAACATGAAAATATATTTTGTTACTACAAACAAGCACAAATTTCAGGAGGTGCAGGACATTCTCAAAGATTACCCCATTGAACTGGAGCAACTAGATCGATCGTATGAGGAAAATCATGATGCGAGCATTGATGAAGTGGCTCGCAGCGGTGCATTGCAAATGCTCAAAGAGATCAATGCGCCAGTGGTCGTAGAGGATACGGGGCTATTCTTCGAAGCATATGAAGGATTTCCTGGCGCGCTACCAAAATTCGTGATGAATACGCTTGGCTTCAAAGGAATTCTAAAATTGTTAGAAGGAGAAAGTCGAAAAGCATACTTTCGAACTGTGGTGGGATATGCAGAGCCAGGACAGGAGCCGCAGCTATTCGAAGGAATTATGCGAGGATCAATAACGGAGGAAGTTCACAATCCGGAGGCAGACGTGATGCCATATGACAAAATTTTCATTTATGAAGGCCAAGCAAAAACAATTTCAGATATGACTGCGGAGGAGAAGAGCGCGCTGTCTCAACGCGGAGAATCGTTTCGAAAGTTTGGAGAGTATATAAAGAGGCTAGATTAAGATCGGGGTGTGGGTGAATATCCTAAAAAAGCTACTTCGCCTGAGAAGGAAGGCCGGTAGGAGGAAGTTATTGATTTCACTAAAATTAAGGAGTCGATATCCAGGATATTTTTTCACGATTATAGCGCTTGCTTTTAACTCTACCAGCTGCCACCACCGCCACCACCAAAACCGCCACCGGAGAACCCACCGCCTCCGCTACCGCCACTACTGGGAGCCGATGCCATGGCACTGGAAAGTGACTGGGAGAAGCTATTCAAATTTGTAGCAAAGAGCGCAACGTTAAACGGATGTGCGCCCGCATACCAAGTCGGCTGTACGGGCTCAATACCCATTTCCTTAAACGCCTGCGCTAATTTATCAGTCACCCCAAACACCATCGCATACGGCAGTACTTCCATGAAGATATTCTGACGTTCGAAAAAAGGCTGCCGGTATTTCTCGGTGCCACTGACAAATAGTTCATATCCTTTGGTGCGTCGGTATAGCTCTCGACCGTGCGCCGTTTTTCGAGGCATGGCGCGGGCCATGGCTAAAGCCAGAGCTCCGGTTACTGCCATCCCCACGCCCAGGCCGGGAAGAATACTGTGGTAGGTATTAATTGCCTGCGCCCGGGAGATTAAAGCCCCGGTTACAAAGAACAGAGCAACCCCGAAAATTACCAATCCCACAGCAACGCCGAAATAAACCGTGCGTACAGTTTCCGGATTAGCTGCAAATAGCTGTTTTGAAGTGACGTCCGCATAGAGCTGCGCTTTCACATCCCGAAGGCTTTTGTAAAATGAGTTCTTCAGATCAGAGAGCTTGACTGTTTGGCCATCGGAGAACAGCTTTTTAAGTAACAGTCTTTCATATTCCAGCAACTCCTCATCCACTTTTTCCGTTCGATCCAGCTGATAATCTGTTTTACCAAAAAGCCACTTCTTTTCAATCTCTGTAATCGTAAGGTAGCCGCGTACAGCCAGATCGACAATAGTGGCGGAAACATCAAGCGTGTGAGCTTTTTCATCCACCAGAACGCCAATCTCGGCCGGCCGCAGATTGTCAGGCGAATCATATTCCACGCTAATTGTTTCTCTGCCTATGAGTGGCATCACGCCCTCTTTAGCGTCCGGATCATGGAGTCCTTTACGAATCCACTGTCGATCACGTCCATATAGCCACCACCGGCGCAGCAAGAGTCCTATTCCCAACGCCGATAGGGTAACCGCAGTAACAGGAAAGGCAGGGGAACCAAGGGCATCAAGGAGCGTAGGAGGAGGATCAATGGTGACAATTGGGACAATACCTTTCGCAAAACCGGCAGCTACCGTCATCCCTTCGCCTACCAGCAGCTCGCCCGTTAAGAAGCCTACTAAGGTTGAGTCAGTGAGCTGGGTGGTGCATTCATCGGTTGCTCCTGCATAGCCTCGATAACAAGAGATCTGAGTAAAGTCGCCAGCAGGAACTTTGATTGTTGCAGAAGCGGTCGTGATGGGGACTCCCCAGTCATTGCCCGTCACGTTCCAGTACAACTCATCGTAGTCGTCGAAGGCTCGCAGTATTCCCGTTGCAGTATACGTAATCACATACGTATGCATTCCAGAAATTTCGGTACTGGGATCCCCAATCTTTATCTGTATGTGTGAGCTGTTACGGCTGATGGTATATGGCTCGTCAGATCCGTCGCGTGTTACAGCTTCTACGTCCAGACGCGTGTAGGTACTCGCAGATTCATTTGGATTACTGTAGGTATGTGGCAAATTGCGAAAAATCCCGTGCTTGTCCACAGAACCAAAATCAACCGCAATAGTCTCGGTGATCTGGACAACTCCGCTGAGGGTAATTACAAGATCGCTGTGAAACCGGTCAATCCGCCAGTCTTCCTGAGCAGAAGAGGTGAGCGGAAATGCCAGCACTGTAATGGCAAATACGAGTAAGCGCCTCATATTTTCACTGTATCATGCGATAGACAATTAGTTAGAGGATATATAGGCTATACAGTATGAACCGCGATAACCTCCAAATTGTTTTCTTTATCATCCTGCTGACCGTGGTGCTGCTGCTGGCAGCATATATTTTCTGGCCGTTTTTAAGCGCAGTTGTACTGGGAAGCACACTGGCGGTACTGTTCAGGCCAGCGTACCGCAAAGTCCGTCAACTAATTCCGAATGAAAGCTTGGCGTCATTAATTACCTCTACAGGGGTGGTAGTAATCATCTTTACCCCGGTACTGTTTTTCGGTTTTCTGCTCGTTCGAGAAGCGGCGCATCTGTATACTTCGCTCGGCGGAACACCTACGGTTTCAGAAACGCTTCAAAGCGTCCGCTCGCTGCCTTACGGAGACTCAATTGCAGAGTGGCTTAGCACAGTTGATATTCAAAGCATGATCCGGCGCATCTCAGGCGCGGTGGTGAATAACATCGGGCCGGCATTTAGCAGCGCTGTCGGAGCGATCGTGACAATCCTCTTGAGCGTGCTCATTATGTACTACTTGTTTAAAGACGGACGTGCCCTGCGTCGAAAAATTGTCGAGCTTAGCCCTCTTGTAAACAGACACGATCAGAATATTTTCTCAAGGCTGCATCTGGCTGTCCTGTCCGTTGTGCGCGGATCACTATTAATTGCGATCCTACAGGGATTTTCTACCGGCGTCGGGTTTGCAATATTTGGAGTACCCAACCCTGTGCTATGGGGAGGCATAGCCGCGGTGGCTGCTCTCATACCAAATTTGGGAACGGCACTTGTAAGCACCCCCGCAGTCATCTATCTCTTTGCCTTCGGATCAGTGGGGCAGTCCATAGGTCTCGCTATCTGGGCGATAGTCGCAGTAGGACTCATTGATAATCTCTTAGGTCCTAAATTTATCCAGCAGGGGCTGCATATTCATCCTCTGCTCATTCTGTTATCCGTACTGGGCGGATTAGCCCTCTTCGGTCCCATCGGTTTTCTCCTGGGCCCCCTGATCATTGCTCTCCTATTTGCGTTGCTGGATGTCTACCAGGCCTTAATACCCGGTACGGGAAAATAGCGCAATTAGCTTACACTAGCCGGAGGACTTGTCAGTTGAGTAACGTTTTGCAGCTCAGCATGGATCAGCATGCGCTTTTGGGTTGACCATAGAGGCCAGCAGGCCATCAAACTCATAGTAGGAACGGGGCGGTCAGAGATAACCAGAAAATCGGGGGTAGGAATCACAATTTCTTTTTCCTGCACCGCATACGTGTAGCGGGCACCATCATAATCCAGGTGAATAACATTACCTGGTTCGAGTTCATTAATGCGCAGGAAGGCGAAGCGATACAGGCCCTTCCAAGGCTCCCCGGTGCTGTGAGCGGCAATGAAGGTATTACCTAGACGCCCCGGTAATACACCGTTGGGGTACAGAGCTGCACCGTGGTCGAGGGTTTTAAGCACATCAACATCTTCCAGAGTCGGACTTAACACCAGCGGTACGTTTACATCAAGAGATGGAATACGGATCCAGTTGCCGCTTTCAATATTCTCTACGACACCAAGAGACGGATACAGTCTCTTACCCGGATTTTTTGTAATATCAAACACGCTCTCATCGCGCTCTTCACTCAGCGGTAGCTGAGGAGCATAGTCCTGATCAGCATAGACAAATAGATGGGCGACAACCGGAGCGACAGTCAGTCCGCCTATAATAATACCGAAGGCCAGCATAAAGGCTGACACAAATGTACCGATAAACACCGTAGCGGATGGACGAGAAGAGGGGGTTCCCGCCGGTGTGGGGGTGGGGACAACTGGGATAGCGTCCGGAACCGGAGCAGGCACAACTGCAGCCGTCGGGAGATAGGCCGCACTGTTTTCCGAGACGTATTCTATTGATTCAATCTTTTCACGCATATTGACCTCATTACTAAAACATGATATAATAGCACCAGCTATAGCTTTTGTCAACTAGATATGGAGAAAGGACCAAACATGACGCCGTGGTGGTTTTTAGCCGGTCTGATAGCCTTGGGCGTAGTATTCTGGGGCCTATTCCTGGCCAGCGGTTTTTTCTCTTCTTCCTCCTTACAAACACCATCTCCCTCCTCCTATTTTATCGAAGTCACCCCTTTCGAACGATAACATATACGGCCACATAGAGCCCTGTACATACAAATAACCGCTCCTGTGTAAGGTAGCGGTTATTTGAATCAAAAGACAAGTAAAACGTTACGCGTCTTGTGGCTTTACGGTAGATCGCTTGTTCGCTCGTGCACGTTCAGCAGCTGCATCTAGCATCTGCATTACTTTCTTGTTTAACGCGTCTGGAAGTTCTCCGGACATTTTCACGCCCTTTTCTTTTAGATGAGCGCGAACCTTACTTGCTACAACAACCATGTCGCTCATAGATAACACCTCCTTACCATTTAGTGAAATTTAAAGGATGTTTCCACATCGGGGCAATTCTACCATTATAGGCCCAAAATACTCAATTTTTACTTTTCCACTGCCTACACCAGAAAGAGTGCTGCTGCAAGGAGTACTACAAAAGAGGCATGAGTAATTAAAGCGGGATGTTGGATCCGAACTCGGATCAGAACAGCGACAATTAAGAGAATGAAGGTGGTGATAAATATGGCGGCAGTCATATTTCGAGTGAGGCGACTAAACCGCGCTGGAGCTTTAAGCTCACTATCTTTAAAATCAAATTCAAACTGCGGGATGAGCAGCGGCAGCTCCAGTGTAGTCTCGTTGCCGCTCTCGTCAGACACGTGGACGATGGCCGGATCGTGTATCGACAGGAGCGTCGGAGACGAAGCAAGCGATACTTCCGTACTCCCGTGCGCTAGACGAGCGGCAGTGAAGGATTCCTGGAACGGCAGCAGCGTGGCTGAGACAGTATCGAACTGGGGGGCGATAACCAGCCGCACCTGGTCAGCTGATACTTCAGGGCCTGAAGTATCCTTAGTGACAGTGAAGGGGTCTGACAAACTGCTTTTATTACCAGCGCTGTCGCTGCTGTATACCCGCAGCACAACGGTTCCGTCAGGCAGGTTGGATAGATTAAGCTCTCTGGTCACAGTACCTTCCGCTGAAACCGTTACGCTATCACGTAGTTGACTGTTAATAAGCACATGAACAGTCGAATTAGGCTCTCCTTCCAGAAGGAAAGTAGCCTGATTACCCACGGTGGTGTTTTGACCATTGTAGGCAATGCGGGGCACCCGTGGGGGGTTGGTGTCCGGGACTGGCGTAGGTAGCGGAGTAGGCGAGGGCGTGGGGGTAGGAGCTACTGTAGGACTGTTGACAGGGGCGGCTGCCGGTACAGGAGTAGGGGTTGGAGTAGGAGAAGAAAGCTGGGCCGCCACTTGTCCGCCAGAAGGTTTGCCGAACATATGAACCACGATAATAGAGGTGCCACCCTGAAATTCGCCACTCACAACAGCTACCCCCGTTTCGGTGTATGCCGAATGCAGAATATTATCCTTGTGTGACGGACTAGCCATCCAGGCTGCCACCACATCTTCAGCTTCCGTAAAATCAATTGCCAGGTTCTCTCCGGCCACCTGATAGACATAGCCATGCTTCTGGATCCAATACCACGGAGTGACGCCGGAAGGGGAGATGTGGGCGAAGTAGTCCTCAGCTAACATGTGCTCACCTTTTTCCTTGGCCGCTGCTGAAAGTTGGGCGTTAGCCGTGAGGGGTGGAAGCCCTGCTTTAGTGCGTTCGGCATTAGTGAACTGGATAACGCGGGCGGTAGTAATTGAGGAAAGCTCGGCCTGGGAAGGGGTGAGAGCGATGACTCCCAGGGCAGCAACTTTCATTAAAATTAACAATGCCGACACAAAGGCCAGCGGCTTATGACGGAGAGCCAATGGCTTATAAGCGTTTTCCTCCCGAGGGATAAGACAAACACCCACTCCATGAAGGCTGCGAGCGGCGATACTCATAATGCCGTTAGTATATCAGGAATTGAGCAGGGTTTTGATAGCGGCAATTGCTTGTTCGGGGTGAAGGATAGAGACTCCTAATTCCTTAGCTATTTGCTACCACAGGGCCACCTCTTTGATCATCCCCCGCTGGAAGTCGTTCCAGTACGGAGCAACGGCTTCAGAGTATCGAGAAACAGGTACGCGAACAGCATCAGCAGTAAAAGCTGTTAACTCAGCTGGGTCGTGTATTGCCGAGGTCGAAGATAACGGTGGCAATCACGTCGGCACTGTACTAACACAACTAATAGCCGTCCATCCTTGATTCTCCCGCAGAGCTTGCGTATTCTCTATTACATGAATGTTGTCATTATGGCAGGTGGGGGTGGGTCGCGCTTGTGGCCGCTGTCTCGCCAGAGCAAACCCAAGCAGTTTTTAGATTTGGGTTCAGGTAAGACATTACTCGAGGAGACATGGGAGCGGGCAAAGCAGCTGGCAGAGATTGAAAACATCTTTGTGGCCACTACGCAGGAATACGCGGAGCAAATTAAACAGCTGCTGCCTGAAACAAAAACAGCCAACATGATGTTCGAACCGGAGCGCCGGGACACAGGCCCCGCCTTTGCTGCCGCGGCCGTAACACTACAGGAGCGTGGAAAAGGAGATGAACCCACTATCTTCATGTGGTCTGACCATGTGTTTACCAACGAAACAGAACTGCTAGCTGATCTTCAAAAAATCCCTGATATCCTCGCAGCGAATCCGGAAGCGGTAGTAATTGTCGGACACACCCCCACATTTCCGGAAACGGGATTGGGATATCTAGAGGTTGGAGAAAAAATCGAAGGACACAGCGATGTATACAAGGTGGCAGCGTTTAAGGAAAAGCCGGATAAGAAGACGGCTGAAGAATACGTCATCTCCGGCAAGTATTTCTGGAACATGGCATACATCAGCGTACGACCATCATTTTTACTGGAGCAACTTAGGGCATACAATCCGGACCTGATGAAGCAGATCGAAGTCTGTCGAGAAGCTTTGGCCGGGGATGATACGAAAGCTTTTGCTAAGGCCTATGGTCAGTGCGAGAAAATCTCGATCGACTATGCGTTACTGGAAAAAACCCCCAACATTATTGCCGTAACCGGCGACTACGGCTGGAGCGATGTGGGCAGCTGGGGCGCGGTTAAAGACGTCTTCGGTGTGCAGGGTGACCATATGCCAGCCGGACATCACATTCACGTTGATGCGAATGATAACTATGTGTATAACGCGACCAAGCGAGTTGTGTCGTTAGTGGGAGTTAAAGACTGCATTGTAGTAGTGACCGATGACGCCATCCTGGTGACTCACAAAGATTCTTCACACAAGGTGAAAGACGTTGTACAAAGACTAGAACAGGAAAAGAGAAGTGAATTCCTTTAGGATTTAATGATTAGTATTACAAATCCGTATCGCTTTGCAGGCACAGTCATCGTTGTTATTGGTGCTCTGCTGTTGATAGTGTGGGGGCTTGCTACCTTGATCTGGGGCAACTCTACTATCCAAAAGACAGAAGCTTTTACTATTGAATCAGGTGCGACGGCTCAGCGGGTGTGGGAGAAACTGGAAGAGGAAGAGTTTGTGAATCAGACGCTTCCCCTGAAGTACGCCGGCTGGAAACAAGATGCCGCCAGTAAGATTAAGGCCGGAACATATTACCTTGAGGAGGGAGAACCAATTACTGAGGTTGTAGGGCGGTTCATTACCGGGGACACCCAGCCGGATGAGCTCACAATTACATATCCGGAAGGATTTACTCTGAAACAAATTGCTGCCCGCACCGCATCTCGTGGAATCAGCACTGAAGAAGCTTTTCTTGCAGCCGCCAGCGACCCCGCGGCCTATGCTGAGGAGTTTCCTTTCCTGGGCAACATGCCGCCAAATCGAACCCTGGAAGGCTACCTCTTCCCGGACACCTATAAAGTGTTTCCTGATGACACCCCAGAAGATGTTATTAAGCGCATGCTGGCAACATTTGATCAAAGAGTCCGGCAGGCGGAGCTGCCGGATAAAGCTCGAGCAGCGGACCGCACGCTCGATGAAATTATCATTATGGCCAGTATCATCGAACGAGAAGTCATATCCGATGATGACATGGCTTTAGTCTCAGGTGTACTGTGGAAGCGCAACGATGAGGAAATGGGGCTAGGGGCGGACGCTACCATTCGGTACATTCTCGATCAGTGGGATTCACCGCTTACGGTGCAGAATCTGGCCGTTGATTCGCCGTACAACACGCGCAGGTTCCGCGGACTGCCGCCCGGGCCGATCGGCAATCCGGGCTTGCGAGCCTTAATGGCCGCCGTAGAACCGCAGGAGTCTGAATACTATTACTATCTATCAGCCCCCAGTGGTGAGACAATTTTTTCCAGAACAAACGACGAGCATAATGTGAATAAAGCCAAGCATCTGCAATAAAAAACAGAAGTACGTTACTTCTGCAGGTATTCGCGAATCTTGGACAAAGCCTTCTCCGCGAGTACGGTGTGCGACTCGTCGTACGTGTAAAGACGCAGACCGTTTTCAGTCTCCTGCTCACGCCAGTAAACGATCTGCTCTTTTTCGGGGTTGAGCAACTCCAGCGTGAGGGCGGAGACCTTATCTTCGTCACAGTCTTCAAACGCGTCGATCCTCGGGGAGAGACCCTCTTCCGGGCGTGGCCTGCACCGAAACAGAATCAAGCGCTCTGGTGCATAGACGAGGAAGCTGTTCGTCTCCACCAACTGCTCCGCAGTCAGATTCGACATGGCATTGCTCCTTCTCGGGAGGGGAAAGGTGCAGCTCTTCTTTGTAATGCAGTATAGACGTCGGACAGTCAAGTTTGCGCTTACGGCTATTATATGTCATATATACATTCAGTCATCCCAAGACCCAGGGCATTCCATAAGACCCTGGCAGGAAGGCAGCAATATGCTGTTTTTATGTTCAAACGGGTGGCAAGCCCGTTTTTTGGTCGAAAAAGACGGGGAATATGATTACGAATTACTAAACTTACAGACTTTCACATGAGTCTTACACGACAACAAAAAGAGGAAAGAGTAGAGCTCGTAGGAAAGCACGTCGCCGGTGCGACAGCCGTTGTGTTTATGACATACAACGGATTGTCTCTGCCTGACGTGAATGACTTGCGGGACAAGCTGTTTGAAGAAGGCTGCTCAATGCATGTTGTGCCCAAGCGCCTTCTGCGAATCGTAATGCAGCAGGCTAGCCTCGAATTTGATCCAACTGTTTATGAAGGACAGGTGGCCATCATTTGGGGTCCAGATCCTGTGGCGCCTGCAAAAGTGCTCAGCGCTTTTGCCAAGGGACGCGAGACTGTCCAGATGCGTGGCGGTGTCTTAGAGGGGAACGTTATCTCCTTGGAACAGGTAGCAGCTCTAGCAGCCCTACCAGGCCGTCAGGAGCTACTTGGTCACCTGGTAGGCACATTAGCAGCGCCAATCAGCAGCTTCGCGCGAGTGCTCTCTGGCGTACAGCGACAAACGGTGTACGTGCTGCAGGCAATTGCCGACCAGAAGCAGCAAAACGCTTAAGTATTAAATTAATTACATATCTATGGTTGCAGAAGAAACAAAGCAGGATGAACAAAAACAAGTGGAAGTGCCTGCAAAGTTCCAGGATCTGGTAAAACAGATCGAAGAAATGTCTGTGCTTGAACTATCAGAACTCGTCAAAGTTCTGGAGGACAAGTTCGGCGTATCCGCAGCTGCTCCAGTAGCAGTAGCCGCAGCAGCGCCTGCTGGCGGTGAAGCAAGCGCGGCAGCAGAAAAGACTTCCTTCACAGTTGAACTCACTGATGCCGGACCGCAGAAGATTGCCGTAATCAAGGCAGTCCGTGAGGTAACCGGGTTAGGCTTAAAGGACGCCAAAGCCGTGGTTGATAAAGCTCCAGCAACAATTAAGGAGAATGTACCAAAAGAAGAAGCAGAAGAGCTTAAGAAAAAGCTTGAAGAAGCTGGCGGAAAAGTGGAACTCAAATAATTCACTACTTGTTAAGTATCAAAACTCGGCTCCGTTTAAGAAGGGCCGAGTTTTGTTTTAGCATGCTATACTAACAATCATGAAAGGAGGGTACGTAGCCTGGCAATTTTGGTATGGTCCGACATGGTTGCTTGAATTTGCATGGAATCTGCAGCGAGCAAACTTCCGGCTATTTTCTGTCACAATCATGCTTAAGACCTTCTTCTCTCACTGGCATCGCGACGTATTACCCTATAGTGGCGGGTCACTGACGCAACATCTCACTACTTTTGCCCTTAACCAGATTTCTCGGGCGATCGGCATGATTATACGCACAGCGGCGTTAATTGCCTGGATGTTTTCCACTATTTTTCTCTTTCTATCAAGCTTTGCGACCATAGTGTTCTTTCTGTTATGGCCGATTATTCCTCTCGTCTTTATTATCGCTGGAGGTATTGTCATGGGGAGCGGAATATGAAGCTGGATAGTACATCCTTACACGTCGATACTCGAAGCCGATATCGCTCTTACGTATTAAACGTTACGTTGCGGGCTCCATTGGTGGTGATTCTGGGAATACTATTTACACTTGGAGGATTAGGGTTTTTTATGTTTGGGATAACATCCCCCACGTTACTTGGGGTGGGATATATCCTGTGGGGGTTGGCATCAGGGGTTTGGCTGGTGTATGTCTATGGCAACACATCACTTTTGCACGAGGACCCGCCCCATACGGTATCTGAAATACTTCAACCCGATACAAATATTGTAAATATCGGCGATGTATTGAGCTGGGACGCCATTGAGGTTATAGGAGGCGGAACGGACAAAGATCTACCACTCGAGACTGTAGTAGCCCAGCTCTTACGATACCCTCCTGTTCAAAGCATCCTGCAATTTATTGACGTTCCCGCAGAGCAACTATTTGAAGCCTTGCGTCAACACCTTCTACCGCAGCTGACACTGTCGCAGTGGATTTACACAGCAGCTTCCCAGGCGGCAGCTCGTGGTCAGCAGTCTGTATTCGCAGCTGACCTGCTGGGCGCTCTCATGCTTGACCCGGCTATGCGCTCTTCCTTGCGTCAATTTGATTTACAAGAGCAAGACGTTTCATTCATTGTGTGGTGGAATAATCTTCTTCGGATCGAACGGGAAAACAAAAAGCGTTGGTGGGACAGGGAGGCCTTGGTAAATTTTACTGGAGTCGGATTCTCCTGGGCGGCAGGGTTCACTCCCTTTATTGATAGCTTTGCTCATATTCCCTCTGGCAATATATGGGACCAACCCTATGGACACTTCGATCAGGTTGACCAACTTATTACGTCTTTAGCTCGCACTCGGCAGAGCAACGTATTGTTGGTGGGCCAACCAGGTGTCGGGCGGCTGGGAGTCATTAAAGAGTTGTCTCGTCGTGTAGATGCGCAGATAGCTCACCCGGCGCTTAATGGTAGTCGGGTAGTATATATTCACATCGGCCAGCTTCTCTCGCTAGGGGCCTCAGGACCTCAGCAGATGCAGCTTATCTCCAAGGCGTTGGCGGAAATGCAACGTGCGGGCAACATTATTGCGGTTCTCGATGGCGTGGGCAGTATCTTGGGCGTCACCGGTGAGGAGCGCATTAATCTCACTGACGTGTTGCTGCCGTTCTTTTCATCTTCCGGTCTCCGTGTAGTTGTCATTATGGCTACCCAGGAATATCACGAACGACTCAAAGCAAATGACGACCTGATGCATCTGTTTGAGATGGTACAAGTACCTCCACTGGATGAACAAAGCACTCTGCAGCTGTTGGCCCTTACCAAGAGTGCTTGGGAGCAGAGGGCAAACGTGAATATACCGTACAAAGTGTTGCGAGAAATTGTCGAAGCAACAGCAGATATTTTGCCATACGTACCATTCCCGGAAAAAGCCTTCGACATATTAGAAGAAATTATTGTAAATGCTCAGGCTCAACAAAAACGACAGCTTTCAGCTGATGATGTGAACGAATTGATTACTCGCAAGACGGGAATCCGCATGGGGAAGATTAAGGGACTCGAGGGTGAGCGGTTGCTTCACCTGGAAGACTTTATTCACCAGCGAGTAGTTAACCAGGTGCAGGGAGTAGCGGCGGTGTCTCGGGCCATGGTTCGCGCTCGGGCCGGAGTGGGCAGTCGTGAAAAACCAATTGGAACATTTCTGTTTTTAGGGCCCACGGGTGTAGGTAAAACCGAAACTGCCAAAGCTCTCGCCGAAGCGTTTTTCGGATCAGGTGAGAATTTACAGCGTCTGGACATGACAGAATTTCAGGGAGAGGGAGGAGTTGTACGTTTACTGGGGGGCGCAGAACACAAAACTGGACGCCTGACATCAATGGTGGCTGATCATCCCTATGCAGTGTTGTTGCTGGACGAGTTTGAGAAAGCTGACCGATTAGTTAAGCAGCTCTTCCTGCCAGTATTTGATGAGGGATATATTACTGATGCCTATGGTCGTAAATATTCTTTTCGTAACACCATTATTGTTGCCACCAGCAATGCCGGGGCTGAATTAATCCGGACCAGTGTTGATGAGCAAGGAAAAGTTCCTGCGGACTTCGAAAAGACGCTGCGAGATCATATCTTGTCTGAAGGGCTGTTTCGTCCGGAAGAATTAAACCGCTTTGATGGCGTGGTTACCTTTACGCCCTTAACGCAGGAACATATCCGTCAAGTAGCTTCATTAATGCTCAAGAAGCTAAACAAGCGACTGGATTCCCAGCATGGTATTACGGTGAATGTTACCGATGAGCTGATTAACTTCCTGGTGAAAGTTGGATACAATCCCGAGTTTGGGGCTCGCCCTATGGCGCGCGCTATTCAAGATACAGTGGAGTATGCTGTCGCCCGGCAGGTGGCATCCGGAGGCACTCAACCGGGCGTAGCTGTGACTATTAACCCAGCTCAATTTGAGCGAGCCTCTTAATTTTACTTTACCAGCGAGACTTCCAGGACGCGCGTTCCGTCCAGGACGTATAGTTTAGTTTCATCATCGCTGACAGCAATGTCACTCACTGTTGTAGCTGAACTTATAACGAGCTGACTAATCAGGGTTCCTTTTTTCGAGAATATTATCACGCGTCGATTCGCGGGATCGATAACGTATATATTATTGGCACTTTCGGTAGTAATGATTTTAGTGGATCCTTGGAGAGAAGGTTCAACTTTCTCTGGCACGAAGTCTGCGGCCACTCCTTTAAACAGTCGGCGAATTGTCCCGTCGGAATGCAATGTATATGCGCTGCCATCAATGGCCAGGCTCTCAATTGAATCCTTGGGGAAACTCTGATCTTCAATCCAGGCTGAGCCACTGCTGTAGCCGCGTAATGTTTTGTTGTATGACAGAATCTGATCAGCGGCAGCATCATAAACATACAGGCGGTTACCGTAAACAGCGATATCCTTGATGTCTGGCTGTTGTGAAGAGAATGAGATCTCCTGCTGGGTAAACGACCCATCCACGGTGTCATAGGTTGCGATACCAGCCGGAGAGGTGCGAAAGATCAGCATTTTATCAGAAGGATGAGATACACCTCCGGTAACAAATCCGACGCCTTCACTGGTTTCGTGAACGGTCTGAGCAGCCCCATCTGGGTTTATTTTAATGATAGCGTTGGTTTCCGGGTGGATTGTGTACAACGCGTCCGGAGTGGCAAAGAGAACCCGGGGCTGCTTGGATGTAATCGTGGCCAGATCCGTAATCACACGCACCGAAGAATCATCAGTGCGGGTAATGCGTTGCAGTCGATCGTATTGACCAGTTATATCTGTCTGCAGGCTTCTCACCTCTGCCTCATACAGTCCGCTGGCAACCAGCTGCGTTACAATACTCTGAGCCTCACCCAGCAAACCCGTTGCCTGGTCTCGGTTATCATAAATTAAAGCTGTCTCCGCCGCCTGAGCTTTCGTAGTTGCTTCATGAAGTAGTTCGCTGGCGCGTTGGATGTCTTCATCAGCCGTACGTTTTTCGCGTAAGAGAAACAGACTGGTAACTAGCGCAATAACTAAGGCTAAGGACAAGACTCCAAAAATCTTCCCCATTCGTGGCAAAGCAGTGAAGGCATATTTTGCCCGCAGGGGGATAGAGATCACATACGCTACTGCTACTCCAATACCGTTACGGATAGAATCCCGGGAGATATGAGGGGCTCGCAGAGTGATCGAGCGGGACTGCTCGTCCTTTTTGCGGCGCTGGGCTAGGGAATGGATGTTTCGACCCGTAGCCTTGGAGGCTGAAACCATAACCCGACCGCTCTTGACCGAACCTTTTTTCATCAGGGGCCACAGGCGCAGTTGAATTGTTTTCCAGGCCGTGACTGCCAACTGGGCGATAAACAGCAGGATACGCTGAAAGGTGGAGCGGTGAATAACCAGGGGTTGCCGGGGCTTTATTTGCTCCTGAGAGATAGGCGGGGCCGCTCTTCGAATGTTGGGCTCATCGGAACTGCGCCGGCTGGCCGGCTTGACTACGTACTGTGGCAGTAAGGCAACGGTTACGAAAGCCAGGGGGTCAGTGTGCCGCTGATCACTGTATAGTTGTCCCAGGCGGCCGGAAATTGTGGTGGCCGAGTGGTCTAAAGTCAGGCGTGTAATATCAATGGGACGAAACATTTCTCCAAACGCGGAGGTGGCCAGAAAGAGAGTATCCCGCGGCTGAATTTCTCCGCTGGCTACCTGAGAGAATGTTTGGAGAGGATCGGTGATAACTCCTTGGGATAATCCCTCAGAAATATCAGTTAGATTGCTTTTGCGGGACAAGAAGGCCCGTCCGTTACCGGCGATGCTTAAGTGAAGATTGTGACCAGCCAGGGCTCCGATGGCAACGTGAAAATGGCGCATCCAATCTCTTAGTCCCTGATCGGCTGTGTCATGCAGAATAAGGTTGGCCTGATGTAGGGCCATTTCAAAGCTTGTCTCGGGGCTGCGTTGCTTGTCCCGGAAATATTCCTTTTGAATAGCTGTAATAATGGTATCCAATAACTCTGATCCGATCCCATCTCGGTTTTCTGTTTCAGCTGCAGCAAACAGGTACCCCAAACGTTGTTCACCAGGCGATGGTTCGAAAATGTATGTTTCACAGGCGTAGGCATCATTTTCACACAGAATTAGTTCTGTTACATCGGGCTGAAGCAGTTTTCCATCCGAAGGATTTGGCATAAAGAACAGTATAACACTCGATTCAAGGATATGAAGCAGGCTTTCAAAGAAGGCTTCATAAAGACTACCCCAGGGAGCAGGTGGAGGTGGTTGCGTATTTTGAGGCCTCGAAGTACACTCCTAATACGCAATATGGCTAACCAACCGTTTCCGTTAGAGAAAATATTTGGCTCCCGTACACGAGTAAAAATAATTACTCTTTTTACTACCGGTGTTAAGCGACCATATTTTGTGCGCGAGATTTCCCGCACAGTTAATGAGCGACTGAACGCTGTTCGTCGCGAGCTAGAAATTCTGGAGAAAATCGGCATGCTCAAGACCTACGACGAGCGTCGTCGCAAGTATTACGTTGTCGATGAAGGGTTCGCGTTATATGAAGAGCTGGCTTCCATCATGAAAAAAGCCGGTCCAGGAGTAGAGGATGTCTTGTTCAAACACATTGAGAACGTAGGGGATGTGCAATACGCTTGTGTGACAGGATATTTTACTAGTGCACATGGTGCCCCGACTGACCTGTTCATTGTCGGGAACATAAGCGAACAGCGACTGGACATGTTTGCCAAGCGCATTGAGCAGCAAATCAACCGGGAAATCAGTTATACGCCTATGACCATGAATGAGCTGCAATATCGTTTAAACTTCAGCGATACTTTCCTGCGCCAGATATTCAGCGGCCCTTATAAGGAACTAGTTAATAAATTACCGCGTGAAATGCAGCCGGAGGAGGTTTTCAGTACTAAGTCTCCCAATATTGTTCGCGACTCCATCCCCAGCGCCTAGGTTTTTAACACACGCTGGGAATGAAAGATCCGGCCGAAATTTTTACAAAAAAAGGGACGCCGCTCATCCTTATTGCTAGCCGGATTGTCTTGGTGGGATTTTTCTGTTTTGCCATACTGGCAAGTCTGCTGCAGTGGTTTCCGAATTCAAAATTAAGCGTCTACTGGTTCCTCTACTTGATTGGAATCTATGTTGCCTCGGAGCTAATCTACTACCGGTTTAAGCAGCGGGGTATTAACCTGGCTTTCGCATTTCCTCTGCTTTTTGCCATCGTTCTGCTTAATTTCTTTTCTATTTTAGTTCAGGCTCAGGAAAAGGCTCCCATCATTAACCGGGCCGAGCACTTTGCCACCTTCATTCTTTTTGCGTATATCGTCTGGATATTCTTTTTAAAGTACTTGCCGCAAAAGGTCTGGCGGGAGCATCCGTACTACACATCCCTGTTGGTATTATCAATAACCTCCCTCGCCGGAGTAATGAACGAAATCGTGGAATTATTTTTAGATCAGAGTTTGGGGACCCATACCATCGGAGCTGGGTTTGATACCTCACTCGACCTCCTGATGAATACCGTAGGAGCGGGATTATTTCTCTCCGTTCAGTTGATTCTCTACGAAGGTGGCATTCTCTCAAAGGACTAGAGGAGCGCTTAAACACATATTGTACAGTTGATTTCCCTGCGGGAAACTCTTCCAGCACGTCCCAGGGTTACGCTGAGGATAACGAAAGGGTATATGGTGTGGAAAAATCATGGTGTATTGTGTTGCGTGGTGGGTCACGGGGTAGTATCGTGGATGCAGGTGGAAAAAAGTGGGGAAAAGTGGGGGACATTGTGGATAACATAAAGAAACAATGCTCTTTTCCGCATATTAGCTTTCCATCGGGGGGTGCTCTTTTGAACTTTCACTAGTACGAGATGTTTGCGGTATTACAAGCAGTAGGACCGCTAACATCTGAATAAAACAAACACGCCGGATATAAACATCACATCGCATAAGCGATTTCCGATAGAGCTTCCGCGTGCGGAAGCTCTACCATATCTATGTTTATAGGAGAATACAGTCACACAATTGATGAGAAGGGTCGGGTGAACATGCCCTCCAAGTTCCGGCGGGATTTAGTCGAAGGAGTAGTCATTACTCGTGGACTGGATCACTGTTTGTTTGTATACACTCGTGCGCAGTGGGAGCAGATGGCCGAAAAGTTGGCGGCCCTGCCTGTAACCCAGAAGAAAAGCCGAGCATTTGCTCGTTTGATGCTGGCTGGGGCATGGGACACGCAGCTGGATGGTCAAGGCCGCGTTATGCTGCCGGAGTATTTGCGCAAATATGCTTCACTCGGAAAGCACGTAACCGTTACCGGGCTCTACAGCCGGATTGAAATCTGGAATGAGGATGCCTGGAACGAGTACAAAGCTGAGACTGAAGCAGAGAGCGACAATATTGCCGAGGCAATGAGCGATCTGGGAATCTAATCCATTATGGAAGACTTCCAGGAGCATATTCCGGTTCTAAAAGAAGAGGTTCTTTCTCAATTTTCACCACGAGCAGAAGATGTACTGCTGGATGCAACGCTCGGCCATGGCGGACACGCTAAAGCATATCTGACCATAAGCCCCACAGCCCGTGTCATTGGACTCGACGCTGATGAGGAGGCCCTAGCAGCAGCCAGAAACAACTTAAGCGCGTGGGCCGATCAAGTTGTTTACATTCACAGCAACTTTGCGCGTTTGGCGGAAGTTGTTCCATCTGATGTGCGCATTACCCATGTCCTGTTTGATCTGGGTATTGGCAGCCATCAGCTCGCAGACAGTAAGCGCGGGTTTGCATTCCAGGGAGCGGGTGCGCTTACGATGCGGTATGGGCAGCAGGAAGGATTGCCACCGGCAATGCTTGAGCCTCTCAATATCTTGGAGCAACGCTTAGGCGCTCTCCCCGATGCCATGGATGTTCTTCACAGATTAGACTATCGGGAACTGGCGCAGTTAATCCGCATGTATGGAGAAGAGAAAATGGCTAGCAGGGTAGCTGGGGCAATTAAAAACGCGCCACTCCCACAGACAGCTCAGGAGCTGGCCGCAATTATTACAAGCGCTTTGCCTAGTAGATACGAGCGAGGTCGTATTCATCCGGCCACGCGAACGTTTCAGGCTCTACGCCTGGCAGTAAACCGGGAGCTGGAAGCCCTCCAGGCCGCTCTGCCCCAGGCAATGGAAGTACTGCAGCCAAACGGCAAGCTAGCCGTGATAAGCTTTCATAGTCTGGAAGATCGAATCGTAAAGCGGTTTTTCCGGGAACAGGCTCGAATATGCGTCTGTCCGCCAGAGCAGCCGGTATGCACGTGCGATCGTAAACCACGACTGCATATAGAAACAAAAAAGCCAATTGTGGCAACGGAGGGGGAGGTTGTCACCAATCCGCGGGCTCGTTCCGCGAAACTACGAGTAGCCACGAAGCTGCCGCCGTAGCAGTCAAGTCAAAAATATATCCAACATAAATAATAAAACAAAAATAAACCCCATGAGACCAAATATTCAGCAACGAATTGTTCCTCGTCACAGAGCAAGCGGATTTCAGGTACGAACTCGTGCTCGCAATGTGAGTAATCACTTTTCATTTATGTCGCAGCGTGGCAGCGTTGACCACGCAACTGTGACCATCACGCTTGGTGTGCTGGCGTTACTTGTTGTGGGACTGTTAGGGTTCTTTTATCTCCAGCAGGTAGTTGACACTGCCTCACAGGGCACGGATGTGCGACAAATGGAATCGCAAATTGTCGAACTGCGCGAAAAACAGAAGCAGTTAGAACTTGAAGGGGCTCAACTGCGCTCTTTGCAGGCCGTAGAAGACCGCGTCAATCATTTAAATCTGGTAGAAAGCGATAAAGTATCCTATCTGGCTCCAATACAGGGTGATACCACTGTAGCCCTTGCTAACTAACCCACGATAAGCTGCAACATTTCAGACCACATGGGGGCACCATACAACCCACAACAACGCATCGCATTTTTAATACTGGGAGGGTTAACGCTGTTTGGTATTCTGATAGCGCGAATGGTGCATTTACAGGTCTTTCAACACGGTCACTTTTCGGCAGTTGCTGAAGCGCAACGCAAGCGCGCCTCGGAACTCCAGCCTCACCGAGGAACTATTTATCTCACCGAGGGAAGGGACGGTGACATTTTTCCGGTAGCCAGTAACCGTGCGGGCTGGGTTGCCTTCGCGGTTCCCCGGGACATGGAAGACTCCGCCGGCATCGCTAACCAACTTGCTCCAGCCCTATACGCCTTTCGTCAACGACAGGTTGAGCGTGTGCAGCAAATAGTTGATCGTACCGGCCAGGAGAGGATTGTTAATAACGGAAAGGAGGAGGCGGAAGAAGAATCGCCTGAAGAGTCTTCTCAGGTAGAACCCAGCGAACAGGAACAGGTTGATAGCATACGAGCAGATCTTCTGGTGAATTTTAATAAAAAAAATGACCCGTATGAGCCTTTTCTACGGCCGCACGAACTGCTTGATGATGAATTGAAAGCATTTCTGGAAGAAAAACAGTTTCAAGGAATTGTGATTGAAGAGCAGGAAGTTCGCATTTACCCCGAGCGTGAGCTAGCTGCCCATGTGGTTGGCTATGTAGGTCTGGATGATTCTGAAAAAAGAGTCGGGCGATACGGTGTCGAAGGATATTTTGATGAGACACTTCAGGGAGATCTGGGCTGGCTTTCCGGAGAGCGGGCTGCCGGCGGTGGATTTATTGGTGTAGCCAAGAACGAGTTTCGTCCAGCCGAAGATGGTGCCGATGTAGTTCTAACAATTGACCGGGTGGTGCAGTCGTTCATCGAAAAAGAACTTAAAGAAGGTGTGGAGCTATATGGTGCTGAGCGCGGCAGTGTGCTGGTAATGAACCCACAGACTGGTGCCATTCTTGGGATGGCAACGTATCCGACGTTCGATCCTAATACTTATTATGCCGTTAAAGATGCCCGTGTCCAAAGCAACCCAATTGTAAATGATATCTTTGAACCAGGATCGATTCTCAAACCCGTTATCATGGCGGGAGCAATTAATGATGACGTGATACAGCCGGACACTACGTTTGTGGATAGTGGACCGGTCAAGGTGGCCGAATATACGATTAACACCTTTGATGGCAAGCATTATGGAGTGCAAACCATGACGCAGGTGCTGGAGCAATCAAACAACGTGGGAATGGTGTGGCTGTCAAAGCTCATGGGTGCCGAAAAAATGTATGACTATCTGCGACGTTTTGGTTTAGGGGAACGGACGGGAGTGGAGCTGGAAGGGGAAACACAGACTAACCTTGAGGATCCGCAGGGTTGGGACATTGTGCAAACTGCTACCACCAGCTTCGGACAGGGTGTAGCCCTCACGCCTCTGCAGGCTTTAAACGCCATTAACGCTATTGCTAATAACGGAAAACTGCTGGCGCCACATATCGTAGCGCGTGTCCGCCACAGCGATGGAACCGTGGAGGAAACCAAGCCCCAGGTAGTCCGACAAGTAGTATCGGAAAACGCCGCTTCAAAAGTCTCAGCTATGATGGTGAGCGTCCTGGAAAACGGCGTGGCCACTCTGGCGCGCGTACCAGGATATTATCTGGCAGGTAAAACCGGAACCGCTCAGGTGCCGGATGAACGCGGCAAGTATTCTCCTGACCGGAAAATAATCAGCTTTGCCGGATTTGGACCGGTGGACAAGCCGCAGTTTTCCATCCTCATTAAACTTGATAACCCGTCCGGACTTTCGTTTGCTTCCGGCACGGCTGCCCCCATGTTCCGGAACATTTCTGAAAAACTCCTCAACTACTACCAAATACCGCCTTCGTATGACGACAGCGTGCGTCAGCCAACGTTTAAAGTGAGTGGTGGGCAGTAAGGTATACTAAAGTCATGAAACGATTTCTGCGGCATTTGGAGTGGGCGCGAGCAATAGAGTACGTGAATACATATGATGTCAATGTCATTGGGATAACGGGCTGCTATCATCTTCCCTTGGTGGCAGATGCAGTAGGATTGGCAATCGGGCATACCCGATCTGTTCAAGTAAGCAGTAACGTGCGGGAAGTGAGGGATATTCCGGAAGCAATTCTTGGTATTACGCCAGAGCAGGGATTTTTAAGCTGGATGCGGGTGTTGTCGCGTAGTCGTCTTAAGGAAGTACTAGAAGAAGAACCAACGACAATTGTAGTAAATATTTCTGTTAAAAAGCCGGGCGACATAGACATGGTGGGGAATAGAATTCCTCCTCACGTCGCCGTGATCGCCAATGCCGATGCCGTAAATCTTGAACAGTTTATTTCTCGGGAAAACGTTGTCCATGAGCTAATGTCTTTAGCTGTCAGTGTGCCGCCTGAGGGCACAGTTGTGCTAAATATTGATGATCCGCTTTTAGAGCCGATGAAAGAGCGAGTGTCTGCCAATGTTATTACCTACGGCGAACACCGGCAAGCAACTGTGCGCCTTCTGCGGGCTACGAGAGTTGAGCGGGGGTTTGCCGTTGAGATACAGGTTGCCGGAGAAATATTCGAACAACACCTTCCGGGTATTATTGGTCGTCATCAGCTGTCCGCGATTCTGGCCGCTCTGGCTGTCGTTTGGGTTCAGAAGGGTGATATAGCCGTTGCCCTGCGCGAGATGAGACGACTGAATATTCCCAGGGGAAACTTAACTCTTCATAAGGCAGAGCGCGGAATACAGGTATTAATCGAAACAGCCAATGCATCACCGCACAGCATTCAGCTCGCCTTAAGGACGTTTGCAGCCCTTTCAGCTGGGCGGCATATTGTTGTTCTTGGTGAGATACCAGATTTAGGCGCAGAGGCTATTGGGATTTATAAAGCGCTTGGAAATAGAGCAGCGACAGCAGCGGATATTCTGGTAACGATCGGACATGATGCACGTCACGCTCAGGAAGCGGCTCTAAATGTCGCAAATGTCGATACCCACCATTTCTCCGAAAGTGCGGACGCTGCCAAGTGGATAGGGGGCATGGCGCATTCCCGCGACGCGATACTAATTGCAGGATCGTCGGATACTGATATTGATTTAGTTGCCGATCGACTGCTCTAGGAGCCAACAGATAACTCGCGTATCTCAAACTGAATACTAGTTGGTCACAATCTGCCCCCGAGGAATCCAGTATTCCCGAGATTCAACTGTTCCGGTAGTAAGGGAGGTATTTGGTTGATAGGCCTTAAAGGTTATTTGAGCACTGGTATTTGTCCAGAGCAGCTGCTGACCGAAGGTCAGGCCGTCGGTATTGTCGTCCTGCAGGTTTGCGTCCAGTATTGGCGAGGTTAGCCAGTCATCCTCATCATCCCCGGGCCCGTTGTAGTCCACGGTAACATCAGGGCTGTGAAAACCGAATCGGCCGAACTGTTCACCGATTTGCACTGAGTAGGCAAAGCGGACTCGCAGTTTCAACCCGGTCGGCACACCGTCAAGGGTAATATTGCCATCGTTTATCGGCGTGTACTGTGTGCCCAGGGGAGGTTCTAGCTCGACAACAAGAATATTCCCCATCTCGTGAGATTCGAACGGAATGATATTCTGGCTACCATCAAGCTTGAAGGAGAAGATGAGTTGCGGTTTTGTATACCCAGAAGGAATGTTTGCCGCAGCAACGCTGCTGTCGTAGTAGATATCAATCGACTCATCTGAGGTTTTGTAAATTGCAAAAGCGTGGAGCGTCATGTTATTCGAAAGGGAAACGCTCGAAGACAGGCCTCCTGCGTTTGTTCCAGCTGCAAACGTTGCGTCAATTTGTTTGACGAGCGCGCTGCCGGTAACAAGGTCGGTCGTGTTATCACTTGATCGAGCGGATCCGGCAGTGAAAGAAATATCATGTGCGGTGTCGGCTCCGAGGGTCGGCTTGTAACCGGATACGTAGTTCTGGGGCAGGCCGCTGCTGCCACCTTCGCCGCTATCGTCATCCGTACACGTGATGACCCCGGACGCATCAGCTGTTAATGCTCCGCCGTTCTCATTACCCGTACAATCAAGACCCGACAGCGTAATGGTGCCGGAAGAAGTGATTCCAGTTGCAGCAGTAATCGCACCGGAAGAGTTAATAGCAAAGGCCCCGTCATTAATGTTTATTCCTCCATCCAGGTATAGCAATCCCTCAATTCCAGCATCTCCAGCTACAAACAGATCATTGCCGCCGAGAGAAAAGCTAGCAGCAGCTATCGTCTCTGTTCTGCTAGTAGAGCCGCCTACGATCACATTAGCGTCAAAGGCAGCATCCCCACTGTCTACGAGTAGAGAGTATCCTGTCCCCGTGTTTACAATCACCAGGCCGTTAGGATTGTTAGTTGTGTCATTCTGGGTGATCTCCAACGCTGCATTGTCAGAAGTGTCAGGGACGGTGATGGAGACGGCACCACTGTCAGCGGTGATGGATCGGCCTCCTCCGGCACTGTCCTGATCGTACGACTGATCCAGAGTATTCCCATCACTACCGCTGCCTCCTCCGCTACCATTGGCTCCACCTGAGCCCGAGAACTCAATGACGGATAATCGAGGTATGAAAGACCCCGTTGTAGTTGTCGACCTTGATGTGCCAGTAGTCTGGCGAGCGTACGCTTCTATGTAGTCGCCGGCAGCCAGGTTTAGCACTTCAGTTGCCTCGACATCAGTGTCGGTAGATCCGGAAGCATAATTCAGTTGCCGTCTGATTGCGGAGCCGTTTTTGTGAATTTGAACGCCGGCATATTTTTGATCAGGGACACTGCCCAGGCGCCAATATGCGGAAACCAAATACTTCCCAGCTCGTTTAATGGTAATGCGATCGTTGGTAGTTACATCAGCAATAGCCCCTATGTCATATTCTTCGTTATCAAACGCAAGCTTTGTCACACCACTGGTACTACTTGGAATTGTCTGAGCCGCATTTCGTGTCATTTTTGCCATGTGAGCAGTAAGGACTTGAGCTAAGACATTCCAAGTAGAACCATTTGACACAAGCGTCATCTCGTCGTGTTGAATGTACAATACATGTGAGAGCGCTCCATCAATTGTATCTGATCCGGCGCCGTCAATAGTTACTGTGTTGGCATTAGAAGAAACTTTCTTAACTTGATATACGCGCCCGCTCACACTCGAAGCGGCGGGTAGCGTTACTGTGATGTTGGAAGAGTTATTAGCCAGAACAACGTTGTAGCCGGTCGTTAACGTTGTGTCACCTGTAATCGTTGCAGTCTTTAAGCCCTTCACTTGCAGGGCGTTGCCGGATCGCTCGATTGTCTGGTCGTCGACTGCTACCTGCAGCGAATTTCCGGTGAGGGTGATAGCTCCTGACCCGGACAAATCAGCCTGAAAATCCAGTCCGGATTTTTTCACTCCTAAGCTGGCGGTATACACCTGCTGTGCTGACAGCTGCGTAAAGGTAAGAGATGTTGATCCGACAGTAATAGAGCCTGCTGTAGCCAGCGCCCATTGGGTGTTGGCCTGGGTGGTGCCCTCTAGAACGCTGGTGAACGATCCTTGCACAACTTCTCCACTGCCACTGTCGTAATCCGTTGCTCTGGTCCATGATCCGCTGGCCACAATGTAGATACCATTAGCCGAGGCTGTATCCTGATTTTTTACTAATACGCGATCGTCAGTCACGGCTGAAACTCCGTCAATTGTCTGTTCACCAGAAAGGGTAATGTTCGCGGTAGTAGCAACACGTACAGATTGACGGACCGACAATCCCGCAGCGATTCCATCAACATAGGCCTTGCGAACTAACTGGTTATCAGTTGTTGGATCTGATCCCGGACCAACTGGAATAGCGGAAAATGTTTTAATACCCGCAATAGTTTCATCACCCGTTAAAGCCACTGCGCCAGCCTGAGCGGCAGTGACGCTGTGTGGATTATCTGTATTGGCTATGTGAGCTAGCAGGTCAGCTTCGTCAGCCTTTACATCGAGGGCTGCCTGAAGATCTGTCTGATCGGCTAGTGTGCCGGTAATACTTCCCCAAACTGATCCGCTAGTATCTCCGTAGAGTTTCCATAACCCAGTAAAATCGGAAGCCTCGGGCTCTTCAATGAGAGTATCTGATGGCAAGATAGCGATGTAATCAAGGTCGGCATCGAATGTTAGCGTGAAATCACTGCCGTTAGTATCCGAAGCATAAGCGACATACAGGTATGCAGCCGCTCCGTTGGACCCTCTCTCGCCGGCAGGGGAGAAAGAAAAAACAATAGAATCACTGTTGCTGAGGGTGCCGGCTCCAGCCACGTAACTTACAGTTAATTTTACATACTCAGTCTCATCCTCTCCGCCTGGCTGCTCAGTAACAGTGGTTAGTTCATACAGGTAAAAAACAGAAGGATCATTTTCTTTAAAGAGACGAATGTATCCTTTTAGATCTTCGTTACTGCTGTTGTCCAGCGTCTGAAGCCACGACAGAATATTGACTGCGTTGCTCTCCTCCTCATCAAGGTACATTTCGGTTGCGGCGGTGAGATCGGTATCATTTAGACGCAAGTTGCCGCTAGCCGGATCCTCGTCTGTAGTCGTAGTGCTGTAAGTATATTCGACAGAATTGCCGCCGAAGGCTCCTATCTCTCCTCCGCCTGCATTGTCCGTCCAACTGAGTACCCCTGAACCATTACTTGACAGCAGCTGCCCGGGGGAACCATCGGCTCCGGGCCACGTGTAGGTCGCACCATTCAACGTCGTTGTGCCGGTGACTGTTAAGTTGTTTTGAATAACTAGCGCACCCGTTGATGTATCGCCACCTTTTTTCAGGTAAATATCTTCAATCTGCGTTTCGTTCAAACAGTCGGTGCAGTTAAGGCCGCCCGTACTTGTATCGGCGAGTGATTGCCACAGAGGAGAACCGCCATCTTGGGCGGTAAGCACCTGATTAACTTCACCAATTGACCCGTTGGCATCCTTGAATCTGCCCAGGAGATGAAATACTGCCCCCTGATGCACGACAACATTTTTATCATAATCCACCCTAAACACGTCGTGGCCGTGATCCTGAACTTTAAAATATGTTCCGTCCTCGCGTAAGTCGATGAACAGGTTTTTGGCTTTGTTGTATATATCAAAAGAAATCTGCTTGTCGTTTACCGCAACTGATCGCTCACGCCCGGCTTGATTGTCATACAGTTTCTGAAAGGTTTCCTTAAGCGTTTCGGTAATACCGGCCACGCGGGATGTTACAGATTCCGAGCCTACTTCGGTGGTGTTTTCAAGAACCACAGCATCATCCTCGCCCACGAAACTCTCAGAGGAAACATTGGGCTCTGGAGAGGAAAAAGTATCTGGAAGACTCTGCGGTTCGTTAAACGCTACCTCCGATTGAGTGGGGGAGGATGCTGCTTTATCAGGAGAATCCGATCTGGAAATCAGGGCAATGCCGCCTGCCACCCCAATGGCCAGGATCCCAAGCAGTGCATATAGAAAAATCTTCGGTATGTCCGATGGTTTAAAAACGGTGTTAGCCATAATGAGACAAAGGCATTTGTGTCAGATGAAGGATGCGGTAACGCACAGAGCATTGTAGCATATCTCTTATCACCAACATTCCTACCACGATGGGGAAAAGGTCTTTGTAAACAATATAAAGTAGTTTGTGTGCAAAAACTTCTCACTCTCATCCTTTTCAACTTCCCATTGACTTTTAACCTATCTTCAGGCATTATCCCTTCAACGAGGAAAGCTCACGTAAAAGACGTCGTAGAAATCTTCAACCCGTGTTGAAGTCCGAGCCGTCAAGAAGTTAGTCACCTCGGGTTTAACACGTAACCATTAAGAGTATGATGGATGGAAGTTCAGACCGACCGATGTTCGATGCGGTCTGCTCCAAGTGCGGAAACGAAACGCAAGTTCCGTTTCAGCCTTCAGGCGATCGTCCTGTGTACTGTAGCTCGTGCTTCAAAGAGATGCGCGGACAGCAGTCCGGTGGCGGTGGCGGTGACTTCGGTCGCCGAGAGCGTCAAATGTTTGATGCTGTTTGTGCCACCTGTGGCGCGGCTACGCAAGTACCGTTTCGCCCAACAGAAGGCCGTCCGGTATATTGCCGGGAGCACTTCAAGCGCGGTGAGTAATCTCGCGTAAGGAAAGAAAACACCCCCTCAAAAGGGGTGTTTTTGTTAGTCTGAGTTGACTTATTATCAACAGAAGAAGCATGCTTAATGTAGTGGCAACAGGCTAGGAGACCTGTGCCCTTACTTGTTCCCTTTGGGAGGGAAGTCCATGTCGCGGTACTCACTGTTGGCCGACCAGGAGAGTTCGTTCTTGCGGACGCTGGAGGAGGCAGGCATCGCGCCAGGCTATGGTGCCGAAAACCTGCGGCTCGAGGGAGTGGGCGTCAAGGCCGATTCCTCGCGTGCGGCCACCCTCTCCTTCTGCCCGGCTCTCATTGCCGGCAAGGGAGAAGTCCGCCCGGTCGAGCAGGGGAGGATCATTCTCTCCGAGTCTCCGTCCGTTCACTTCTCAAACAGCTCCGTGGAGCGGATCTTCACTCGGGTCAGGACCATGAAGTACGGGTTCCTGAGCTGCAAGTGCAGGATCTTCAACCGCGGCAACGTCGTCGTGGTGGAAGCCGTCGAGGACTTGCAGGTCACGTACCTGCCCGAAGAGCGTCGTGATCTGCGGCTGCGGCGTGGGGGATACCTCAGCTTCCTGCAGGAGCAGGTCTCCTGATCCTTTTCGCCCCGACTTCCTGCTCAGATCGCTTGCCAGAGTGGTCTGAGCCTTTTTCTTTGTAAGAGTTTTGTAAGTTTTAGAGTATTATACTGTAAAATATACTTTACAATTTAAGTACAAAAATTGTAATGTATATTTACACATGTATATCCTTCGGCTACTTGAAGAAGAGCTAAAAAAATCATTCGACACTTCCAAGGTACTATTGCTTCTTGGTGCTCGACAGGTAGGCAAAACCACTTTAGTTGAGCATGCTCTATCTGAAAGACGAGGCGCATTGCTGAATATGGATATAGAAGTGGATCGCGCCCGGTTTGTAGCTGCCGCTCAACTGGCACCTCAGGACGCTATTCGAGCACTGGGAGGGGAAGATGTTTTGGTTATTGACGAAGCTCACCGGGTGGCAGACGTCGGTCGCATTTGTAAGGGGTGGTACGACGCTCACGTGACTACGAAAATAATTTTACTTGGATCGTCCAGCGCTACATTACTAGATACTGCTGCAGCTGAACTCACCGGGCGCAACGAAAAACTGTGGCTCACCCCGCTTCTTTTCCGCGAAACGTTAGCTCAGCAAACATGGTTTACACCGGCATATACTGCCACTGAGCTTCATACGCACTTCGACAGTCAGATTCGATCGTCGCTCTTAAATCGCTTAGTCTTTGGCAGCTATCCCGAAGCATTTCTTTCATCTGATCCCAGTCAGTATCTCACTAATTTAACGAGCGACTATTTGCTCAAAGATATTTTTACGGCCTCCCTCGTACGATCGCCCGAAGACATCAGGCGTCTTTTGCTGGAGCTTGCTAAAGAAATTGGAAACACGGTTTCTGTTCTGCAGCTAGCCACTCGGCTTAACATCAGTCGGCAGACGGTTCAAAAGTATCTAGATTTACTAGAGGCAATCTTTGTTATCTTTAGTCTGCCAGCGTATGCAACAGACCCCATAAAGGAAATAACTAAAACCAGAAAATATTACTTTTGGGATACAGGTGTAAAAAACGCCCTTCAGCGCGAATGGGTAGTCTCAGACAAACGTAGTGATATTGATACATTGTGGGAGAACTGGGTGATGGCAGAAATCTGGAAGCAGGGCCGGACATATAATCGCCAGGAAGATCTGTTCTTTTGGCAGTCACGAAACGACAGTACAGTGGACTTAGTTGTAAAACAGGGTAATAAACTGTACCCCTTTGATATTCATTTTAATTCTGACGAAAAACGCCCCTCACGCAGCTTTATAAACACATACAATATTGTGCCGACACTGATTCACCCCGGTACTATTCTGACGGTGATATAACAGGTATGTTTTTATTACAGGGAAGAGTCATGAGGAATTACTTTTAAAGTAGTCCAAAGTAAGTTGTCAAAATCCTCATAGTGATATATGGTGTTCCCGGCTCGTTTTTCAGGGTATTTCGAACAAGGAGGGATTCGATGGAAGCCGTGTTCATGAAGTGTCAACTCGCCTCGTGGAGGCCGCCAGAAGTCATTTCGCCGCTGCAGGTTATAAGCCTGACTCCTGGCGAGTTGGTCAGCGATCGCCGGCGGTACGATCAGTACAGGACGATCATGCGCTCCTGCCAGGAGGATGGCCTGTTCATGAATCAGGGCAAGCATGATGCGTTCTTCCACTGCCTGCTGACGAAGGTTTTCTTCACACTGGCAGAGGACAATTTGCTGATTAGTTCAGCCCTGCGAGTGTGCATCGGCCCGGACTGTCACGTCGAATATGTCATGACGCATCCGAAGTTTCGATGTCGGGGCGCAGCAACGAACACTGTCGCCGCTCTTCTCGCCCAGAGTAGATACGACCGCATTCACATCGCTCGTCTCTACTGTGATCCGGCCAAGGTTGGGTTCTATACGAAGCTCGGATTCGCGGCAGAGGAAACCTTCTGTCGCTAAGCGTCCCGCCGCCCCGCAGGTCTCCTGTGGGATTTTTTTAGTAAAGCTTTAGATCAGAAGAGAGTCGCGGGTTATTGTAGGCTGCCGTGGAGGAGGCCAGAACTATTTTTAACCGGTTGATTGGTACTGATATTTACATCCCGAATCTCTGAGGAGTAAATAGGTATATTTTCCAATTCCTTGCTACAGTAAAATAATGAACGAGGGACAGCCTAGGCAAAATGCGCCCGAGAGCGAGGGTAATCTTGAAAAGATTCCAGATCTGTATATAGAACTGTTAAAACAGATACAGGAAGATCCGGCGTCAGATGATGTTTGGAAAAAAACAATTGAGCTTGCTCAAACAGAAGAAAGTTCGGGGTCGGGTAAGGAGAGTTATTACACCAAGATTCCATTGGACGAGTTAACTGAAATTGGCGAAAGGTTACGGCCTCCGAATACAAAGGAGGAACAGTATAGAATTCTTGCTGAAAAATCTTCAACCGGAGAGTACTGGTACGATATTATTCTTGGACACGTGAACGACAAAACATTTGCACCCGTTGTTGAACGTTTGAAACTGGTCTCGGAAATGAACAGAAGCAAAACTATAGGTAGTGGGTTAGATGTTGGCTCCGGTCTCGGTAACGCAATGCGAGCTATGGCACCATATTTTCAAAAAGTTGTAGGGGTGGAGAAGTCAGCTTCAGTTGCCTCTATCGCTGCAAAAGATGCTGCTTTGCCGAAAAATGCGGAGATTGTTTCTGCCGATGCAACCAACTTACCTTTTCCGGACAACTCATTCGCAGTTGCTGTTAGTAATGGACTTACTCATTATCTTACAAAGCAGGAAATGCAACAGTACGTGGCCGAAATTAGCCGAACATTAAAACCGCTTGGCGTATATTTTGAAGCATTTACTGTAAAAAATCCTGATAGCTTGCTCCCGGTAACGGAACAAGAGTATTTAACGAGTGCAAAAGCCTTGTTGGTATACCTGATCGATAATCTGATTTCTCACAATGAAGAAGAGATGGCGTGGAGTGTTCGGGATATGGTTGAGGAGTTTAGAGAACATGGGCTGTATTACTCTCCACCAGATAAAGAAGAATTCGAGAAAGGTATCGTAGTGGCTGCATTTGTAAAGGAGAAGTAAACTGAGCGCAAGCCTCGAGTATAAAGATACTGAACTCTCGTTATGTAGGCCGTAGTACAGGAAGTTAGAACTACTTTTGAACGGTTGAACTTGCCTATTCCGCGGGGCTTGTCCCACGGAGGTTCATTTGTCCAAAGAGCGACTGCGTACTATGCCATAATGCGCACTGAGTGTACATGTTCGCGGTTTTTTGGCTTAGTCGATAAGAAGCTTTACTCCAAGAATAGCGACGGTTATGGCAAAAACAGCTTTTACAAATTTATTTCCCTTTTTAACAGCAATATGAGTTCCGATATATCCACCCACGATCATACCACCGAGCATGGCCAGCCCATGACCGTAATACACGACATCATTGAACATATATATGAGCAGCGCTGTAGCAGCCAGGATAAATCCTGGAATACGCCGGGTGGCATTGGCTTCCAGCGCCGTAAAGCCAAGTAGCCCCATCATCACAATCATGAGTGTCATGCCGACTCCGGCCCCAAAGGCTGCCTGGAGGACGAGGATAATAAAATAGAGGACATAGCCTGCAGATTCTTTCCAGCGGCTTGGCTGTGAGCGGTTTAGGCCGATGTCTTTCATAAAGATAAAAGGCAGAGCGACTAAAATCATGACTCCGACTAGACGTTCAATGAGTGCGTCATCGGATACTAATAGCAGCTGCGAGCCAATGATCGCAGCGGCGATGCTTAAGATAGATAGGTACAAAACATGCTCTTTGCGCACATGCTCTGTGGCGCTGAATTTAGCTAACGATCCTATTGTTAGACCGAGCGCTCCAAACTTTGTGGTTGCAACAGCGACTTGTGGCGGCAGACCTATGAGAATAAAGAAAGGGGCAGAGATGAGGCCACCACCTCCGCCGGCAATGCCGCTTAAGATGCTAGCACCAACACCAACCAGAAATGTCCATAAAAGTTCAGTCATTAAAATGTTGTATGATACTTAAAATTTTTCAGTTGGTGTCAAAGTCTACCGATAAATATTGTAGCCCCACGGAGAATCGAACTCCGATTTTAGCGTTGAGAACGCTACGTCCTAGCCGTTAGACGATGAGGCCATTTCTCGTAAAAGGGAACGTACTGACAATATATATTTTTAGCAGTACGTGCAAGCAACAATTGACAAACCACGCTGTTCTGGGTAAGTAAGAGGAAGAGTAGCATGTTCCTTGGAGGAAAAAACGATGATCAGCGACGACCTGAGGGAATTTTGGGAATCGCACCGCTCTACTCCGGCGAATAGGGAAAGGGAGAAAGGTAAAGCTCAGGGCTACACAGTAGACGACTTCATGGCGCTTGGTATTGATCCGAGACTGCCCAGCGCTGCCAAACCGGACTCGGAAGACAAGCTCATCGTCATCGCTGCTCGTTACGCCTGCGGGCTGCCCTTTCGGCACGAGGACGATGCCCAGTGGGGGGATGACGAAGACTCTGTTTGCGTCGACGCAGATCCTTGCGAAGGAGAGGAGGACGACTCCCTCTATGACTACGAAGAAATCGATGAATAGCAATGTTCACGGTCAGCCTAGCGACATGTTCGTTAGCCTTTTTTTATTCCACCCTTTTTCGGCAGAATAATACGCAGCAGGTTCGGGCTATTCTTAGCCGACAATATAAACAAGGACGCATTCATTACAATCCCTTGTAGGCTGTATAGAGCGACAGTACACTATCAATATAATCCTTAATGACACACCCATGCCGTTTGAACTACCTTCTCTTCCATATAGCTATGACGCGCTCGAGCCGCACATTGATGCGCGGACGATGGAAATTCACCACACTAAGCACCACCAGGCATATACTGATAAGTTCAATGCTGCCCTGGAAGGGCACCCTGACCTTGCCAGTAAATCAGCGGAGGATATTATTACTGACCTACACTCGATTCCTGAAGATATTCAAAAAGCAGTGCGGAATAATGGTGGAGGATATATCAACCACAATCTCTTCTGGACAATTATGAGTCCTGACGGCGGGGGAGAGCCGGAAGGGGAGCTAGCTGAAGCAATTAGTACAACCTTTGGCAGCTTTAATGATTTTAAAACGAAGTTATCCGAGACTGCTGCCGGACAATTTGGTAGCGGCTGGGGCTGGCTGGTAGTCAGTGACGGATCACTGGAAGTAGTGTCAACATCTAATCAGGACTCACCGCTGACTGATGGCAAAACACCTGTTCTGGGGGTCGATGTGTGGGAGCATGCGTACTATCTTAACTACCAGAATAAACGGCCTGATTACATTGCCGCCTGGTGGAATGTCGTTAACTGGAAGCAGGTTCAGGAAAATTATACAAAAGCCCTAGAAATCTAGCTCGCCGGAGCAACCAGAAGGGTTGTAATAATGAACATAATGAATACGAGGAGGAGGACGAGGCCCTCACTCATGGATATTTTTTTGCGGGTAGTGGCGAAATATCCCAGCAATATTAGTGATAGAAGAATAAAGAGGACTGTGGTAAGAAGTGATGGATTGATAGGAACATGAATCGGTCGGATAACGCTGGCAATACCAATAATCAACGCGGAGTCAGTTACGTTGCTGCCTAGAATATTCCCCAGAGCCATTGTTGGTTTACGCAGCAGAGCGGACTGAACCGTCGTGGTGAACTCAGGCAGAGAAGTTCCCAGTGCGAGAAGGAAGATGCCAATCAAGAATGTAGGTAATCCCAGAATTCTAGCTAGCTCCACTGAAGACCCTACTGTTCTATCAGCAGCGTACACAATTACGCCCAGTAACAGTATAGCCAGCAAGAGCGAGCCCGCTCCTTTAAGAATATGCCGAGGCGTTCGCTTCGTACTAAATGCCTGCTGGTCGCGGTAGAGTAGTAGCATGTAAATGCAAAACGCGGTAATAAGGATACCGCCTTCGAGGCGGGAGATAACCCCGTTGATTAGAAACAGAATTGGCATAGTGGTGGTAACACCACCAAACAGTAAGTCCCGCCCCAGCTTTAATCCTGAAGTGGAGATACCCAATGACACAATAGCGGCCGTGCCTATAATCAGAGTCATGTTAATGACATTTGATCCGAGAGCTGTGGCCAGTACAAGCTCTCCTGCGTTATCAAGTGCCGATAGAATCGAAAGAGATAGTTCAGGAACGGAAGTGGCTACCGCCAGAATAATAAAGGCGACCGTAAACTCTGATATACCTAAGGCGGTTGTAACGTTTGTCAGCAGGCGAATTGCGTACCGGCTGGTAATAACCAATACCGCAAGTGATCCCAGTAATGTGATGACAAGCGTTACCATGCTAGTAGTTCCAGATCACTACCAGCGCACTGCCGGCTACTAAAATAGGGGCAAATAAGGCAAAGATATACCAGTCCCAGAAGTTGGCACGCTTCTCATTCCAGTGAAACATTGTGTGTATGCGGTGGAGCGGGTAGAACACCCGGTATCGTTCAAGGGGAATCATAAGGTCAGGTAGCTGAGCTATCACGGCTCCCATAAGAATATGAGCTCCTTCGTTTCGCAGTAAGAAAAGAGCTATCAGTAGTGTCAGTATCAGTATCGCGTCAATGACCAGGCTGATCTTCTGACTTCCGGTATAAGGGCCGGTTTTACTTGCGAATGTTTCGGCATCAATATGTGGCAAAAGGTCAAGTACGTAGTGAGAAAAAAAGACAGCCACTACCATTGTCGGTGTATGCGGTATAAGTGCCGCCAGAGCTGCCCCCACCAGCAGATGTACCGTGCCTGGCATCCAAAGTATATTTAAGAGTTAAGAAATTCGCGCGCTTTTTCGCAATCTTGTACGATGGCGTCCTGAAGCTCCTGTATTGTATCAAACTTTTCCACGGGGCGGATAAACTCCATCGGGGCAAACTCAATCTGGTGGCCATAAATATCTTTGTTAAAATCGAGAATGTGAATCTCGACACTGATTTCCATATCATCGAAGGTCGGTCGTGGCCCGACATGCATCACTGCTGGCAGAAGTTCCTCGGTGGGAGCCAGGCGCACCCAGCAGGCATAAACACCATCGCGGGGGCGGACATAATCATCTTTGAACGAAAGATTGGCGGTCGGAAAACCTATTTCTTTTCCACGACCACGACCACGTTCTACGACTCCTTCGGTCCAGGGTAGGTTTGCAGGATCTAGTGGCTCGGGATTTCCACCGTTAGGCTCCCGGGTGCCGAATGTGCGACTGGTTGAGAACATATTTTCCAATCATATCTACTTCTATATTAACCGTATCACCAATCTCTCGTTGACCAAAGGTGGTGTGTTCTAGGGTGTAGGGCATTATTGATACCGTAAATACACTACTGTTGACTTCAACAACGGTAAGGCTGACTCCATCAAGTGCCACAGAACCTTTCGAAACAAGATATGGAAGAATTGTTAGTTGGTTAGTTGGTTGAAAGGTGAAGATCCGATCATTGCCCACCGGCTCTATACTCACAATCTTACACACGCCATCCACATGCCCTTGCACAAAATGCCCATCAAGCCTGTCACCGACGACCAGGGGACGTTCCAGGTTAACCGCACTATTCACTGCTAGTGTTCCCAAGTTTGTTTTTGCCAGGGTCTCCCGCATCAAACGCAGCTGCCAGCTCGTCTTGTCAGCCGAGAGCACAGTTAAACAGGCTCCGTTTACGGCCACACTGTCTCCTTCTTGCAGGTCGCGACCTAACTCGGTACCAATACTAAAAACCTTGGCGCCATCTGCCTCATCGCGAATATTCTCAATGGTGCCAAGGTGACGGATAATGCCGGTAAACATGGCCCTAGCATATACAAGAAGGGGGAGAATGCAAACGAGCCTTACTGTATGGCCTTAAGACAGACTGGTTGAAATTCTTGTCTCAAAGTTAAACACATCTGTCTCGTACGCTCGCGATCTCCATAGTGAGTTAAGTGATAGCTTCCAATACCGGCTGCACAGGACCCCTGGTATTCATCAACCAAGCCTCCACATAACCTCTCCGCCAGAGCGATGTTTTGCATATTTTCTTTAGTTATACGAGAGGATGCTCCTTTAATACATGCGTCAGTAAAAGACTCCTCCGCAGTCTGACACCAGTCAAATACCTGCTTGTATTTTCCGGGGTGAGCGTTGAGATAGTAAAGTGGTGCGTAAAAGTAGCAGACTCCTTTATGGGAATCCAAGGCCTGTGTTCGACACAGTGAGAAGGGATCCTCCTCATTCAGATATGCTGAAGGATGAAGCTTCTGATCAGTGTTAAAGTTTTCCATGAACACGCCTTCTGCACAAGACACACGATCCGAAGCATGCGAATATGTCTGACAGCGGTCAAGTGACTCCGGCAGATTATCATTGCTGTAGTACATAAGGCCGTGACCAACACCGTGGTAGCAGCTTCCCCGGAGAAATCGATCAGTATATGGAGAGCAGACAGTTCGAAGGGCGGCGTTAACGTCTGGTACAGTCCGCATATGTCCTTCAATTACCCCGTGGAGATACCCTGATCCGCATATCTCATCTCGATAGTAAAGAGCTTCCCCCACATCTTGGTATCGGTCATATGAAGCGTGCCCGATTTCATGAACGAGTGCATGGCAGGAGCCTGAAACGGCGCTTCTCTTCTCAGTAAGCTGGCTCAGTTTTTCTAGAGCTACTCTCGGGTCTTCTGAAATTACAATTGCCACAAGGCTATCCTTAACAGTTTTGTATTCTTCCCTATCCAGCTTTTGAGGTTGGGAGGGGTAGAAGTACCATCCCAGAACAGCTACTGCCAATGTCAAGATCGCTAACAAGGCTACGAAATAGAAAAAATATTTTTTGTTCATTCAGATTATTTGCTACGCATTATATATCCTGAATTGATCTTTAAGAAACAGAACAAGCATTGCAACCTTCGAAATCTTTTTCTTCCGGAACAGGTGATATATAATAGGAACAATGACCGAACAAATTATATACATCATCATCGGCGGGGCTGTGGGGGCAGTTGCTGTATGGCTGCTCAGCCGGAAAATGAATCGTTCTGATAACGCAAACGAACAGTTTATCGCCCTGCAGCGATTAATGTCCGAGCAGCTAGATCGCGTAGGGCAGCAAGTTGATCGACGACTACAAGAGAATGTTCGGGCCATGAATGAATCAAAGGACTTCCTAGCAAACCGGGTAAGTGCCGCCGAGCGCAGTGTGCGTTCCGTATCAGTTGGCCTGGGAAAGCTGGCAGAAGCCACTACCACTCTTCAGAAAACCAGCGATGAGATTGCCTCCTTTCAGACGATGCTTCGAAGCCCGAAGGTGCGGGGCAGTTTTGGGGAGGTGCTACTGGGTAACCTGATGACCGAGGTTTTGCCGCAGGACCGGTTTGATTTGCAGTACGTAATGCGCAGCACGGGAGAGATTGCCGATGCCGTTATTAAACTTCAGGATGGACACATTGTAGCCATAGATGCCAAGTTTCCGCTGGCTAACTATGAAGCCTTTATGCACGAGCAAGAGGAGGAACAGAAAATACACCTGCGGAAAGAGTGGTTGCGGGATGTGAAAAGACATATAAAGGATATTTCAAAAAAGTATATCTCCTCCCAGGAGCAGACACTTGATTATGCCTTCATGTATATCCCGCTCGAAGGCGTGTATTACGAAACCATGGTCAAGGATGCCGACGGCGGCAGTCTGTGGGAATTCTGTTTAGCCCACCATGTTATTCCGGTATCGCCCAATAGTTTCTTAGCGTACCTGCAGACCGTGCTGGTTGGGCTACGTGGCATGAAAATTGAGCAACAGGCCAGAGAGATACTGCAACACATCGGCCAGCTGCGTCAGGATTTCGGAAAGTTTGCGGAAGATTTCACCACTGTTGGTACTCACTTAACGAATGCCAAGAACCGATATGACGATTCTGCCCGGCGTCTGGATAAGTTTACAAATCGGCTTGATCAGATTGAGACGAACAGCGAAGCGCCAGTGCTCGTCGAGAAAATACCGGTTGAATAAAAAACCCTCCAAGAGTGAGGAGGGGGGAGAGGGCAGAAGAGGGGATCATCCGTCAAGCAAGCGGAGTCAGATGTTTCTGCTTGGCCTGAAGCGCCCTGCTGTGACGGCGAACGATGCCACGGTAATCATTGCCTTCCTTGAAGCAGGCGATGAGCCACAGTCTTCGCTCCTCGTCGGAGAGGCGCCGAAACCACAGCTCATCCAGGACGGTGTGGCGAAACGCTCGCCATGGCCAGGTGATGAGCCGCTTGACCTTGGATCGCAACAACCAGTACCTTCCCATGGGTAAAGTCCGTTCGCGAACACGAAAGGGAGAAAAGAGGACAGCGACTACCTATATTCTAACACTAAAATAAAAGTCTTGACAAGATACCTAAAACAATGCTATAATAAAGGAGTGGCCCTCCGGTGGCCACTTTCTTATTTACTTTTACGCTTCATCAGCGTACCGACGCAGTACAGCCCGGACAATACCCTGGATAACGGGGTTTTTAGTATAAATAGGTTTCATTGTCTTATTGGCCGGCTGCAATCGAATACGTTCTTTCTCCCGATAGTATTTTTTGAGCGTAGCATTTTCATTATCAAGCAGCGCCACAACCACATCGCCATTGTTAGGATAAAAATTACGCTCAATGATAACGAAATCCCCGTCAAGAATCCCGTCTTCAATCATTGATTCGCCTTTCACCTGCAATACGTAACAGTTCAGGTTGGGTAACAGCTCCAGTGGCACGGTCATCTTTTCTCGTCCTTCAATTGCTTCGATTGGAGCTCCAGCTGCAATGGCTCCCAGCAGCGGCAACTCTACGCCTTTAATAAACATATTGGATTTCTCCGTTAGTTCAACCGAACGCATCTCACCGTTACGCAAACGAATGTATCCTTTCTCCTTTAACTGCTGCACATGAGCGTAAGCAGTAGCGGGGGATTTAATCCCCATCATTTTCATAATGTCGCGATAGCTAGGCGCATAGTTATGTTCTGATAAAAATTCCCGGATAACATTAAGCGCCTCGCTCTGTTTTTTTGTAAGATCACTGTACATATATAAGTGTGCGGCGAAGGATAAAAGAGATATGCATACATTATACAAAAAATTGTTGATAAATGTACGAGCGTTATCCACACATCTTGCTTTTTGGCTGAAACACTTTACGCTGCTGGTGTGAAACACGTATTTGACACTAATGTATTGATTGACGGATTCCAGGACGACTTCAGCGCCCAGGCCAAGCTTGTTGAAGCAGTGCGAGACGGAGAGCTGCAGGCCCTGGTAACGTCGGCAGTAGTGCGAGAATACCGCAATATTCTGCGCCGGTTGATTGAAGACCCCCACTATACTGATCGCATAGAGGATTTTCTGCATATGGCCACTGAAGTAGAGCCCGTGCGAGTGGAAATAGAGATTGATGATCCCGATGATTACAAATTCCTCCAGGCAGCAGTCGGTGGAGGAGCACAGGCTTTAGTCACGAGTGATCGCCATTTGCTAGACGTAGGACATATAGATGGAATTGATATTCTCACTCCCCAGGAAGCTTGGTCACGTTTTAGTGATGAATCAGGCAGCAGTAGTGAGTGGCAGGATTTTGTCCGGGGAATTGGAATAGGGTAATACCGCTTAAATTTGGTATGCTGGTAAGACACATATGCGTATTCTACGCGTTGGTTTAACGGTGGCATTAGTCGGGCTCTGGGGCGGAGTCCTGTTTGCGCATGCCCAGGAAGAATCTCCCACGCCGACCCCCACGGTAGACAAGGTTGATGAACTGACCAAAACTCAGCAGGAAATTGCGGCCAAACAGGCCGAAATTGCCGAGATTGATAAGCAGATCCAGAATCTGGCCGGCAAGCGTGATCAGACGGCGGCGGAGGCAGAGATTATTGCCAGTAGGGTTAAGCAGCTTGAGGGGGAGCTAGCCAAAGCTCAGTTGGAACTCAAACAAACAACCTTGACCATTCAAAAAGTTCAGACAGAGCAGCTTACCGCGAAAGAACAGGTTGGATTGTTACAGCAAGAGATTGAACTGAAGCGTGATCAGCTACGTTCATTACTGCGTGCGCTGTATCAACAGGAGCAGGATTCATTTATCCGTATATTTTTCGACTCCTCGAGCTTAAGCGAGGTTCTAAGTGTACGCGCAGCCTATGCGGAGCTACAGGAACGAACCATTACCGTTATTAAAGAGATGCATGTTCAGGAAGAGGAGCTCACCGCTCAGCAACAGCAGCTTGAGCAACAGGAGCAGGACTTAGGACAGCTTGCAGATTTACTCTCAGCTCAAAAATCAGAAGTGGCCAACAAGGAAGCTGAGCAGGAAAAATTCCTAGCGGCCAAAAAAGAAGAGCAAGCAGCCTATGAGCAAAAGATCAAAGAAGCTCAGGATGCCCGCAAGGAAATTGAGGAACATGTCTTTACCCTAAAAGATGCGGGAGTAAAAGTAACGCTGGAAAATGCTTTTGATATGGCCCGCTACGCCAGCAAGCTTACTGGCGTTCGAGCGTCGTTGCTCCTGGGGGTTTTAAAAGTAGAATCCAATGTCGGAAATAATCTGGGGAGCGGAGTATATCCAGATGATATGCATCCCGGTAGCCGGGAAGCTTTTGTTCGGATTACAGATAAGCTTGGTCTTGATCGGAAGACAGCTCAAATTTCTGCCCGTCCAAAAAGCTTGAAAGGTTGGGGAGGAGCAATGGGACCAGCTCAAATCATGCCGGCGACCTGGGAGGCAATTGAGCCCCGGCTTGAGCAGCTGACGGGTAAATCCCCAGTCAATCCCTACGAACTAACTGATGCGTTTGTTGCCACAGCGATATTCCTGGCTGATCGGGGGGCGGCCCGTCCGGAAGGAGAGCGCGAAGCAGTTGGCCGATACATTGCCGGTCCTAATTGGCAGTACTACAGCTGGTATATCGACCGGGTAATGGCGGTGGCGGACGAGTATGCCAAAGAGGGAATATAGTATATGAACAGTTTCGTTCAGAAAGTTGCCCGGCATCCGATCGCTCTGACCGTGGCAGCCAGCGCTATTATTAACATTACTAACTGGGTCCTGGCTCTCCGGCTCTTTCCACATCAGGCGCCAGCCGTGATTTTGCATTACAGTGTCGGCAATGGCGTGGACTTTGTGGGGGAAGGGGACTGGATCTTGCGCATACCCGCTATTGGCAGCAGTATCCTCATTTTGAACGTCCTTGTGGCCTATGGGTTGCGTAGAGCCAGTATTAGGGCAGTATGGATCCTAACCGCCGCCCTGCCTATTTTAGAGGTTGCGCTCTTGGCAGCCTTTGTCTTATTGTTGCGGGTTAACTAGATAACGCGTCTATGTCTGATTTGGGAGTGACAATTGAAGTCGATCCAGCGCATCTGCGCAAGCGCGTATGGCAAACCATCCCCGGATTTTTGTCGTGGACGACTCTGATTGCCTTAACGGTATTGTCATTTATCCTGCCGTTCTGGATCGCCATCTTTATCATTGCCTACGACGTCTACCTGTTAGTGCGAATTGTATATATGACGATTCACCTGCTGTATGCCTATTACCGACTCAAAGAATATGAAGGAATCAACTGGCTCGAGCGTTGCGAAAAAGTCTCGCGTGATATAGGGGAGTATGCCTCCGAGCTGAAAGCGATGTCAGCAGATAATCACCTCAACGGTAAACAGAAACGACAGGCTTCTCACGAATATACTCGCGTGCAGCGGCTGGTTAAATCGGGACACAATATATTTGACTGGAAACAGGTTCATCACGCTGTCGTGGTACCGACGTATGATGAATCTTTAGTTGTCCTGCGTACTACCCTCCAGGCACTAGCCAGAACAACTTTTCCCAAAGAACAGATGCACGTGGTGGTCGGGTTTGAAGAGCGAGCCGGCAAAGAGGCCAAAGAAAGAGCAGCTCAGCTTACGAAGGAATTTGGTCAGCAATTTAAAACATTTCTTACAACTTTTCATCCCGATGGGTTGCCGGGTGAAAAGAAAGTAAAAAGTGCCAACGCCAGCTGGGCAATTCAGCGCTTGGAAGAAAAACTCACAAAACAGGGGATTGCCACTAAGCAAATTCTAGTCAGTAACTTCGACAGCGATACCGTTGCTCCGCCGGAGTACTTCGCTTATCTAACGTACGCCTTTATTACCAACCAGGATCGGTACCGCCTTAGCTATCAGCCGATCCCGATATATACCAATAACCTGTGGGATGCGCCGGCGTTCTCCCGCGTGATTGCCATGGGCTCCACCTTCTGGCAGATGATTGAGTCTACGCGTCCAGAACGACTGGTTACTTTTTCCAGTCACTCGATGACGCTACAGGCCTTAAAAGATGTGGGCTACTGGCAGCGCGATATTGTATCTGAAGATTCCCGCATTTTTTGGCAAGCCTTGCTTCATTACGATGGTATGTACCGGACAGAACCTCTTTACATGACGGTATCGATGGATGCGGCGCTGGCTGCCAGCTGGTGGCAGACACTAAAAAATCAGTACAAGCAGAAACGCCGCTGGGCGTGGGGAATAGAGAACTTCCCGTTTCTGGTCGAGGGCTTCTGGGCGAATAAAAATATACGTGCCTCTACAAAATTTGTGTATTTATTCCGCACACTTGAAGGGCATTACTCCTGGGCCACGGCCGCGATTTTAGTGGCGGGATTGGGGTGGCTGCCGGTGATATTCGGAGGCGTTGGATTTCAATCCACAGTATTATCCTACAGTTTGCCGTTCGTAACCCGATCTTTGATGACTGTTGCTATGAGCGGGTTAATTATTTCGGCTACCTTAACGCTTTTACTCATTCCCCGTAAATCACATAATCAAAGCTTCTGGCAGTACGTGCTGCTGATCGGCCAGTGGGTATTAGTTCCAGCTATTGCTACAGTGCTCTCAGCATTTCCGGCCCTAGATGCGGAAACGCGCCTGATGTTCGGGCGGGACCTGCACTTCAACGTCATGCAGAAAACTCGCAAGGAGCGGGCCTAGTCTATGATTCAATTTGATACACAGCTTATAACTTCCTGGCATCTGTACTTATTATTGGGGGCGTTCGTAATAACGTACCTGCTGATCGGCAGTATCGGCAAAGAAAAAAGACAGCACGCCGTCCCTTCTATCGGAATGGTCCTGGCCGTAGTCATCCCTTTAACAGCGTTCCTTGTTATCGATGACATCCGCTTAACATACGGATTAGTTCTGGCGTCGTTGGTTATAATCATTGCCGGTAAAGCAGACGAGGTGATGAAGCTGTCGGCCGGCAGTCAGTTATTCTGGCAGGTTGTAATTGCAGCCGTGCTGACCCTGGCCGGCTGGACAATTCCCTACATCACCAATCCGGCCGGTGAAGGAATAATTAACTTGGCCTGGCAGCAAGTAGGACTGTTGATACTCCCAGGCAGCATCCTGGCTTTTTTCTGGATCATATTTTTCATGAATGCCATCAACTGGGTGGATGGACTGGATGGATTAGCCGGCAGTGTTGTCTCTGTGGCCTTTGTTGCTTTAATTGTTGTGAGCCTCCTGCCACAAACACAAGACAAAACAACCCTCGCATTAGCGGGGGTTGGACTCGCGGGTAGCGTCGCCTTCTTAATCTGGAACTATCCACCGGCCAAAGTGTACCTAGGAACAACAGGAGCCTGGTTTCTGGGAATGTACATTGCGTTGGTGGCTATGCATGGCGGGGGAAAGATTGTAACCACCGCCCTGGTGTTAGCGCTTCCGGCTATTGATGCACTGTTTGTAATTACCAAGCGCCTGTTTTCCGGGCAGCGACCCTGGCAGGGCGATCGGGTCTCGCATCTTCATCACCGGCTTTTGTCCGCCGGCTTCTCCGCCCGCACTATCGTCCTGCTGGCCGTCGTAATATCTGGCCTATTAGGGGCGATCAGCATTGCGGCTACAACTCCGGTAAAAATCGCATTGCTTATCGTGGTTGGTATCGGATTTTTTCTTGCGTCACTTCATGTCATACTACAGGCACGATCTTCTTAAAGCAGATGTATGAAAATTGAGATCTGGGTGCCGGTGGTATTAGGAGTATTAGTGTTAGTAGTCGGTGGCGCTTTTCTTGTATCTCGTGGGCAAGTCTGCCGTGATTTTCAGCAGGGAGTAGTTAGTGTAGGGGACATACATCTCACCGTTAATATCGCCTCAACAGCAGCAGAGCAGCAGCTCGGCCTGGCTGGATGCAGCAGTATTCCTGATCAGGCGGGTATGTACTTCCCCTACCAGCGGCCCACTGAAACAGGTTTTTGGATGAAAGGGATGCTCATTCCCATCGATATTGTCTGGATCGCCGATGGTCGGGTAGTGGCCGTTGATGCTCATATTCCACCGCCTACGGATCATAAGACGGAGCTGCTAACAGTATATAGACCGCCCCATCCCGTTACGGCTGTACTGGAGGTATCTGCCGGTAGGGCCGTGGAATATGGTATTAAAGTAGGCTCCGTAGTCACGGTTCAATAATCTTTGACAAAATAACGGTTTTGCCTCATCATTGGGTCCATTGCTATGAAAACAGCTGTAATCAAATCAGGCGGGAAACAGTACTTCGTTGAAGAAGGAAAGACTGTAAAAGTTGATAAGCTTTCTGCCGAGGAAGGGAAGAAAGTCACTTTTAAGGAAGTCCTCCTAACTACTGCTGACAAAACGACAGATGTCGGCGCTCCACTACTCAAAGGCGCAACAGTAGAGGGAGAAGTTGTCTCCCAGGCCCGATACCCGAAAATCACTGGCGTAAAGATGAAAGCCAAAAAGCGATACAAGAAATATTTTGGTCACAAACAGCACTACACTGAAGTTAAAATCACCAAGATCGCAAACAAATAATACGAAAGACCCGTACAATAAGCGGGTCTTCGTTTTTACAGATCTTTTCGCCCAGAAAAAGCTGCGGAGAGTGTAAGGGCATCGGCGAATTCAATATCACCACCGGTTGGCAGGCCCCGAGCCAAGCGTGTGATTCGCACGTCTTTGTTCTGTAAATACGTCACAATGTGCCGTGTTGTCGCGTCGGCTTCCATGCTGTGATCTAAGGCAATAATAATTTCTGTAATATTCTCCCGACTGACGCGATCAAATAATTCATGCACAGTGAGTTGCTCCGCTCCTATGCCTTCCATGGGGGACAGGATACCGCCCAGGACATGGTAGCGACCGGTGTATGACTCAGTTCGTTCAATCGCTTCAATATCCAGGGGGTCTTCAACTACACAAATTACGGAAGCATCTCGGTTGGCATCACGACAAATTATACAGGTATCCTGTTCGGCCAGGTTGTAACAGATAGTACAGGTATGTACGGAGTCATGCAGGTTGGTAAGCGTTGCCGCGAATTGCTGCACGGCTGCTTTTGGCTGACGCAACAGGTGAATGGCCAGACGCTGGGCACTTTTCGGACCAATGCCGGGCAGCCGCGTAAGCTCTTCCGTCAAATCGCGGACAACCTTGGGGAGAACAGATTTCATACTGCCTTAGCGTAAAGCCAAGCGGCGAAAGCGTAAAGGACAAATGACTGAACCGACAGTCTGTCAGGCGCTCTGACAGATCTATCCTTGACAGGAGCCGTCTTTAAGAGAACGGTCATTAGTAGTCGCATCTTAAAAATTAAATTGAAAGCCTATGTCCCAATACACTCAACAACCAGTTTCTCCGCAAGCTCCTCAGCAAGCATATCGACAGAAGAAGGCTATTTTTCGCGCCTATCAGGTTATCTGGTACATTCTCGGTGTTCTGGAAGTATTGTTGGCGTTCAGATTTTTACTGCGCTTGCTGGAAGCAAATCCGGCTAGCGGATTTGTTTCCTTTGTCTACGGTGTCTCGGCTCCATTCATCGCGCCCTTCCGGGCAATTTTCCCCACACCTTCTTTCGCGGGATCGGTTCTGGAATGGTCGACCCTAATTGCAATGATCGTATATGCCGTGATTGCTTATGGGATCATTCATCTGCTTCAGATAGGGAAGCCGGTTGATGTAGAGGAAGTAGAAAAAACGGTGGACAGTCAGTAATTTCTTACGCCATTGCTGGCTGAGTCCGCGTATCTTCGGGAATGTGCATTTGATCCACTTCGGTATACGTAACGTATTTGCTTTGGAATTGCAGAGGGATCATACCGGTCGGGCCGTTACGGTGTTTCTCAATGAGCAGATCGACTTCCATCACTTCGGGACGTTCTTCTCCTTCTTCAAACTGCTGTCGGTGCAGGAACATCACGACGTCTGCATCTTGTTCGATACTTCCGCTTTCTCTCAAGTCAGACAACTTAGGGCGCTGATCGGTGCGCATTTCAACCGCTCGCGAAAGCTGGGAGAGAGCCAGGACTGGAACCTTTAACTCCAGAGCCAATTTTTTAAGTCCTCGAGAAATGTCTGATACCTCTTGCACCCGGTTATCCTTGTAGCGGCTTGACTCCATCAGCTGTAGGTAGTCGATGATGAGTAAATCCAGCCCATGTTCTGCCTGCATACGTCGTGCCATTGTGCGCATACCCATAATATTGGCGGAAGCGTGATCATCGATATATATCGAAGCTTGTGATAGTTCGCTCATGGCTTGGCCCAGTCGGGCAAAGTCATCAAATTCGCCGCCCTCCTGAAGCTTGCCCGTACGCAACCGCCATAAATCCACGTGGGCGTGGGAGGCCAGCATGCGATCCACAAGCTGATCCTTACTCATTTCTAAACTGAAGATGCCTACTTTAGCTCCTTCGAGCCCCGCATAGCGGGCAAAGTCCAGTGCCAGCGTTGTTTTACCAACACTAGGCCGAGCGGCCAGGATGATGAGATCAGAGCGCTGCCAGCCAGCCATTTTAGCGTCCAGGCCCCGAAACCCGGTTGGTACGCCCCGCAAACCGCCGTCGCCTTTATGAAGTAAATCAATACGAGTAAAAGCCTCTTCCAGGACATCAGCAATCTTGGAAAAATGTTCATGCTTATGTCCTTGGGATACTTCAAATAGTTTCTTTTCCGCGTCATCCATAACGATGTCAATATCTTCCGCTTCATCAAAGCCCATTTCGGATATATCTGAAGCAGCGGAAATGAGCCGGCGACGAGTGGCATTCTTTTGAACGATCCGTCCGTAGTGGATAACATTGCCGGCCGTGGGGACAATCGTAGCCAGGTATGTCACGGCTGATTCTCCACCTACGTCTTCTAAACGCTTTTGCTCCTTAAGACGGTTAGCAACAGAGACAACATCTATAGCTTCACCTTTAGCGTAAAGCTGCAGCATTGCATCGTATATCTTGTTGTGTTTGCTCTGGTAGAAATCCTCGGGCTTAAGCCAGTCAGCAATCTTTACAATCGCATCTTTATCAATCAGCAAGCTGCCCAAAACAGACTCCTCAGCCTCATTGTTATGTGGGGGTACGCGAATATCGGTGGCTTTGCGAGTAGCTCTAGGCATACGACCTCTTAAGTGAATAGCAATCGTTACTATACCGCTATCTGTTCGCTTGGGTAAGTGGAAAAGGTGTGGGAAAAAATCCGACCTAGAAGGTCGGAAGGTTGGGGAGTAAACAAAGGCGAAAACAAAGCACAGTTTACGTAGGAGAGGGGTCCATCACGCCGCCACATTGGCTACAGCGGACATAGCGTGGGACAGCTCCCTCCTTGATGTAGCAAGAGAAGGGACACTGGCGACAGACATACAGTTCTCCGCTTCTGTTTCGAATCAAGCGCACGCCGCGAGTCTGGTCGATCGACGGGGCAAGGGGCAGCCCATCGGATCCAAAAACCACACACCTCATGTCAGGATCCTCCTGCGGGAAAGAACGTCCCTACTCCAGTAGGGCCAATACAGAAAATATAAGTGATTGATCCGTTATTGCAACTTGATGACGCGAGGACCAGCAGATGTATCTTCAACGCGATATCCTTTTGTTTCTAACTCCAGGCGTAATGCATCAGCGCGCTCAAACTGTTTTTCAGCCCGGGCCTGTTCCCGCTCGGTTGCCAAAGCTTGGATATCAACTGGAATATCCTCATGTCCTAATTCAACTTCAAGTGGACCGATGACGCCAACTACAGTATCCATCGCATGCAGCGTGCCGTATGCCTGCTCAAGTTCTTTTGACGGTGCGCCTTCTGCCAGCAGCTTGTTCATCTTCCGAACATACTCTGCAAAGACAGCATTTGCCTCAGGTGTATTCAAATCATCTCCTAGGGCTAAGCGGAAAGCTTCAACCACCTGATGATCAGGCTGACCTGGTTTTACACCTTGCTCTTGCAGCAGACGCACAAGCTGTCGGATGGTTTCGAGATATTCCTGAGCGGCCGCTAAAGCCTCCCAGCTAAAGTCGATCTTAGTTCGGTAGTGGGTGCCGAATACAAATAAACGGAAAGCCAGGGGAGAAAAGCCCCGCTCTCTAATAGTGTCGAGGGTAATCTGCTGACCTTCCCGCTTGGCCAGCTTCTGTCCGCCCATCTGCAGATGGCGGTTATGCAGCCAGTAGTGGGCGAACGGTACGCCAAGGGCAGCTTCTGACTGGGCAATCTCATTCTCATGATGGGGGAATCGGTTATCCTCGCCCCCGGTGTGGATATCAATGGGGGCAGGCAGGTACGCCAGGCTCATGGCTGAACATTCAATATGCCAGCCGGGGTAGCCCACCCCCCAGGGGGAATTCCATTTTTGCAGGTGCTGATCATCCTTTACCCACAACGCGAAGTCAGCCGGATGCTTCTTTTCTTCGCGCACATCCACACGGTGACCAGGATCTATTTTTTCCAGCGTATTACCCGACAGCTTTCCATAATCCGGAAAAGACTGAACATCAAAATATACACCCTCGGCAGTTTCATACGCATGGTTTTTTTCGATCAAAGTCACAATCATATCCTGCATCTGCTGAATATGTTCAGTCGCTCGGGGGTAGAGATGTGCAGACTCAATATTCAGAGCTTTGATGTCGGTCATAAACAGCTGGATTTGTCTGACAGTGATATCGGCCGGGGTAACACTCTGAGCTTTAGCTTCTTTTTCTATCTTATCCTCTCCGGCATTGATCTCGTCCTGAGTGAGGTGTCCAACGTCAGTAATGTTGGTAATCTCCCGGACCTCATAGCCGAAAGATTCCAGCGTTCTTCGCAGAAAGTCCGAAAACAGAAATCGGCGCATATTGCCGATATGCTGACGCTTGTAGACCGTGGGTCCGCAGTTATATAACGAAACCTTACCAGGCTCCTGAGATTTAAATGTCTCAAGTCTTTTGGTAAGAGAATTATATAATTGAATATCGCTTGCCACAGTTACAGCACCCGCCGACGTTTGGCCCGCAGAAAGATTAATCCCAGAAGGAGCAGTAGAATCCCCAGCGCTCCCCAGAAAACGCTTCTGGCTTCCGGATCGCCTGAGCTGTAAGGGTTGGCAAGCATCAAAATGGGAATGGCGATAATGGAATAAAAGGAGAGCAGACGCAGCAACTCATTTTCCTTGTATTGCAGCATTGAATCGTTAGTATTCCGCAACTCCTTCGTACTGTCATGCAGCGCCTGCAGCAATTCCCACATCTGATTCAACTGTCCGCTGATACGGGCCCATTGAGCGCGAATGTCATCCGGAAAATCATCCAGTGAGGCAAGAGAAAACAGCGTAATTTGCGGACGGATAATGCGACGGAAGTCGAGAACATCTCGAGTTAAAATACCTACTTCCTCCACCATCTTACGTTCGTTGCCGTGAAAGACCGCATCCTCGGCAATCTCAATGTGCTTAGCCAGGCGAGTCACTTTCCGGAACGAACTACTATTAAGCAGGCTGATCAAATACAGCGCCAAGCTCAAGGCGCTATCTGAAAACAGCTCTCGATGAATATCTGCATTCTTTTCAAATTCCTGAATAATTTTTTGCAGGGTCACTATGTGCTGGTATTGCAGGGTGTAAATAGTGTTTTCTTTGACAACAAAGTACAGCGGAGCGCCGCTCGTCACTCGCAGCTTCTTGTCAAACACCGGGATATGAACCAGCGTCAGAATGTAGTCGCTGCGGATAGCAACTTCCGGCCGCTGATGATCATGCATAATGAATTCAGCATCAATCGGCAACAGTTCCGTAGCACGAATAAAAGCAGCCAACTCCCCGTTATCGGGTTTTTCCAGGTTCTGCCACTGAATTCCTTTTATTTCTACACGCTGCTCCATATCAAATATGATACTATAAATGTGTGCCGAGAACCTACACGATACGCAGTTTTTTTGTACCAACCGTAGCCATTGCATTTCTGGCGCTCGGCGGATGCGCTCGGAATGTCTCACCGGCTCCACCTGGAGGAATCTACCGCTCCACTAGTGCGGGTGCCAACTTTGATCAGGCAGTTGCGATTGTGGGAAAACCCGGCGAGTATATCGCGCGCTTTTCTCTATTTGATATCTTTCGGGTGCCAGCTGATCCTCAGTTAGTCTATGTTGCAGCCGGAGGGCAGGGGATAGTTAAAAGCGAAGACGGTGGTGAAAGCTGGACTGTAATATCAACGCCTTTAACGCGAGCGTTGGACGTAGTGGTTTTGGATGACAAAACTGTGGTCGTAGCCGGTTCTGACCAGGAGGGGCAGGGGCACGTCATTCGCAGTCTGGACGACGGTGCCAGCTGGCAGCAGGTGTTTACTGTGCCCGTACCAACCGATAACCGGCCGAACTTTTTACTGGGATCAGATCCTACTCCTTCTGTGGTTGTCTCGATACAACTGGATCCGTTCGACCTCAATCGCATTTATGCTGCCTCGAATCTAGGGACAATATTTGCGGGGGAGCAATCGGCAAAGACCTGGCGTAGTCTGTACACCGTTCGCAGTTCCCGGCAGACACCCGTGGGCAACCAGCGGGCCACAGGCTTACGTCGCCTCATAGTCTCACCGCACCGACCTGGAGAGCTGGCAATTGTAACAGCCAATCAGGAACTCATCCGTATTCGAGACGGGGTACAGGAAAATATCGACATCCCGCAATTCATTAATGACCCTTCACCTTTAGGAAGAGTATCCGGAAAGAAAGATGTCTTTGATGCAGCTTTCATTCCGCAGTTCCCCGATGCTCTGCTAGTAGGGGTAGAGGACGGAGCGGTGGTAACTCGCGACAGTGGACAAAGCTGGATTCAGCTCAGCGTACCTGTAGAGCTCACCCAAAAATTCAATATTATTAGGGTAACGACCAGCCCCAGCAATGCCGATCGACTGTTTGTGGCGGTGAATAATGTGCTGTACCGGTCTGAAGATGGCGGAGGAACGTGGAATACATTCTCCTTCGGTTTGAATAATTCTATTATCAGCGAGCTTTCCATCAACCCCGGCAACGCCTCTCACATGCTCGTTGTTCTCCAGCAGCTCAACACATAGCGTTGACACAGTCCGGCTTCTTACGTAGCATAGGTGTTAGCACTCGTGTTGATAGAGTGCTAACGTTCACACATATACTGTAGTCATGGAGTATCGCTCAGCTCACATTTTAAAAGGGCTTGTTGAGGAATATACACGTACTGCCAAACCAGTTGGCAGTATGCGGCTGTGCGAGCTGCTAGATGTGGAAGTAAGTCCGGCCACGATGCGCAATATTCTGCGCGAGCTCGAAGAAGAAGGGTACGTAGTCCAGCCGCACACTTCCGCTGGACGTATTCCAACCGACAAAGGCTACCGATATTATGTCGACAATTTGACGTTCCGGAGTCGCAGCGACGGACAAATGCAGCAGCTTGCCGGGCGGCTGTCACGGTATCAGGAGGAGTATGAACGTCCGGCCCGGGCCACCGCAAAACTACTGGCAGAGCTGGCGCGATCAATCGCGGTGAGCGGATATTTATCAACCAGGGATATCCAGGAGGCGGGACTGGCCACCCTCTTTGCAGATGAAGGAGAAGATACCCAGGACGCTGCACGCGAGGCTTCAAACTTTCTGGACAATATTGATCAGCACATTGAAGACTTGGCTCAGCATGCCGATGGAGCAGTCCAGATATATATCGGACAGGAAAATCCGGTCAGGCAGTCTCAGCACACCAGCCTGCTCGTGCGGGCCGCGAAGCTACCGACAGGGGAGCGAGCTGTGCTGCTCATTGTAGGGCCAAAGCGCATGCAGTATCGACGCAACGTATCGCTGCTCGATTCAGTCGCTTCTATAATTGAACACATGTAACGTATATGACACATTCATCACAACTTCACGGCCTATCTTCTCCTTCCGCCCAGGAGTACCTGGAAGGCTGGAAACGCGCACGGGCGCAACTGTCTAATCTACGTCAGCGTATGGATAGCGAACTGCTGAATAGCAAGGAGCGCGTCAAGCGCAACGTGGTAGAAGAACTGTTATCCGTGGCTGATAACTTCCGGTCTCTTGCTGCACACGTGCCACCTCAGCAGGAGCAGGATCCCTGGACACAGGGGGTCCTTCACATCTCCCGGCAATTTGAGCAGGCCCTAGGAGATTTGGGCGTGAAGATTATTAACCCCGCCGGACAGGCGTTTGACCCTGCTGTTCATGAGGCTGTTGAAAAGACAGATGAGCACGCTCAGGAAAGCGGCACCATAGTCGAAGTGCTGCAGCCGGGATACGCGCTGGGGGACACCGTAATGCGCCCGGCTAAAGTCAAAGTAGCCGCATGATAGGGTTAAGGCGAAGCGTAGGCTCCTTCACTTCTGAAGGCTCTTGCGCTTCGATTTAATCGATATTCATACCTAAATTACTAATTCAAATATATGAGCACAATACTAGGCATCGATCTTGGAACAACAAACTCCGCTGTAGCATATGTCGAAGGCGGACAACCCAAAATCATTGAAAACAGCGAAGGTAACCGCACCACTCCTTCAGTCGTGGCCTTAAACAAATCAGGGGAGCGGCTGGTTGGTACTATCGCCAAGCGGCAGTCGGTGGTTAATCCCGAAAACACGATCTTTTCAGCTAAGCGTTTGATCGGTCGCAAATTTAAAGATGAACAGGTGCAGAAAGCCAAAGACATGCTGCCGTATAAAATTCGAGAAGGATCTGACGGAGGTGTGGAGATACAGCTGGGTGAGAAGTGGATGCGTCCGGCTGAAGTGTCTGCCATGGTGCTGCAGAAGCTGAAAAGCGACGCTGAAAGCAAGCTCGGCCACGAAATTACCGACGCCGTCATTACCGTACCCGCATACTTTGATGACTCGCAGCGTCAGGCCACAAAAGATGCTGGGGTTATTGCCGGCTTTAACGTAAAGCGCATCATCAACGAGCCCACGGCTGCAGCTCTGGCATACGGACTCGATAAAAAGAAAGATGAAAAAGTCGTGGTATTCGATTTAGGCGGCGGAACGTTTGATGTCTCTATCCTGGAAATTGGAGAAGATACGATTGAAGTCAAAGGAACACACGGAGATACATACCTCGGCGGTGATGACTTTGATCAGAAGATCATTGACTGGATGTTGTCTGAGTTCAACAAGCAGGAAGCTATCGACCTGAGCGGTGATCAAATGGCGCTCCAGCGCTTAAAAGAAGCAGCTGAACGAGCTAAGCACGAGCTGTCCAGCTCAAATACAACAGAGATTAACCAGCCCTTTATTACCACCGGGCCCAGCGGACCTAAGCACCTGGTAATGACTCTGACGCGAGCCAAACTGGAAGAGCTAACCGCCGACCTGGTTGACCGGACTCTGGCAGTAACCAAAGAAGCGTTATCCGAGGCCAAGCTTTCTACCAGCGACATTGATGAAGTAGTGCTGGTCGGCGGACAAACCCGCATGCCAAAAATTACCGAAGCCGTTAAAGCGCTCTTTAATAAAGAGCCGCACAAAGGCATTAACCCTGATGAAGTTGTGGCTGGCGGAGCAGCTATCCAGGGCGGAATTATGGCCGGGGATGTGAAGGACGTCTTGCTGCTTGATGTGACACCGTTGACGTTAGGGCTGGAAACCCTCGGGGGTGTACGTACGGCACTCATTACCAAGAACACGACTGTCCCTACAAAGAAATCTCAGGTTTTCTCAACAGCCGCTGACAATCAGCCGCAGGTGGAAATTCATGTTCTGCAGGGGGAGCGAGAGATGGCATCTGATAACAAGTCACTGGGACGATTCGTACTCGACGGTATTCCACCAGCCCCACGCGGCGTGCCGCAGGTGGAAGTAACCTTCGACATTGATGCCAACGGCATTCTGCACGTGTCAGCCAAGGACAAAGCATCAGGTAAAGAACAGAAAATTCGCATTGAAGGTGCTTCGGGACTATCAGAAGAAGAAGTTGAACGCATGAAAGCTGAGGCCGAGAAGTTTGCGGAAGAAGATAAAAAGAAGAAGGAAGCTGTAGAAACAAAAAATCAGGCGGAGCAGCTGATCTTCCTGAGTGAAAAAACCCTGAAGGAAGCAGGAGACAAAGTATCCGCAGATATTAAAAAGCCGGTTGAAGAGAAGATTGAAGTCCTGAAGAAACTCAAAGACAGCGATGACACAGCGGCTATTAAAAAAGCATCTGAAGAACTCTCAGCAGAAATCCAGAAAGTAGGTCAACAGATGTACCAGACACAGCAACAAGAAACAGCAGCCACTTCACCTAATAAGGCTGAAGATGTAGTCGAAGGCACAGCGGAAGAAAAGAAAGAAGAAAATAAATAACGCGCAATTAGAATACTGCGTTCTGGTATACTGACTGGAATGACACTACGGCGTAAAAAAGAAATAGGTCTGGTGGTAATTGCAGGGCTCTACTCAATGCTGCTGTTTATGACGTACGCCCTGCTGCTGCGAGGGCCGGGCGAGTGGGGCACAGGTTACGTAACATTAATTGCAATTGCTGGTATTGTCTGGGCCGCGCTGTATTCGGTTGTGGCTGCCTTTATCGCTTCTCGCGGTGCAGGTATGAGCGTGTTCCTGATTTTGCCGCCGCCCGTGATGGCTTTTGCGCTTGGAGGCATAACACTCTCCTCGGCCATAGCGGCGGGGCTGCTCCTTGTCTTTCTGATTGCCGCGTATCGGTCTATAAACACTGAGCTAAAAGATCGCGTCCGGGTTCGGGTTACGCGGACGTTCGGCACAGGAGCTCGAACACTCGTCTTCGGGTTCCTCCTTACTCTGATCATCATCGCCGTACCGGCGCTGCAGCGGGGAGTAACAGGAGGCACGATTCAGATTTCGTCTACCTACATTGGAGCCCTCACTACTCCGGCCACTCCTCTCATTAAGCAGCTTCTACCTGGCTACACCAAAGAATCATCGGTGGATGAACTCATTACAGCCTACATGAATCAGCAACAGCAGAACTTACCGCCTGGTTTCACGATTCCGCCTGATGAACATTTGCGTACCAAGCAGGAGTTAAGCCGGCAGCTGGGTATTCAGGTGCAGGGCAGTGAAACTTTGCCAGAGCTGTTAACCGGATATTTCAACCAGTACCTGCAACAGGCTCTGGTTCGGACCAACTCTTCAGAAGGTCAAGGGGCGGCAGTATTCGCGGTTGGTTTGCTTATCGCCGTGCTGGCTTTGCGGGCCGTGGTGAGCCTTATCGTCTGGCCCACCTATGCGTTAATCTTCTTCCTCATATATTTCAGCGAACGGATTGGATTGGTAACTCGTCTGGCTGCCCAAGTAACTGTGCAGCAGTTCCATTTGTAATATCTTTAGGAGTTTGTTACACCTAGGGATTCGCAATATCGTATGGCTGATTACTATGAAACATTAGGAATATCTCGCGATGCCTCACCCGAGGATGTAAAAAAGGCATACCGGAAAATGGCCCATAAGTACCATCCGGACAAACAGGGCGGCGACGAAGAAAAGTTCAAAGAAGTAAACGAAGCCTACCAGGTCTTGGGCGACGAGGAAAAACGTCGTCAGTATGAACAGTTCGGCCAGACGTTTGAAGGAACAGGGGCAGGCCCCTTCGGTGGTGAAAATATTAATATCAATTTTGAAGACCTAGGCGGCATTGGCGATATCTTCGAAACCTTCTTTGGCGGAGGCGGACGAAGTCGCACCCGCCAGCGTGTCCGTCGAGGCAACGATGTACCAGTAGATATGATTATCTCCTTTTCAGAATCTGCCACCGGAGTCCAGCGTGAAATTACGCATCGTATCTATCAGACCTGCTCTCACTGTCAAGGTAATGGAGCAGAGCCTGGCACACCGATTGAAACATGTGCTACTTGCAGTGGGACAGGAGTAATCACCCAAAGTCGGAGCACTCCCTTAGGTGTGTTTTCCCAACAGTCTGTCTGCCCAACCTGTCAGGGTGAAGGTAAGCAGGCTAAGACTGTGTGTTCCGAGTGTGGGGGGCAGGGGAGAGAATTAAAAGACAGAACGCTTACGGTTGATGTTCCGGCCGGTATTGCTGATGGCCAAACAATTCGCATTAGTGGTAAGGGAGAGGTGCCGGCGCGCGGTGGAATTCCTGGTGATCTTTTTGTTACGATTCATGTAGCATCTGATAAATACATGCGGCGGGAGGGGAATAACGTAGTGAGCGAAGCTACAATTCCCTTTACCGATGCGATCCTGGGTACAAATATTTCTGTTAAAACATTGGCAGGTGATAAAGAGATAACGATTGCCTCTGGCACGCAACCTGAAACGACTGTCCGCCTGCAGGGGCAGGGCTTTCCCTCTCTGAGTGGGTCTGGTAGAGGCGATCATATCGTGACAGTTCATATCGATATTCCCCGCAAACTGTCACGCAAACAGAAGGAACTCTTGGAGGAATTCAAAAAGTCTAAGAAAAAAGGATTGTTTGGCTAACAAACAGCCCCTCGTAAAAGAGGGGCTGTTCTGTAGAACGCAGGTCTCTGACTTTACAGAGGATACTGGTTCCAGGCGTGGGATATTTCCCACTTACCTTCGGCGCCGGTCAGACCACCTTTAACCTTGATACCCTGGTTGTCAGCTTGGATCTCGCTACAATCAATTTCTGTACCAAGACGTCGACATTTAGTTACATCGTCAATGTAGTACACTTTCACTTCCTTATTAACATACGCCTTATGCTTATATGTGGAGCGTCCCACTACAACCGTGATGCTATTTTCTTCAGTATCAATGTCACGAACGCGTCCAACTACTTCAAATCCGCGATCATTAACGGTCAGCTCGTCAACGACAAATGATCCGCCAGTTGTTTTGCTGCCCTTAAGGACAACTTCATCACCTACAGCAACGTGCTTGATATTACGCTTAACTCGCACGCCATTCTCCCACTTAGTGAACTTGGCATTCTTAACTGAATAGCCGATATTCTTGCTCTGGGTATCAACTATGGCCTTCGCCGAAGCGAAAGTACCAGTGACGTTCATCACACCAGTGCTGGTGTTAACGGACTCAACTACTCCGCGCACGACGAATGTGTACGAGGTACTGGCCGCTGTTGTACCAAGGCCGATTACTAATAATAAAGCAGCCAGGGTGCCGACTCCGCCCACTGACCACAAGAACTTCCTGTTCATACGTATTTGTGTTTAATGTTTAATGAAGGATAATCCAACGCCCCTCCCCCGAAAGCAATGTGGATAACTTATGACTATATTGTAGCACAATCAACAAAAGAAAAACGCCGTACCCGTAGGTCGTGCGCTTGCGCGGTCAAGGAACTCAGGACGGGGAGGAGATGGGCTCTGCCTCTTGCTTGGCCACTTCCTTCGCGGCTGCTTCCTCTTTCTGCTCGAGGAGATCAGCCACCACCCCGCGGTATCCGTCGGGGAAGACCAGTTGCTCCCGACGTCCCTCCCAGGCTGAGATGATCTCGTCATGCCCCTTGGGGATTTTGGTAATCTTGATCAGCTCTGTCAGGCACAGGAACGTCTCCACGTCGCAGGCGTTGATGGCGTCGACGACCGTCTCGTGGAATGGACGACGCTTCACTGCCACCGTCTTGCTCGTTTCCATCTGTGGGCTCTCCTAAAGAGTGTCAACCCATTATCAAACCACCGTAGTTTGACCAGAAAGTATTATCATGGCGATCCATTAGTGTCAACATCTGTGAAAAGAAAAAGACCCCCAAGTTGTAAAACCTGGGGGCGGGGCGCAGACAGAGAGTCTGCTAGTGCGAACCGTGAGCCTGTTCCTTGCTCTCCTGGTTCTCACACTTCTCGTCCTTGGGGGCGTCCGCTGGGGACTGCTTCTTTGCTGCCTGGCTCGTCGTCTTGTGCAGACGTTCGCGCAGGTTTTCCTTTGCCATCTCGTTGCCGAGTACCATCTGCGTCCTCCTCTTCCTTCTTGAGAGACCCTCGTTCGCCATCTCGTTGCCTAACACCATGGTCACCTCAGTGTTGTGTGGGTTGCTGGTCCAGCGACCGAGTAACACTCAACCGCTCCAGTGTTTCTACGAGTCTACCTGCCTGGTAGGCGCCGTAGGTCGCCTGGCGAAGACCAATGCATCGCAAGTCCTTGCGGGTCAACAGCTGCCCATCCCAGCGCAGCCGTACAAAGTAGCCTTCTTCGCTTGGTACCGTAATCATCCAGATACCCCCAGCGAGGTGCAGCTCAGTTCGCCATCGCTTCTTGACTGACTTGCCAGTCAAAATCTCAAACTCGTCAGGGTCAGGTTCGAAGAGGATATCGCAGGCTGTATCACTCAACTCCTCGAGTGCGAGGTCAATCATCTCGCGGGTCGCCGGAATCGAAACAGTTGGCTGCATCACGCCATGCTGAGGAAGCATCAGTGATGACAAGCCCCACTGGTCTCCTTCGCCCAGCTTAGCGGTAAGCCATTTGCCGAATTGCAGGACATCCTTGTAGTTATCAGCCGTGTACACGGAATTAACCGTGAACGACTTGATCCCGCCAGTGTCCTTCACGTGTAGCAGGTCGCCGAACAGCTTTTCGTTCATGCGCTCGACATGCAAGACCGATGATGCGATATCAAGGGACATAGCACACCAATCCAGCGGCAACTCCGGGAAGCGGTGGGCATGTCGTCGAAGTTGCAAGCCCGACGTAATAATGCCCACGGTACCCGGCCGTGACTCGACTGGTGCAGCATGGTAATACCGCAAGATGTCGAACAACAGATCCGGGGTGTCCAGCGGCTCCTTGCCCGTAATAGCAAGGTGACGCACTGTCTGACCGTGGTCGATTACTTCCCGAGCGGCGGCAAGTACTGCCGCCGGCGCAAGTCGCTCCACACCAGGCAAGGCTTTCTCCACGAGGTTCAGAAAACAACTGTCACCACACACACTGGTGAGCTGACAGTCCTTATTGATCTCGAGGTTGACCAGGACCTGGCGGTCTTCGGTAAGGTCTGACATGGCGTATTCCCTCCAAGATTTGGACATGAAAAGAGCGGTCATTGACTGTGTAGCCCAAGTTTGGTGCATTGCGGCGCTAACCTCTATTTTTCACAACACTTTTTTACTTTAGGCTTGTTTACAGTTACGTATAGCCATATTATATGAAGTTATGTTGACGTAAATTACGTCATAATATATAATGAATATATGTTTACTCGGGAATCGCTCACCTTATTAGGGCTTACGTCAGAAGATAATGCGCTTCTCAAAATGCTCGAAAAGCACGATTTAAGTGTGTCTGAGCTGGCCCGAAGTACTCACCAGCCGCGCACGAGTGTATACCCGAGGCTTTCACGCCTGAAGGAGCGAGGCCTAGTTACTACCACTAACCGCGGCAAGCGGCGATACTGGAAGACGGTATCGCCAAGAAAATTGCGCGAAAAACTATTCATGCTTGCGCATTCTCACGAAATTGCGGAGGAGTCAGGTGAGCAAGAGCTGGGCATTATTTCCTCGCAGCAGAGCGAATACAAAGTGTATGCGGGAAAGAATAAGTTGGTTGAGATTTATGAAAGCCTGGGACAGCTTCCTCGCCATACTCGTCTTCACATCATGCAACCGAACATCTCAGCCTATAGCGTAATGAAACACTTTCCTTATGATCGGCTTGTAAAACTAAATCAATCCATAAAGGATCGAAAAATTATTGTTGAGGCGATCCTGCAGGAGAATTTCCTTGATTACTACACTGATCGGCTTAAAAAAGAGGGGAAATCATCAAAAGATATTTTGCAGGCATACGGTGGGCGTCTCGCAATTACTCACCATGTTCCAGCTGAACGATTAAACTTTGACTCAGAGGTAACGTTGCATAACGATACGGTGATCATTGCCAACTGGCAGGAATTAGTGGCTGTAGTTATTAAAAACGAACAGGCGGCGGGACTTATTGCTGATATCTTTGAATCACTGCAGTTGCTTGGCAGAAAAGTTGATCAGAATCCCCGAATTGAAGAAATTCTTAAAAACCCTTAAGAAAGAGCCAGGGTTGCATGCCTGGATATTCTTAAAAGAGCCAGGTTAAAAACTGACTTGAGCCTCCAATTTAATACCGCGACCATACTTTAGATTGTGCGCCCACCAGGACTTGAACCTGGAACCGTTGGCTTAAAAGGCCACTGCTCTACCATTGAGCTATGGGCGCATAGGGTAGAAGTATTAAACCCATAAAAATCAAAGATTGCAAGTTTTGATGCAGGTTAGGCAAGTGTCAAGGCTGATTGACAAAAAGGGTGAAAAGTGTAGGGTAAATATATGTGTCATTTGACACTTGTTTTTTTCAAGATTGTGGTTTTCGCTGGTTCGTGGAATGAGCCAGTATCTCATGTCTGAAAGGAGTGCGAAATGAAGACCGATGTGGGAGTGCAGAACCGGCACGCTGGCTTCAATTTGTCTGAGTTGGCAAATTGGCTGGGGGTTCCGGTCGATGAGGTGCTCGTCATCCTGCAGGACTGGCAGTATGGGCAGTGTCCCATTCTGAAGCAGTGGCTGCGGCTGGGTGAGCGGCTCCTGGCTGTCAAGAGGGGAAACCGGATCGAAGTGATCTTCGAAGCGGCGTACGCTGAGGGGGATTACGAACTGAGCACCCCCGGCGAGCTGTGGAAACAGCTGGACGAGAGCATGGTCAAGACGAAGATGGCGAAGGCCAGCCTTCTGTCCTTCCCGCGCCCGTTCGCTGCTGTCAGGGTCAGCAATGGCAAGCGGGAAGGTCGCGGTCTCAACGCCGAGGAGCAGAAAGAGGCTCGGACCTGGCTCAAGAAGAATGCCGCTTGCACGGGATGCACGGAACCCGTGCTCGACAAGGGGTACATGGTGCGCATCGGCGACCGTGATCGGTGCAAGGCGATCGGCTTGGTACACGCCGACCAGAGGTGCGTGCGAAAGCTTCAGCAGAAGCACCCCAGAATCTTGTGCCAACTGCTGACCTCGCTTGAGATTGGCCGGATCATCCGCGACAGGGTCATCGAGGCCGAAAAGCGGCGTCTGTCTGACTTGCGGAAGCAGTCGACGAGCAGCCACGAAGAGTCGTTCGCGTCCTGGCGCTGAATCAGGACGAAGGATTTCAGGCGGGTGAAGTATTTACTGCTTCATCCGCTTTTCTTTTTCTATGTCGGAAGGCGTTGACAAAAAATGAAAGTGAGGAGTAACGTAGTCCCTATGTGGCGTAGTGTCACACTAGTACGTTTCTTTCTGCGAAGGCTTTCCGTTGGCCTGACTGGAATAGGCCGACATTTTTCTGGTTCGCAAGGGAGCGGATCATGACCGAACTGCTGGTGTTGCAGCGAAGCTGCCCAGACAAGGCACTGGGCGTAGGACTGACGCGGCTGCAGAAGCGAAAGATCCGGCAAGCGATCAAGCGCCACGATCGCTGTCTGGGTTGCAAAAAGGACGTCGACTGGGAGCAGCCGTCGGTCCTCGCTCGCAACGGGTCGCCCGAGGTTGGCCTGGTGCACGTCGAGTGTCGCCATGACCCAAACGTGCGGGCGTTGCCCCCCGAAGCTGGTCGAGAGCTCCTGCTGAACTATGCGGGACTCAAGAGTGTGTTCCGCCCCAGGGAACCCAAAAAGCACCGAGGCGGACGTCGGCACAACCGGACCGCACGGCAGCGCGACAGCCGGAACTGGTGGCTGGCTGCACACTAGCCAAGCAGTTCACAAAAGCAAGGTAGCGGGTCGGATGTAAGCTGTATCCACCCGCTTTTTCTTTGGTCTTCTAAATGCACTTGACAAAACCTCCTGGATGATTATAATAATCAGTTCATTGAATTAGGTATAAAAATCCGCCTTGTCCGTGGTAAGGAGGGGCCCCTGATATATTTACTTACGTTAGGGGTGGCTTAGCGCAACATAGCTGGGACAGTTTCGGCTTGCCCTGTCTTGAGTGTTTAAGCTCTCGTGCATTCCTACTGCTTGCGCGAATTCACTCTTTGCCACTGATGAGTCGGATTTTGCATTTACCCTTGTCTTTTTCTGTTCGTATCGGTATATTTGAACGTTCGTTCAGAATCTGTGGAAAAGTGCCCGTTTGAGAGAAGGGGGATTCTCAAATGCGCATTTGCGCAGTGTTCATTACCTCAAAAAAGCCCCGTTTGAAGGAGCGGGGCGCATCCTCGGCATACGACCTCTTGTCCAGCTGCTTGCAGTTGGATAGGAACCGAGGAGAGTAATCGCAACATGGGTTGTGGTTAGTCTTCTCGGTTTTTTGTTGCCTATAAACCCACATCTCCAGTACCCTTAAGCCATGTCAGAACAGAAAACTCCAAGTATAAAACCAAACGTGTACCGCACCCATACTGCGGGAGATCTTCGCGTTACACATGTCGGAGAAGAAGTGCGGTTGTCCGGCTGGGTTCATTCACGCCGTGATCACGGAGGGCTGATCTTCATTGACCTCCGCGATCGATACGGAATAACGCAACTAACATTTGACCCGAAAAAAAATGTCACGGTGTTTGAATTAGCCGAGCAGTTACGTGATGAGTTCGTCATTCAGATTACGGGCATTGTGGTTCAGCGGCCCGCCGAGATGGTAAACAAGAATATTCCGACCGGGGAAGTAGAAGTGGAAGTGACTAAGCTTACGCTCTTAAGCGAAGCTAAACATCTTCCCTTTGAAATCTCCAAAGATATTGATGTGAACGAAGAGCTGCGCCTCAAATACCGTTTTCTGGATCTACGTCACCAGCGGCTGCAGGACATGCTTAAAAAACGTGACGCGTTCTTAACGTACATTCGTGAATATATGCACGGCGAAGGATTTACGGAAGTGCAGACGCCCATCCTGGCTAATTCCTCACCTGAGGGAGCCCGCGACTATCTCGTGCCCAGCCGCCTTCATCCCGGAACTTTTTATGCTCTCCCTCAGGCACCGCAGCAATTCAAACAGCTGTTAATGGTCGGGGGAGTAGACCGTTACTTCCAGATTGCGCCGTGTTTTCGGGACGAAGACCCGCGAGCCGATCGTCACCCCGGAGAGTTCTATCAGCTTGATCTGGAAATGAGTTTCGTGGAGCAGGAGGATGTATTTAATGTCATTGAGCCGCTGATGATAGAGCTGACGGAAGCGTTTAGCGATAAGGAGATTGTGGCCAAACGTTTTCCGCGTATTCCCTGGAAAGAGGCAATGACAAAATATGGTAGTGATAAGCCGGACTTGCGGTATGAGCTATACATCTCTGCAGTATCTGACCTGGTAAAAGATTCGAAATTTTCTGTATTCGCCAGCGCGGTTGCAGGTGGGGGAGTAGTCCACGCTTTGCATGTAGCAGGGGGCGCAACTTTCTCCCGCAAGGAGATTGATGAGCTCACCGACAAAGCCAAAGAGCATGGAGCTAAAGGCTTGGCATATATCCTGGTACGGGATGAACTGGAATCACCCATCATTAAATACTTGGGGCAGGAGGCGGCACAGGCAATTGCTGACCAGGTCGGCGCTAAAAAAGGTGACGCAATATTTTTCGGGGCGGACACGTGGCTGGTAGTCTGTAAAGCGTTAGGAGCCGTTCGTGATCTGGCTGCCCAAAAACTGAACCTGAAGGATCCGAACAAAGCAGCCTGGTGCTGGATTGTTGATTTTCCGATGTATGAATTTAATGAAACGGAAGGAAAGATCGACTTTTCGCATAACCCTTTTTCAATGCCTCAAGGGGGAATGGAAGCACTTGTATCCAAAGATCCGATCCACATCTTGGCGCATCAGTATGACTTGGTGTTAAATGGATTTGAAACTAGCTCTGGCGCCATTCGAAATCACCGGCCGGATATTATGTATAAAGCGTTTGAGATAGCCGGATACACTAAGGAACAAGTAGATGAAAAATTCGGAGCCATGATCCGAGCCTTTGAATTTGGAGCCCCGCCTCATGGCGGATCTGCTCCAGGAGTCGATCGCCTTTTGATGGTACTTATGGACGTGCCAAGTATCAGGGATATTTACGCATTTCCTAAAAATGGTCGGGCTCAAGACGTAATGATGAGCGCGCCGTCTACAGTCGACGACAAGCAATTACGCGAACTGCATATCAAACTGAATATCGAGAAGAAATAAGTCGTGCGCAGTCAGAGATGTTGTGGTACATATAGGAGATATTCTGTGCAGGAAATAACTACAAAATCCCAACCCGTTCGCTCAGTTAGCCGTATTGGCGGCGTATTGTTAGTGCTGGCTTTAGGCGTCTTTATCGGCCGCTACGTTGTGCCCGCCACTCTCGATGGTGCCGCTCCGTATCGTCTATTATCAACTGAAAACGGCGAGCGTCAGTTTGCTTTTCCTACATTCTGGAACGCTTGGGACGCACTCCACGGTAATTTTATCGGCGACCTTGATGATCGGAACCTGTTTTATGGTGCTGTGGAAGGCATGGTCCGTGCCACCGGTGATCCATATACGGTATTTTCTACCCCCGAAGACTCCAAACAGTTTCAGGAAAACTTAAAAGGAAAATTCTCGGGCGTTGGAGTGGAAATTGGCGTGAAGGATGGTCTGGTGACAGTCATTACGCCTTTGCAGGACTCGCCAGCTGATCAGGCAGGAATTGAGCCTGAGGACATCATTGTTGGGGTGGATGACCTGACCATCACATCCGGAACCTCCATCGATGAAGTGGTGCAGCATATCCGCGGCGAGAAAGGTCAGGAGGTAAAACTTACCGTTATCCGCCCCGGCGAGAATGAAACAAGGGAAGTTACGATTGTACGCGACACTATTGAAGTCAAAAGCATTGAGTCTCGAATGGAAGAAGGGGATGTAGGGTATGTCGCGATTAAATCCTTTGGCGGGGAAACAGTGCTGCAATTTAAGCAGGCAGCCCGTCAGCTTTCTGGTAGTGGCGCCAAGGCAATTATTGTTGATGTTCGTAATAACCCCGGAGGATTCTTGCAGTCAGCTGTTGATATTAGCAGTAATTTCCTCAGCCCAGGTACGTTAGTTGTGTCAGAAAAAGGAAAGACGGACAGCCCATACCGCACCAAAGACCAGCCGCAATTCTCTCAAATTCCGGTGGTAGTTCTCATCAACAGCGGCTCCGCCTCAGCTTCTGAAATTCTGGCTGGAGCCTTGCAAGAGCAAATTGACGCCACGATTATCGGTACTAAGTCATACGGAAAAGGATCGGTTCAGGAACTCATTCCGTTCAGCGACGGCTCCAGTCTGCGGGTGACCGTTGCCAAGTGGTATACCCCCAATGGCCGCTCCATTCAGGACGAAGGCATTGTGCCGGATATCGAAGTAGAAGACGACCGGGAAACTGAGGAGGACGAGGTCCTGCAGCGAGCCCTCGAAGAGCTTAAAATCAAGATAGTGCAAAGTTGAACAGGAAAGAGAATCGGTGTTACAGTAATCCACGATGTCTGGTGACGTAAAAGTCCTACTGCTTGAAAATGTTGACTCGCTGGGAAGCGCAGGCGACATCGTCACCGTCTCCGAAGGATATGCCCGCAACAAGCTATTTGCTGAAGGGAAAGCTGCTCTCGCCACTGAGCAGGAGCAGCAAAAGCATAAGGAGCAGGAAAGCCGGAAAACAAAGCAGGCCGAAGCGGAGCTTGCGGAGTTAGAAGAAAGAGCCCAGCAGCTTGATAGCACAGAGCTTCAATTACAGGCTAAGGTCAATGAAGGGGAAGAGATTTTTGGTAGCATTACGCCTAAGCATATTGTAGAAGAATTAAACAAACAGGCGGGGCTGCAGCTATCGCCCAAGAGTATTAGTATTACAAAACCAATTAAGCAGCTTGGAACTTACGATATGATTGTTAAGCTTTCTGACGAAGTAGAATTTTCAATGGTTGTGGCCGTAATGCCTGAACCAGAAAAGGAATAACTATGTTAGGAAAAACAAAAAAACCTAAATACATTTTTGTTACTGGAGGCGTATTGTCAGGTCTGGGCAAAGGTATTACATCGGCTTCGATCGGGAATATCCTCAAAGAGCGTGGCTTATCAGTGAATATGCAGAAGTTTGACCAGTACATTAACATCGATGCTGGTACCTTGAATCCTGCTGAACACGGAGAAGTTTTTGTAACAGATGACGGGGCAGAAACTGACCTTGATTTAGGTCACTACGAACGGTTTTTAAACCAGAATTTAACGGGTGACTCCTCAGTGATGACCGGGGAGATCTACCAGGAAGTTATTAATAAAGAGCGGCGCGGTGAATATCTGGGTAAAACTGTCCAGGTAATTCCGCACGTAACCGAAGAGGTAAAGCGCCGGGCGCGGGACGCCGCGGCCAAAAGTGGCTGCGATGTACACATCGTGGAGATCGGCGGAACGATAGGGGACAACGAAGGATTTCACTTTGTTGAAGCAGCCCGCCAGCTGGCGCTCGAAGAGGGAGAAGAAAACGTTCTCTATGTGCACGTCGTTTTTCTACCGTACCTGAAAGCCTCTGATGAAGTGAAAACCAAACCAGCGCAAAATAGCGTGCGAGAACTACGCAGCATTGGTATTCAGCCGGATATTCTCATTGCTCGCACAGACTATGAAACTGACGGCGATATTGTGAAAAAACTCTCACTGTATACCAACGTAAGCGAGGACTCTATTCTACCACTGGCAACTGTCGACACGGTCTACGAAGTGCCCCTGATCATGGAGCAGCATCATCTGGACGATGTGATTATGGACAAGCTGCAGATTACAAAGCGTTCCCGTATTGATGGGCAGTGGAAAGAGCTGGTTGATAACATCAAGCATGCCAAGCCAACAACTACGATTGCGATGGTAGGCAAGTACACAACCATGCTTGATACTTACGCCAGTCTTGTGGCAGCCCTCAAGGCCGCCTGCTGGCAGAACGGAACTGATCTGAATTTGCGCTGGATTGACGCCGAGGAGCTGGAAAAAACAGACGACATTGCCCGATTTTTTGAGGGTATACAGGGCGTGACAGTTCCGGGTGGATTTGGGGTGCGCGGAACTGAGGGGAAGATCAAAGCAATTCAGTATGCTCGCGAAAACAAAATCCCGTACCTGGGGTTATGTCTGGGCATGCAGCTGGCTGTAATTGAATATGCCCGGCACATGGCCGGAGTTGCGCAGGCCACCAGCCAGGAATTTATCGATGAAGGTGACCAGAGTCAGGATCGCCTGAATAGCTGCGTTATTCATATTATGGAAGACCAGAAAACCATCCACGACAAAGGCGGCACGATGCGTCTGGGCGGATGGGATTGTGTGCTGACGAAAGATTCTTTTTCATACAAAGCATACGGCTCAACCGAAATCCGCGAACGTCACCGTCACCGGTATGAGTTTAACAACGAGTTTAAAGATACGCTCTCGCAGGCGGGGCTGCGCATCGCCGGCACCACTCCGGACGGAAACTTGGTTGAAGTAGTAGAGGTTGCTGACCATCCTTGGTTTGTAGGTGTACAGTTTCACCCCGAATTCACCGCTCGCCCTATAAACGGTCACCCGCTATTCAACGCCTTCGTTGCGGCGACTAATAACACAGGTAAATAAAAAGCCTGACTGCTGAAGGCGCAGTAAGGCTTGGACTTACGTCTTTGGCGGGTAGCTGTAGGGGAACAACAGCTCCTGTGCTTCTGGACGCTCGAAGGAGTACCGCTGAAGCACAAGGCCTCCCTGGCCGGACGCCCATCGAATGTCTCTGGACGACAGGATTGTGCCCACCAGCTCGTGAAGGCCGCTTGCCTTCCAATGAGTACTCACGACGAGGCGTTGCTCGTAGGCGTCAATTTCCCGGTGCAGCCAAACGGTGCTCACCTTATGCGGAGAGGGGAGGGTGTAGTCGATGGGTCCTTGAGTGACCTCGATCCCGCTGCTCTCGAGGAGGTCCCTCACACCCATTTCTACGATGCCGATTTTCGGCCAGAGCGTCCCGGGTGGCAAGAGGTCAAAGAGAGGATTCTGATGAAACCTGTTTTCGAGTCGGAACAATCCGACTAGAAATCCATTGGAAGTCCTCTCGAGGAACGCTGCCTCACCGATCACCGCAACACCCCGAAGCTTACTTGAGCTGGGTGAAAGCAGCTCGTGGGTGAAGTAGGTGCCGCGATGCTTTTTCAGTGCTTCCGCGTATTGACCCATCTCCTCCAAGTAGCCGCCTGGGTCCGCCGTCTGCTTCTTGCTCCAACCGTAAGTGGGAAGAAGAGTACTCATTCCGTCTCCTTCTGAATGAACTGAGAAGAGAACACCCTGGAAAGACTCAAACCAAACGTATGGCTCAAGGTATTTCTGTTTAACAATGCCTTACAAAAATTGCAATAGGCAGTGGTACAAACAAAAAAACGCCGTCAGGAGGGTGCCTGCGGCGCAAACGTATTCAGGCGGAAAGGGCAGCCACCTCGGTGGGGCGTCCAATCGCATGTTCGGGGGTATGCTGTTCCAGCAAGGCGAAGAACAGTGCAGACGGACATCCGCCGATGTACCGCTCGGGACAGCACCCGTCACTCTGGTGTTCGTCGTACCAGTCCGTCAGCAAGTGCCAGTGCACTGCAGGCTTTGAGTTGGGCGTCATGCGAAGCACAGCTGCGCCTCGAACGATGTGCCACTCAAAGTAGCAGAGGAAGAAACGGTCCTCCTCTTTGCAGTGGGAAGTGAATTCGACCCAGCTCAGGATGTCCTTTTCTTGAATGGGAAGGCCGATGATGTGCTCCACCAGCGCGGCTCGAACCGCTTCATCATCCTTAGTAACCAAGTGAAATCCTTTCAAGTGAGCCTGGTTTCAACACCGCGCATCCAGCTGCTCTTAAATACCTCCTTGTTTTTAGTCTGGAATGAACAAACTTGAGCCGGGTGCCCAAGTGAAGTTTTCAATAGTAAAGTATATACGCATATATGTCAAATCAAGAAAAAAGCCAGCAGTCTGTGCCAGCTACCTACTGAGACCTGTATTCCTGCAGGATCTTCCAGAAAGTTTTGACCTCACAACCCCCCAGATTCTCTGTACGGAGAGAGGAAGGGCTAAGATCATTGAGAGAATGCCATTGAACCACCGTCCCGGTAGCAAGGGTGGGTGCTACAGCAAGAATGCAGATCCCTTCCACCTCAGGACAGAGGGCAAAGTAGGCAAGAAGGTGCCTGACGTCCCGCCGCGTACAGTACGACGAAAAATCAATTACCCGCACAAACTCCACATAGGCTAAGAGAGGGAAACGTCTCCTAGGAAGCCTGGCAAGCCCTTGGGCTAACGCCAGGCTCGCGAAATCGGTCACATCGCGAACGGCGTAGCTCAAGGAAATTCTCCTTTCAGGAAAGAGCGGGAAGACGTGTTGGTATTTGCCATCATTATGCCACTAATAAAAGTTGAAGCAAGAGAACAAAAATAGCTGTATATAGTAGGAGGTATAGTATGTCCGGTATGATGAGGGAATGTATGAAGTCAGAGTGATTGCGCTGCCGCTGCTTATACTAGTATCGCTCTTGCTGGCAGCAAGGAGTACTACGGTATCCGAGAGTGCTATCGAATCGTTTTCCGTCACACCAACCGCCTCGCCTCTTCCGGCAGAGACAACGCTGCTGGTGACAGGCGATGTAATGTTAGGACGTTTTGTGAATATGCAGGCAGTGCGAAAAAATGATTTCTTCTGGCCATGGCAAAACATGGCTGACCTTGTATCGGCTGCCGACCTTGCTTTCATTAATCTGGAATCTCCTATCATCAAATCCTGTCCCGTAACGGCTGAGGGTATGAAGTTCTGTGGTGATATACGCCACATTGCAGCCATGAAACAGGCAGGGGTGGATATAGCAAGCCTGGCTAATAATCACGCGGAAAATTACGGCGTTGACGGTTTCCAGCAAACAAAAACATTACTAAACGAGCAGGGGATAGCAACTGTGGGAACGGGGAGCCTTGTAGTTCAGGAAGTGCGTGGGACTCGCTTCGGCTTTTTAGGATATAACGATGTAGAAACGCAGTGGCAGCATGCTGTGACTAAAGCAGATCCTGGATTGATACAGAAGGATATAATTGAAGCAAAACAAGCAGCTGCTGTGGTCGCCGTGATGTTTCATTGGGGAGGGGAGTACCACGAGCGACCCACCCAACGTCAGCAAGAGCTGGCATATGCAGCAATCGACGCCGGGGCCGATCTGGTGCTCGGTAATCATCCTCACTGGGTTCAGACGACAGAGGAATATAACGGAAAGCTCATTGTATATTCTCATGGCAACTTCATTTTTGATCAGAACTGGTCAAGGAAAACCAGTGAGGGAATAGTGGGGAAGTACACGTTCACCGGATCGGAGCTTACCGGTGTCGAGTTTGTTCCCGTTATTATTGAACATAATGCTCAGCCGAGGGTGGCGGATGAAGAGGAGAAGGGCAGTATTCTTTCTGTGGTTGAAAGAGCGCAGTAATAAAAAAGCCTCCCCATTTTGAGAAGCTTGTCAGGCATCGAGCCTGAATGGTTTCCGCTCCACGTTGTGCGGTTGGATCTGCAGACGCGGGCCACTTAATGCCTTGCGCCGGTAGAATGTGCCGCAGCTGTTGCCGATCTCCTTGATGCTGTCAGCCTTTGTCCGAGTCAGCGTCCTTTCGTCCGCAAACAGGTTCTGACTGCTTGCGTACAGCAGGAGTTTAATCGCGGTCATCGGCCACACCAGCTGAATCTCTTTCAGCTTGGGGTTGTCTGAACGCACATTCTCAATGTGACATTCAAACATATCACGCACGGTTTCCTCCATCTCGTGCCCGATGTAGCTCGTCACGAATTGCAGTCCCTGACTGTTTTTCAGGACTGCGGTGATCGAAAAGCCCAAACAGGAACGCTCGGTTGCCGCATCGGCAAGAGCTTCGAAGAAGTGCTGTTGACGCGTCTTGCCCAGACCTTTGCACCCCTCGGCGACCTGCTGACGGAACTCCAGGGGTGCATCGAAAATTGGAATTCGGGAGACGAGCAAACCGCGAGCGTTGCGGATCCAGGGCTTGTGCTCTCCAGAAGGCGTATCCCATTCGATCCATACGCTTGGGGGCAGCCTTGAGCCCTGCATGTCCGCCAGAACCAGACTGCTGTCGACAGCCAGGCACGAAACAGATTCGACCAGCGGCCAGCTCAGGTGCCAGCTGTGAGCCCCGGTCCAGTAGTGGAACAGGAGATCAGTAAACAGCAGAGCACGAGTCTGATCAAAAAGATCCGGCGCAAACAGGTCTCGATCAAACCTGTCGAAGCAGTGTCGGAGCTTGGCTTGAGTCTTTTGAATCTCATGCATGCATTCCTGGAAGAAATACCAGGCATGCCACGGCTCCGGGGGAACAGGCATCCGCTGCATGAAAGATTCGAACTCCCGCATCTCGACATCTGAGTCAGCCTGCGTCTCGTAGGTTGTAGCGACCATGCTCAAATGAGCACACAGACGAAATATCTCATTGTAAATCGGCAGCGCGAGGGTTTCTTGCACAGCTTACACTCCTGCTCATGAGAGAGCGGTGGGATGTGAACGAACTGTCGGCAAATATAAGGGATTAAGGCCTCGCTGGCAAGGGTGGCCTATTGATCCATCAAGTGCGAGAATGCGAACATGAGTGCTACGCCGAAGGCCATGCTGCTCATGAGAGGGATAAAGGAGAGAATTTCCATGGGAGGAAGTATAACACAAATGTAGGAATATTTATTGTTGTTTGTACGGGTAGAAGGAAGCAGGGCTTAGCACAGCAGAATATGCTGTGCAAAACTGAAAAAGCCGATACTTGACTTTAAAAGGTGTAGGAGTATATTTTTTTCACTCAGATTTCGGAAAGTTCTTTATTCAGGCTTCGGGAGTAGGATGAGTCTTAAACGATGTCCAGGGATGTAGGGTGCTGGAAAAATCCAGAATCTTGATGCCTGGACATGCATAAGCATGTTCGTCCGTGCGAGAGCTCCAATGGAGGTGGAAATGAACTCGCGACTCCTTACGCTGTTGGGGTTTTGTTTGCTGACCTTCATCTTGGTGATGGTTCTTGGCGTGGCTGTGGCCCATCCAAGTGGACCACCCGCTAGGCAGGCTTGTCTGGCGGGCAGCATCATCCTCGTTCAGGTTCTCAAAACCAGGGCGTTCATCGCCCTGGCAAAGGAGGGCTGATCTCTGCGCTTCATATTCCCGAAGCGGCTCTACCGAAGCTGCTTCGGTTTTTCATTTAAGCTGTTCTACCCAGGTAGTGTTTAAGCGAATAAATTAACTCAGCGTCATGGTTATATCCGGAAATGGTAGCGGCTTGAGCTTCTTTTTCCCCGAGGAGCCACTCAAGATAGCCGGGATTAGTCTGAACCACGTCCTCAATACGCTGCCCTTTGTATTTCCCGAATCGAAACCGGCGAACTAACGACGGCTTAGTAGAGATTTCCATAAACTCATTGATAATATCCTGGTCACTTTTGTCCTGACTTTTTTCTTTCGCAATGCTGAAAAGCTCGTTGAAGATAGCTTCAAGTACTAGGACATCACCTTTAGCATCGTGCGGACGAACACCCTCGATCTCAAGCTCAAAGTAATATCGCAGGAACTGCAGATTATATTCAGGAATTTGCTCACTGTCATCCAAGTGGCGGGCGACACGTAGTGTACAGATGAACTGGGGAACAGTGATGTCTTCAACTTCCAGAGCCGCGATGTCAAAAGGAGCGTTATGGGCAACCAAAATATGTTCCTGCAAAAGTTTGAACAGCTCGTCGTGTGTGCTGCTGCCAACAAATGGTGGCTTGTCATCAACCATCTTATTAGTGATGTGCGTAATACTCATTGCCTTTATCGAGATAGGCAAGGGTGGTTTGAATAACTCATCGACAACGGTGTCTCCAAGCTTGTAGCAAATCTGGCACAGGCGGTCTTTCCCGGGTTCGCCACCTGTTGTTTCAGTATCTAAAAATACGAGTCCCATATAGGGGGCAGGATACCCTAGCATGAGGCGAAGTGCTACTCTGCTCCCATGAGGATATACATTACTGTGAAACCGAACGCCAAACAGGAACGAATTGAACAGCTTGACAAGGCACACTGGAAGATGTGGGTCAATGCCCCGGCTAAACAGGGGAAGGCTAACCAGGCTGTGATTGAAGCAGTGGCTGAGTACCTGGATATCCCCAAATCAGCGATTATGCTCATATTCGGAAAAACGGGTAGAGAAAAAATCCTCGATATTGCACACTAGATATGGATGAAGAAAATTCTCTTAACCCTCGGAGTAGTAATTGGCATTGGCGTCGCTGTGTACTGGGTTTTAATGTCCCGGGTCGTATTCGCTCCAACTGAAAAATTTGAGGATGTAGTACTGCCTGCTGAAGGGGAAGTTGAAATAGTCGCTGAAAACCTCACCATTCCCTGGGAGATCGCCTGGTTACCGGAAGGCGACATGCTGGTGACGGAGCGACCTGGACGCTTGGTACGTATAGGACAAAATCGCGAGGTGATTGAAGTAGCGGGAGTGCGACATATCGGAGAAGGAGGATTGCTGGGTTTAACGTTGCATCCGGAATTTTTGGAAAATTCTTATCTCTACTTATACCTAACCACGAGTGTCGGTAACGGAGTAACAAACAGAGTGGAGCGATACAGACTAGCAGGAATACAATTGACTGATCGCACAGTCATTATTGAAAACATCCCCGGCTCACAATTCCATGATGGGGGTCGAATCGCTTTTGGCCCTGACGGGTATTTGTACATTACGACCGGAGACGCCGGACAGAGAAATTCAGCTCAGGATACATCCAGCCTAGGCGGTAAGATATTGAGGCTGAATGATGATGGCTCTATTCCAGAGGACAACCCCTTTAACAACGCTGTATATTCCTACGGCCATCGTAACCCCCAGGGGCTAGCCTGGGATGGCAGCCGGCAGCTGTGGGCGACAGAACACGGACAGTCGGGACTTGATGAAGTAAATCGTATCCAGTCAGGTGGAAACTACGGCTGGCCGGTTATTGAAGGCGATGAGCAGGGGGATGGGATGATTTTGCCCATACTTCACTCCAGTACCGCACATGTGTGGGCGCCTAGCGGTGCAGCATATCTGGATGGACGCATCTTGTTTGTAGGACTGCGGGGGCAATCTGTGTATAGCGCGGTAGTGGACGGTGAATCTGCACATGATCTGAAATCTTACCTGGGAGGAGTATACGGGCGCCTGCGCACAGTTGCTATTGGACCTGACGAAGACATATACATCCTGACAAATAACAGGGACGGCCGTGGCCGGCCCAAAAGTGGAGACGATAAAATTATTCGACTCAATCCTTCTATATTAAAGTAAGCAAAAACCCTCCGGTTTTCCGGAGGGTTTTACGGTGAGACTATTTCTTCTCAATACTGACGAAAGTTGCTTTCTTGAGGGCGCCAGTGAAACTTCGGATTTTTTTGCTGGTGAACGATACCGCTCCATCAATAGCGGCGTAGAGCGTATCGTCTGCGCCCTGGCGGACACCATCACCTGGTCGATATTTGCTGCCGCGCTGACGGATGATAATCTGGCCGGCGGAAACTTTCTGCCCGCCGAAAATCTTAACGCCTAGGCGCTTACTAATTGAATCGCGTCCAAGCTGAGTTGAACCTGCTGCTTTCTTATGTGCCATAGGATATTATGAATTCTTTTTCCACAATGTAAATTCGCGTGCTACCAGGGCGTCGGGGCGGGAATACATGAGTGTGCCTCGATCTGTTGGAGCAATAAAAGGCTCCAGTACCTCCGGAACAAGCTGTACCATACTGTATCCGGCTTTCTGTATTTCGTCAAATATCGCCTCGGGTAGGGGAGTGAAGCTATTCGTCCCGACCTTAGCCGCTGGCAGCAGGAAGAGAATCACACCCCCGGGCTTTACAACCGCATTCAAAATAAATAAGGCGCGAGTGTATAGCTCGTGCAGCGGAGCCTGCCACTGTTCCAGATCAGCTGCGGAGGGCAGGGGAGTAGAGATCGGTTTGCCTAAGAAGGGCTCAGTGATTACGGCATCAAATGTTTCATTCCAGTGCTCAGGATACGGCTGGCGCGCATCATGCTCAAGCAGCTCTGGTTGCTTGTCATCTGCGACATTAAACTTGCTGTGCAACCAGGTAAGGTTTTCGTGACTGGCGGCAACCATGTTTGAACTGGCGTCTGCTCCAACTGACTGGAAGCCCATAAGCCAGGCTTCTTGCAAGATGGTTCCGGCACCACAGAACGGATCAAGGATGGCCGGTTGAGGCGCATTGACTTCTCTCAGGGCAATATTAATCATCATTTGAGCTACCTTCGGCGGGAGCATGCCAACCCGGGCATCACGGGCCGGACGCTGCGTATCTCGCAGTTCATACTTTTCAATATCCTGGACAGCGAGCGTCCTAAGTAAAAGGATCTGGCCCTTATCCTCCAGCAGAGTAAGTTCAGCGTTCGGGGATTTGTACAGAGCATTAAACAACACCTGAGCAGCGTTAAGTTGAGATTGCTTACCAGAGGGAAGAATGAATTGTACTCGTGTGCCGCGTTGCTTGGCGGCTTTCTTTACTTCTATTCCCAGCTTTTTTAGGTTAATATTTTGCGACGTTAACAGAGTACTGAACCCAAGTGTCAGCTTAGGTGGAAGGGGATTCAAGCTATCAAGAATCTGTTCCGGAGCAGGAGTGGACGAAAAAACAGTTAGCACTTCAGTGATCCGGATTGTGCCACCTAGGCGAGAGAGGAAGTTCACAGGCAATGCATCCGCTGTGGTGATACGTAAATGCCGATCAGTGTACGTAACTGTCGATGTCGCAATGTTCGCTCGCTTAAGAGCTGCAACAGCCTCAAGCGCACTCAGTTTGGGATGGCTGCCCAGGAAGAAGACGTAGTCTTTCATATAATGATAGTATACAGGTGATGCTTGATAGTACGTCATTGTGGATGTTTGTCAAAAAATACGAGCGACGGCTCAGTAGTATTCTCCTTGGAGCTTTACTGTTTGCGGCAGGGTGGCAGACTGGTCGCGTGATGTCTCCATATTACTCCAGTCAGCCGATTGTGTTTCAGGACCGCCAGTGCAGTGCCTGTTCCAGTTCAGGCGGCAGCGTCAGCGAGCTTCAGGGATTACGTGACGAAGGAGTGGCGTTGCGGGAAGAAAAAGATAAGCCCGCAGTAGCTGGATCATCATCGCAATCCCGAAGCGAACAGTTTGTGGCCAGTAAGAATTCAAATCTCTTTCATCACGTGAGTTGTCCTACAGTGTCTCAGATTAAGGCAGCGAACCAGGTGTGGTATGCCACTGTCGAGGAGGCTCGAGGAGCCGGTAAAACGGCCAGCAGTTGCGCTCAGAGGCTTGGATACTGAAAATATAACGCTCTTATTGTATACAGAGGGTTTATTACAACACAATAAATAGTATATATGTCAATACAGGGGAGGGGAGAGGGGGAGCAAAGCCCCAGGGGAGGGGTTTTTGCTGTAGAACATAGGAACACCAGAAAATGAATTCCCCTAGCAGGAGGGGAGAGGAAGTAGAGACTCATCCAGCAAAAGGCACCTATATAGGGAAGAAACAGCAGTAAGGGCAAAATTCATTTTAGAATAGAATTTGTTGACAGATGTTCATAAAATGTTCGCCTCTGTGGAAAAGTGGTATGGAACAGGACTATAGTCGTAAAAGATACATTTTCAGACATTCATTCTATCACAACCCAATACCTGTTAATGGGTTGCATCTCTTTATTTCCTACCCTCCCCCTCGCTCCTCTTCCTATCTGCCGGTACTGTTGTTAATCCCCTGGGTAGCCATCGCTCATTCCTTTATATTTTCATATGGATATATGCTTTTCATTGCGTAGGTATATACCTTATGGTCCCAGTACCTTCGTTATATATACGAGCCATTTAAATCGATTCTAAGCATCCTGGTATACATAGTAGGTCTTATGATACCTGTATCACGTTAACTAACTTGTATTGTGGTGTGTACGCAGCAGCGCATGTGAGCATCGCTGTATTTCTGAGGATGTCTGTGGGGGTCTAATCTGATTCTTGTTAGGTCGTACAAGCTATCACATCATCGAGATGTTGTTTATATAAACCGTCTTGGGACATGCGACGCTACACAGTATGCCGTGTATGTGCTTTGCTCTGGATACTCCAACCGCCAAGAGCAAGCATCAAAGAACGTCGCAAAATATATAAAGATAACTCGGATACCATCATTGCTGGAAAGAAGCAGCTCCCCTCTCCGCTTGTTAGTACTCAAAGTTTTGAGCGATCTACTAGCTAATGAGATCGTACTCACTTGTATATTTAAAAACAGTATCTTCTTCGAATACTGTTTTCTTCTCCCCTCCCCTAGCGCTTAACAGCATCGAGTGCCTTGGTGTACAGCAAGTCTGGGAAAGTCACCGCTCCCTTCTGAACTTCTTTTGTATTAAGGTCAACAGGTTCGCTATCGAAAGCCGCACCGAACAGTTTACCAAAGCCGAAGAATATTAGGAGACCTAGTACAGCAAAAAAGATTGCCCACTTTAGACCTTTAAACACGGATTTTATAATCAGAAGCAACAGTATGATCAGAACACCTACGGCAATGTACCATGTGTTGGGATTCGTAATCTGAGTAACTAGATCGAAGAACGTCATACTCTTATGCTAATCCTTTTAGTAGGTATCCGACAATATAGGCTACAGTGGCTGCCATGCCGCCCATAAACAGCGTCTCCACTCCCGCTTTCCATGTTGATCGAGCAACTACTAGAGTTTTCAAGGCTCCAATTACAAATAATGCTATACCAGTAAGAGCCACAGAGATGCTAAACGTATATGGATGAAGACGCGGTATGAATAACGCCAGCACGAATGATAGGAGTGGAATAAAACCGATTACGATAAAAGCTGTATACGTCACCAACCCGCCCTTGAACGGCGAGCGTGTGTCGGGAGTTAATCCATGTTCTTCAAACAGCATCTCCCTGATCCACCGCTCTTTGTTGGATGTAATTGTTGTTACAATCGACTCCAGAATTTTGCCACTGAATCCTTTTTGCTTGTAAATAGTGCGGATCTCGTCCCGCTCATGTTCGGGTATTTTTTCAATTTCATACGCTTCCTCATGCCATTCATGAGTATAGCGTTCTTTTTCCGAGCGAATACTCAGGAAATTACCAACACCCATCGCAAAACCATCGGCCAGTAAATTCGCCAAGCCTAGTACCAGCACAACTGCCGCTGAAAGTTCAGCACCAGCCACGCCGGCTACCACCGCAAACGTTGTTACTACCCCATCAATGCCGCCGAATACAAAATCACCTACGTACTCCCCTCCTCCGCTACCATGCAGTACAGAAGAATCCATTCCCTTTTTATGATGATTTTTAAGCTCCTGAACGCTGTAAGAACGAACAGTCCGCGGCTTCTTGAGTTGTCGCAGCAATGTCAGCATGTCCTCTATTTTTTATAAATCACTTCTCGCCACAGAAGACGGATGATATAAAAGATTGCGTAAAAAGGTCCCCAGATAGGTACTAAGCGTGTGACCCATGCCGCAAATATGTCATCTGGCTCGAAGGGCATTACAGGAAGTTACGTGGATTTACCGGCAAGTTATTCTTACGCACCTCAAAATGTAAGTGTGGTCCGGTTGAAAGGCCGGATCCTCTAGCCCCCGAAGCCCCGCCGGTGTATCCAATGACTGTACCGCGCGTGACCATCTGTCCCTCATTTACGGCAAAGCCAGAGACATGTCCATATACAGTTGAAAGATTATCCCCGTGAATCAACATGATGTAGCTGTAGCCTGGTCCGCCAGAATCAAAGGTACGCGCTACATACCCATCCGCCGGAGCTTTAATGGGTGTGCCGGTGTACGTGGGAATATCAATCGCCGAGTGTGGCCCAATCAGGTAAGCATAGGGATACCCGGAACAGTGAAACTCACAGGAAACACCGAAGATGGGTTCAATTGGCCAGTTGAATGTTCCTACCGACGGCAGATTGCCAAATCCTTGTCTCTTAAGCTCCTCGCGGATCTTAGCGTCCAATGCCGCAATTGAAGATTGAGCCTGTTTGTGCTGCTGTTGGGCTTCCTGTAACAAGCCTTGGTACTGTGCCTCCTGCTCCTGAGTTAACTCCAGAATGCGCTGCTTAGAATCTCGCTGATTTGCGAGAGTGTTTTGTTGTTGCTCTTGACGACGCTGGAGCGCTTCAAGCGATTGCATGAAGTCGCCTAGCTCTCTTCGCTTGGTGGTTAACTCTTCGTGAAGTTGCTGGATCAACACCAATGTTTCTTGCCCCCTCTGCTGAAGCTCGCTGAGCGTTGATGTTTCATTCATCGCTTCTGAAAAAGTTTCGTATTTGAGAAATACCGTCACGTTGGATTGCTGGTCGAAGGCATGCATCGAACGGATATAATCTGCGAGAAGCAGTTTCTGTTTTGCGATTTCTTCTTCTTTGGCAATAATCTCAGTCTCAACTGCTTCGATCTCCACATCTGTCTCCTCTATTTCAGCATTGGTGCGATTCAGGGTTAGTTCAATTTCCTCAATACTGTCATCGATGAGGATAATCTGATCAGACAACGTCCGGGCCTCCTGTTTTTTCTTCTGAACCGTGTTTTTAAATTCTTCAATTTTCTGTTCTGTGTTTTTTAGCGCGTTACGCTTGTCGTTCAATTCCGCGCGAAGCTCTTCAACAGTTTTGGCAAGTGTAACACTCGGAGCAAGCACAAAAAGTACTCCAGCGCAGAGGGCGGTAAAACGAAGGAATGACAAAAATCTCACCATGTTTCAAATAGTTTTAGGCAAGATATATTATGCCATAAAAGCTTGGGATCAGAAACTCAGAAAGGAAGCCGAGATCATCCCCAAGGCAATCATGGCTACAATAAGCGTATATAGAACGCGTACCCACTTTTTACGATATGTTGGCATGTGTAATCTTTTCCTGAGCTATTGTAACACGGCGTAGCGTCTCTTCTTTCCCCAGTACGCCGGCAACCTCAAACGGCCCAGGTGATTTTTCGCGTCCGGTTAAAGCCACGCGCATTGGCCAGAGCGTATCTCCCCTGCCGAGATTTTCTGTATCGATCCAGGCAAGCAACGTATCCTGCAGTCCGTCAGCGCTGTACTGGTCGGCCGAAATATCTTGAAGCTGATCTTTGAGCATAGCTAATAGTTCAGTGGTGCGGGCAGGTGTGCTCTTTTTCCAGACGAGCATCTCGGGTGAGTAGTCTGCTTCCCAGCCAGGGAGAAAAAACATAACAACCTCGGGCAATTCCGCTAAAGTGGTAACCCGCTCCTGCTCTGTAACCAGGGCGGCAGTAATGTGTTGTTCGTCAGAGATGTCGATATTCTGTTGCTCTAAAAATGGTTTAGACTGCTTAAACAATTCCGCGGGCGACAACTGTCGGATGTAATGTTTGTTTATGGATTTGAGCTTCTCGATTGAAAAAATCGCACCGGATTTTTGCACATCCCCCAGTGAGAAAGTTTGCACGAGCTCCTCGTGCGAAAAAATCTCCTGGTTATCTTTTGGCGCCCAGCCAAGCAACGCTAAATAGTTCAGCATTGCCTGCGGCAAGTACCCCATATCGCGGTAGGCCAGCAGGTTTGTTTCCCCTGCCCGCTTAGAGAGCTTACGGCGTTGTTCATCAAGGAGAAGTGGCAGATGGGCATACTGCGGTTGTGAATACCCGCACGCTCGCTGAAGTAAAATGTGCTTAATTGTGTTGTGCAGGTGATCTTCACCGCGAATGACATGAGTAATGTTCATTAGAGCATCATCTACCACCACAGCCAGATGAAAGAGCGGATCATCAACTGAGCGGGCAATAACAAAGTCACCACCGAAACTGTCAGTATGTACGCTTACCTCCCCGCGAATGATGTCAGTAAAAGAAATTTTCTGTGGTTCTACTCGCAGGCGAATGACATACTTCTTGGCGGTATTAATATCTCCTGGAGCCACCGAGCAGTCACAGGTGTGAGTTTCTCCCCCACCCTTTTCTTTCGGAGCACAGTAACAGATATATGCCGCACCGCTCTCCACTAATTTAAGTAACACTTCCTTGTACAGGCGTGTTCGCTCCGATTGTCGGTATGGGCCGTATTCTCCCCCTATGTCGGGTCCTTCCTGCCAGGTGAGGCCTATCCATTTAAGGCCCTCGGTAATAGCCTGTTCGTATTCAGGCTTGGAGCGCTTCTTATCAGTATCTTCGATACGGATAATAAAGGCACCGGCGTGCTTACGCGCAAATAGTTCATTAAACAGGGCTGTTCGTGCTAAGCCAACATGAATATTCCCAGTCGGGCTGGGTGCTATGCGAACTCGTACGGAAGATTCAGTATTCATGAGTTAGGTAAATAGTAAGTCGTGCAGCTCCTTTTTCTTGGCAGGGTCTGCCAGAGCTTCCAGTAACGTAATACGAAGCTCTCGTTCGCGCAATTTTGGATTCCAGGCCAGCTGGAGAAAATCATCAAACGAAAATTCGAGCAATTCAATCTTTTCACCAGCGTCAGGGGTTGGTTCACCTATTTTAGTGAGGTCTTTGGCAATGAAGAAATTAACTTCAAAGTGTATCTTGTTAGTATAAACATGAGTAAACCACGGGATGAGTTGACCAATGGAGTAGCCGGTTTCTTCCTGGAACTCTCTCCGGACAGCTGTCTCTGGACTTTCTCCTGGCTCCAGTCCTCCGCCCGGTGAAGCAATAAGAGCTTCGCGATGAGGCTGTTCGTCCAAGATCATCAGAAGATTGTTGTTAGGTAGCACTCCCACAGCCAGCGCAGCATTACGCCGCTCGGCAGCTTCAAATATAGCCTTCGAGCCATCATACAACTCCTGTTCCCACTGCCACACTGAAAAATGCTTACCAGTAAATACCAGATCTGCATGCAGGGGAATTCCTTTGGGCGGTTTTTTACTCATGCGATATATAGTGCCGTGCGCTGCTTAAACATTCAAACGGCTCATGTATAGAGCCGTTTGAGGTTCGCCGTTAATCAGATATTATTGACAACTCTCGCAGATGTTCAGGTTGGGGTCGCCAGTCTCCGCCGTAGAGCTTTCCAGCTTCCAGTCATCCAGTGGCACCTGTGGGGTTTCTTGTTTTGATTTATCCTCCATAGTGTGTTGGTGTTTTAAGATTTAATAACAATAGATAGCCCCCTACCACTTCAGATTTCCGGCAGACTGATACTCCGTTACGCGTGTTTCAAAGAAATTCTTTTCTTTTCGTAAGTCTATGATCTCACTCATCCACGGGAATGGGTTCTCATCGCCATACACCTTCTTGAGATTAATGCGTTCTAGGCGACGATCGGCAATGTAGCGCAGGTAGGTCTCGATTGCTTCAGCGTTGAGGCCCAAAATGCCGTTTGGCAGACAGTCCTTCGCATAAGCAGTCTCCAGTACAACAGCCGCCTTAATGTTCTCGGTAATAGTTGTCTTGAATTCATCCGTCCAGATCTCCGGATTTTCTTTGACGATCTGGTTAATGAGATCGCTGCCAAACGCCAAGTGAACGGATTCATCCCGGAGAATGAATTGGAACTGCTCCCCTACTCCAGCCATCTTGTTGCGGCGCAGGAACGACAGCATCATTACAAATCCGGCATAGAAGAACACGCCTTCCATAATGACGTAGAAACCAACTAGATCATGCACGAAGCGCTGGATATTCTCTGTTCCTTCTGTTGTAAAGTTTGGATCCATCAGCGACTTGGTCATATTGACCACGAAGTCGTCCTTATGTTTAATACTGGAGATCGTGTTGTACATGTTGTACACCTCGTCCGGATTTAACCCCAGGGTGTCACAGCAATAGATAAAGGTATCAGTGTGGACGGCCTCTTCGTATGCCTGGCGCAGCAAATACTGGCGGCATTCAGGATTAGTAATGTGCTTGTAGACAGTCAGCACCAGATTGTTGGCCGTCAGGCTCTCAGCGGTGGAGAAAAAGCCCATATTCCACAGAACTAATCGCCGCTCATCTTCACTGAGCACTTTGGAGTCTTTCCACTGCTCGACATCCTTTTGCATATTCACCTCTTCTGGCGTCCAGTTGTTGGCAACGCCATCTTTGTAATGCTTGCGTGCCCAGTTATATTTCATTGGCAGAATCTTGTTAGGATCCGTCGTCGCGCAGTTGAGAATTTTCTTTTCTGAGTGCTCCATAAGATAAGGGAATTAGATTTAAGATTATTGACAGTCTTCGCAGATATTTAGATTCGGGTCCCCGCTCGTTTCGGATACTGGACCAGCCTTAGGAGGAACAACTGGTGTCGGGGTCGTAGGCGTTGGTGTATCGTATTTCTTATTAATATCCACCGTGCTCTTCTCGATCGCGCTGGCGCCGAGAGTTCGCAGGTAGTACGTGGTCTTAAGACCAGCCTTCCAGGCAGCAATGTACATGTCCGATATATCCTTACCGGAGGCGGTTTGGATAAAGAGATTCAGTGACTGGCTCTGATCAATCCACTTGCTGCGCTTAGCCGCGTGGGCGATAACCCACTTCGGTTCAATCTGAAAGACCTCCTTGTAGCGGTCCTTAATGTCCTGAGGAATTTCCGGAATACTTTCGAGGTTTCCGTCGTAGTGTTTGATCTTATCAAGCAGCTCCATGTTCCAGAGATTCCGATCCTTCAACTCGTTAACCAGCTCGTCGTTGATAATTGTGAACTCTCCGGTCTGGTTAGATTTCGTATAGATGTTCTTGTAGATCGGCTCGATTGACGGCAGACACCCTGCAATGGTCGAGATGGTGGCTGTGGGAGCAATAGCCATACAGTTGGAATTGCGCATGCCATGCAGCTTTACGTGCTCACGCACTGGGGTCCAGTCAAGCCGTGTTGCGCGATCCACACCAACTTCCATCCCCCGCTCCTGCTCAAGTAACTCAATCGTGTCGATTGGGAAAAGGTTGCGACTCCACTTTGACCCTTCGTAGCTTTCGTATTTACCCTTCTCTTCAGCCAGTTTCGAAGAAGTGAGAATTGCGTAGTAGGAAATGAATTCCATTACTTCATCAGATAAGTCTACAGCCTCGTCGCTATCGAACTGAATCCGCATAGCGTAGAACATGTCCTGCAGCCCCATGATACCCAGCCCCACCGGACGATGTTTGATGTTAGAGTTTTCAGCTTCTTTCGTGGGGTAGAAATTCAGGTCGATAACATTATCAAGCATGCGCATTGCTGTTTCCGCTGTATTCTGCAACTGCTCCTTATCCAACTTCCCGTCCACCACGTGACGCACCAGATTAATTGATCCCAAGTTACACACGGCCGTTTCATCGGCTGAAGTATTCAGAGTGATCTCCGTACACAGATTAGAGCTATGAACAACGCCCACATGATCCTGTGGTGAACGGACGTTTGAAGGATCTTTCCAGGTCATCCAGGGGTGCCCGGTTTCGAACAACATGTTAATCATCTTGCGCCAGATATCCAGGGCTTTGACCTGCTTTACGGTATGCATTTCTCCAGCTTCCGCCTTCTTCTCATACTCCATGTATTTTTCTTCAAAAGCCTTGCCGTATAGGTGATGTAACTCAGGAGTTTCGTTAGGCGAAAACAACGTCCATTTACCATCCTCGAGCACACGCTTCATGAACAGATCAGGAATCCAGTTTGAGGTATTAGTGTCGTGGGTACGGCGTCGCTCGTCTCCGGTATTTTTACGCAATTCCAGAAAGTCTTCGATATCGTAGTGCCAGGTCTCCAAGTACACGCATGTTGCTCCACGACGTTTGCCGCTGCGGTTAATAGCGGCAGTGGTGGCATCGGAAATCTTCAGGAACGGGATAACACCCTGGCTACCTACGTTGGTGCTCTTGATTAGAGCTCCCGTGGCGCGGATATTGGTCCAGTCATTTCCCAATCCCCCGGACCACTTGGACAGCTGTGCGTTATCACCAATACTTTTAAAGATATGCGCCAGATCATCATCGACGGTAGTCAGGTAACAGGAGCTCATCTGCGGATGAGAGGTACCGGCATGGAAAAGCGTCGGAGTTGAAGCCACGTAGCGGATGTTTGATAACACGTCATAAAACTTAATCGCCTGCTGGTCACGAACTTGAGGATCCTCACTCAACGCCAGACCCATGGCTACGCGCATCCAGAAATACTGTGGAGTTTCTAAGATTTTCTTTTCGAGATCACGGACAAAGTAACGCTCGTACAGAGTTTGCATCCCCAGATACGTAAAGAGTTTGTCACGGCCAATATCCAGAGCTGCCGACAAGGTATTGAAATTGTAATCCAACATGCGGGCATCAAGTCGCTCGGATTGCACTCCTAGCTTAACGCTGTCCTGCAAGCCCCGACGATACGTTTCCTCAAAGTGGGTTTCGAATTCATCTACGCGCAATACGTCGCGGTAGAGATCATTCACTAGTACCCGAGCGGCTAGATAGGAATACTTGGGATCCTGCTCGATGCGGGCTCGTAGAGACATGATAACTGCCTGATTTATTTCCGTCGTGGAAATACCGTCGTAGACATTTGCTAAAGCTTCTTCCACGGTCCGGTCCACTTCAGACGGTTTCAACTCTCCGCCACAATATCGCTCAATAGCCTTACGAATCTGAGTGATATCAAACTCTACTAAACTGCCGTCGCGCTGCTTGACGCGCAACTGGCGCTTACTTAAGCGCTGCTGCAGCTCATGTCGCTCCTCAGCGCGCTGTTCCTCATGTTCTTTGCGGTACAGAATGTACGCCTTGGCAACCGCAAAGAATCCTTTGCTGGCAATCTTCTGTTCAACCAAGTCCTGAATATTTTCAACTGCCGGAACGTGTGCAGATGGATGCGTAATTTCTAGGTCATGTACAACTTCGTCAGTAATTTCTTCAACTAGGTCTTCGGGATGTTCGGTGTGAGTGGCAGTAAATGCTTTATGAATCGCCCGCTGAATACGGTCTCGATCAAAATCGACAATGGAGCCGTTGCGCTTTTTCACCTTATCAATAGACATATTCCGCGGAGGTAAATTGAAGGATTAGATACTGACCTTGGAGTGTATTGCATTCTCTTCGTACTCATTACCTTCAGAAAACACGGCGTTGAAAAACCAGACAGAAGGCGGTTTCCCCCTGCCTAGTAGTGCGTGCGATTTCCAATCTCACGAGCGATGAGGATGTCAAAACATCAGTACCCTGTATTGTATCACCGCCAGTTTCAGAAACAATACAATTGATGTGGATAAACAGGAACAAGTTGCAGTATTTTTGTCAGAAATGAGACGTAAAAAATACCGACCTCGTTTGTGGTCGGTATTTTCCGGTCAACAGTCAGCCAGATTTAGCCTAAGGATCCAGTATACTGTGACAGATTATTCAGTTGACCCTGATTCAGCTGTCCGGCAGCAGAGACTGCTTCCTGCAGTAGGCCGAATGAAACGTCCATAGTCTGGCCCACTTCTAGTCCCGTACTGCTCAAACGATTCTGAATATAATCCTCGATATAGATGCGGTGTTCATTTGTTACTTCATATCCCGCATTGTTTTCACTCAAGTGCCGGGTTGTTGCTTTACGAGCCAAGTGAGTTACGCCTTCACCAGCGGCGGCCACTTCCTTGTATCCACTATCCGTCTTCTCGGCTTGAGGCAACGCTTCGGTCTGAGTAGCCAGATCTTCCTGACTTACTCGCGTCGTTGAGTCTGTTTGTATTTGCTCCCCTTCAGTTACAACTACTCCCTCTTCTTCTCCTTCAGCGCCCTCTTCGATTACAGCGACCTGTTCTTGTACGGCAGCCTCTTCGTCTACCAGCACATCTTCCGGCTGCTGTCGATCGCCGGAGAACGCGTAAATCGCGGCGGCGACAATTAATATAATGATCAGGGCAGACACTGTCCGCGGAGATTCTTTAACGCGGTCAAAGAAGCTGCTCCCTTCATTGCTTTCTTCGTATTCCATGAAATACGCTCCTTTCGTGTTTAATAATAAGGTTTCCGGATAACCCCCTCCAAAGTTACCTTGTGTAGTGCCCTGCGGGGTGTGATACGTACCGCTAGACATTATCTTAAACGTAAACAACGCTTGAGATAGCGTCAACTGTGTATAAAAAGACCCGAGCTGTGCGTAGTCGGGTTTGCTTAGAGCTTCTCGGGTGCGAGGCTCTCGTTTTCCAGCCGCTCTTTCAGTCGGGGTGGCCCTGACTTAAGAAAGAGGTACCCGGTCTCCAGAGCCCACGTGTCCCCTTGAAGTGGAACTGTTTCAGAATCCCACATTTGTCGGACATTGAATCGGGCACCGTTCCTGCTCTGGCAGCTAACGATCATGGCTTCGTCGCCATAGTTCACTGCCAAGATCTGACATGGCGACAGCTGTGCTACTGACTGCTCAGCGTCAGAACGCATCCTCTAGGAAGGGCGCGTCTTTTGCCGGTGAACCATGGCTGGAAACCGCACCACCGCATTCCAGATCCGCGGCAGGCGTGATGGCTCTAATAACAGCCGCCACAACCACTCTAGGTTGCGTTTACGAAAAAAGTGTGGTGCTCGCGGTCGATCTTCGCTGAGAATCGCAAACGCACCGCCCACTCCAACTGCGATTCGTACACTCGGCAAATTCTTCCGATGAGTTTCAATCCACACGCTTTGTTTTGGCGCACCATACGCAACAAATAACACGCTGGGCTTTTTCTCCTGGATATCTTGGAGAATGGATTCTGGTCCCGTTACATCAAATGTGTGGTGAGGTGAGGCATGGACGCTTAGTTCCGGAAACTTTCGATTCAGGTATTGTCGCGTATGTGTGTTCTGATATACGGTGCCGCCTAGTAAGTACACTGACTCTCCAGCTTGCAGCGCTAGCTCACTCAATTTAGTAACCAGGTCAACACCCGATACACGTTCAGCACTGCGAAAGGAAAAGGCCACCAGGCTAGGTAGTAGCGACCAGAACTCTGAACGGAGGTACCACCGGGCCCAGATAAGGCCGGAGCCGTCGGGAACACGAAGTTCAGCTGCTCCAACTGCTTCCCGGAATCGTGCATCGTGCTCGGCCAGAAGTACCATTTCCGGATTAAGGGTAACTACATGATGAAAGGTGTCTTCAGACAGCCATGTTTTTGCCTGCTCTAGAAATTCATCTGTGGCGGTGTAATTACAGGTAACATGACCTAATTGCAGGTTTTCACTCATGTCGTGAGAGGAATGGTTGCTTCAACCGTGTAGTGTACACCCGCTTCAGTTTGATGGCTGCGATAGAGATAGATTTCGGAGGGAGCAAATGTAGAACGCGCGGCTCCATCCGGCAGGCCAATCCCGCGGGTTACATCGAGCAGGGTTGCAACTCGGATGTGAGGTGTATATTCTCCGTGATCGTCTCCTCCTTCATATTGCATACGCATTGCTTTGATGCGTTTCTCCAGCTCTGCAATTAAACCCGACAGGGCCGGCGTGGCAGCGGCATACGCCCACAACTGATCACGCTGAAATCCGCGACCCACGTGAGTGAGCGAAACTGTCGGCACAAAACTAAGCGACAGTGGTTTTATAAGCCGGTTTACGTATTGCTTATGATTTTCCACATTGCCCAGAAACAGTAAAGTAATATGCCAGCTCTCTTCCGCAACAGGCTGGTTAATGTATTCCTTGTAATGTTTTGCCGCGTGACGAATAGCTGTCTTAGCTTTTTCTGGTACTGAAAGTCCCAAAAAGAGTCGAGCGGTCCCTGGAGCAGAATCATTCATAATGTATAGCGTACGATTTTGAGCGTTTTGCGTCCACTGTTCACAGCTCTGGTTTCTCCGTACTCTGAAAGATATGTCTGGGGGATATATTACTAAACTTGCTAAGCAAGCGGCTGACCACTATGTCAAAACTGGTGAAACGCTGCCGTTGCCTGCTACATTGCCGCCCGAGCTGTACCAGCAACGAGCCTGCTACGTATCAATATTTGAGAACCCGGGCCGGAACCTGCGAGCCATGTACGGCCAGATCCTCCCTCGCTTTCGGTCGTTGGGTGAGGAAGTAATCATGAACACGCTCCAGGCGATGCAGCGGCGTACATCCGGTCGCTTCCGCCGTGTTGACCTGTCCTATCTTTCCTACTCTGTCGGCATTGTGGGACCCCTGGAGCGGATTACTAGCCCCGTCCATTTAAATCCCCAACAGTACGGGCTGTATCTGCGGTCGGACCGGAGTAAGACAGCGGTGCTACTGCCTCAGCGTACCGGTATTGATACGCCTGATGAACAGATCGCCACAGCTATTCGGGAATCCGGAGTCAATCCGGATAGTGAATCTATTACCATGTACCGGTTCGCCGTTTTCTATTATGACTAAGCAGACACAGTTGTACGCAGATATAGCTCCCGCTATTCCCCTGCCGGCGAGCGGCCGGCAGGTGTTTACGTATTCTCTCTCAGGAAGCACAAGGCCTCCGAAGCACTCCGTCGTTGCAACTACTGTGGGGAGGAGACGAGTGCGTGGGGTAATTATGAATATTCACAGTCATAAACCGCCCTACCCCACCAAATCGGTAAACGAAGTATTGCCGGTAGTATTATCTGATCAGCAGATAGCCTTTGCTCAATGGATTGCGGGAGCGTTGCAGGGAGGCCTTGGATACACCCTGAGGCTCTTTATGTCCTCCAGCAGCAAGGCAGAAAAAACAACCTATGCGGCCTCTAAGAAAAAGCGCATCGGCAAACCCGTTGCGGTTGTTGATGCATTTGAAAATCGCATGAAGTATTTAGCTCAGGCAATTCCTGCGACCGGACAAACCCTTATCATCGTCCCTGAAGTGTGGATGGTGAAGCGCATCACAAAAGTTTTGAGTGCGAGCAAGAGAACAGTGCATCCATATCACACGGATCTGTCGGCGCTGCAGCAGCGGGAAACCTGGTATACCGTGGCCAATACTCCTAACGCAATAGTGGTAGGCACCCAAAAGGCCGTGTTCTTGCCTTTTTCGAACCTCTCTCTAATTGCTCTTGAGGAAGAGCAGTTTACAACTCATAAGCTCTGGGATCAGTATCCGCGGTTGCATAATTCCATAGCGGCCCGACAGTTGGCAGATATTCACCATGCGCAACTGGCGTATCTGGCCTCTTTTCCCTCCGTTGCCCTGCGATACCGGGTTGACCATAAGGGCATACAGGGCAAAGTCGACAAGTTGATTACCCCCACTATTGACGTGGTGGAGGTAGCGATCGAAGATCGCCGATCTAAGCGTCTGCTCCCCAACGATTTTATGCGTAAACTAAACGCTTGGAATCGCAAAAGGGAAACTATCCTCATCCTCTACAACCAGTTGGAGCGGTATGAAGGCAAGCGCAGACGTGCCGGTACGCAAACCATCGAAAAGATTTTTGAATCCTATCCCGCTCTGAAAAAGCAGCTCCTGCGAATTGACACCAGGTCCAAAGCAGATCTCGCCAAGCTATCCACGAAACGAATCGTGATGGGAACATCCGCCGTCCTGGCACCAATTCAAGATATGCAGTTCGACCATGTCGTCTGGCTGTTTCCTGAGCGTGCTCTCTCATATCCCGACTACAGAACTGTGGAGCGTTCCGTGGTGCTGCTGGCTCGTCTACAGCAACATGCCAGGAAAGAAAAACCAGTGATAGTTGTAACTAAAAACCCCATCGTTATTCGTCAGCAATTGGGACAAGATATACAGCAGTATTACGACAGTACTCTCAAAGAGCGAAAGCGATACCTGTATCCCCCGTTTGCTAACGTCGTCCGTTTATCAGTAACAGCCAAGACAGAAGAGATCGCTCATAAACGCGCAATATTATTACGAGAGGAAATTGAAGCGCGAGCTCATAGTAAAAAAGGCATCATCGTTCGCGGTCCCTTCGAGGATTTAGCGCCTAAAGGAAAGTCTGACCAGCCCGAGTTGCATCTTCTACTGCAAGGGCCTTTAGAAGCTCTTGTCTCCTTATACGCAGGTCTGCCGGTTGATGCAGTAGACATAGAGCCACAGCGGATTTTGTAGATTTGACGGCATGACATAAAGTGTGCTATAATATAAACGTTCAGATATTCCCTCACACCAGCATTAGAAAGGTGGATACATGCGGAGAGTTCACTTAGCAACGCGGCGAGCGGGCAAGGTGCGAGTCCTGCAGAGTGTGCTCAAGGAGTTCGGGATCGAGGTTGTGCAGGAGGAAATCGACACCGAAAGCCCAACCGAAGGCAGCGTTGAAGAGGTTGCGACCTTTAAGGTGCGACAGGCATTTGAGCTGCTGCACAAGCCGGTGATTGCACACGGAGTTGCCTTCTGTATCACAGCGCTCCACGATTGGCCGGGCATCAGCATCGACCGCGTGCTGCGCAACGGTGGCACTGAAGAAATTCTTCGACGCCTAGAGGGCAAGGAACGTCACTGCGAATTTCGTTACACGCTCGCGTACCTGGATGAACAGCTGGCGGCACCCGTACTGTTCAGCAATACAAGAACGGGGCTGGTTGCCGACAAGCTTCGGGGAGAGCCTAGGGCCCAGGAATGGTCGATGACGGGAAGGATCTTCATTCCTCTGGGTGAGACTCGAACATTCTCCGAGATGAATGAGGAGGAATTTCATCTCGGATGGCGGGTCCCCGCTCACGGACCCTACGCAGCTGCTTTTGCTCGATGGCTCCAAGAAAACCGGTAGCCTTCGGCTCGTCGGCGAAAACACAGACCCTTAGTTCACTTCGAACTTCGTGGTCTTTTTCTTTATCGAAAGTTGCACATATCTATTCCTGCTCATATAGTAGGTTGTTATGAAAGCGGTGTTTATTTTTCTAGCGTTTAGTGTTGTTGCGGGTATAGCCGCGGCCGGCGTTGCTATTACCCAGGAATTGCGTCAATCCTCAGTAACAGAACAGCCGATCACAGAGACTACTATTCTTCCTACGGTTACTCCCACAGCAAGTCCCACGCCCACGCCAACTCCAACATTCACTCCCCTTACCCTCATAAATCATTCAGTTCCGTTTGTGTCCCAGGCCCCGGAACAGCAGTGGTCCAACCCGGTCTTTCAGGACGCCTGCGAAGAGGCTTCTATTCTCATGGCTGCCCATTGGCTGCAAGGCGGTACGCCCATAACTCCACCAGCCGCCACACAATCTATCTTGGATATCGTGGAATTCGAAAAAGAACTCATTGGCGAGTGGCGCGACACTTCAGCCCAGGACAGTGCCCGTCTTATGCGCGAATATTACAAAACCGAGAATGTCGAGGTAGTAGAAAATATTACCGTTGCGGGTATAAAGGAGGAGATCTATGGCGGCAATATCGTTATTATGCCAACCAACGGCCGCCTACTCGGTAACCCTAACTTTAACGCCCCTGGCCCCGAGTATCACATGATTGTTATCAAAGGCTATGATCCTGCAACGCGTGAGTTCATCACAAATGATCCCGGCACGCGTTTAGGTGCTGATTACCGTTATACCGAAGACACTATCTTCAACGCTATTCGCAACTACAACACCGGCTATCACTTGGGTGCGACTCCAGTTCCCAAGACAGTTATCGTAGTAAGCCGTTAAAAAGGATTCATACGATAGAAAAAAACCTCGCTCATGGCGAGGTTACTTGTACAAGGAGGAAACGACAGCATGGCATAGACTCTCGGGCGGAATGCCTTTTTGCTGTGACCAGTACTCCATGTTTGCTTGCAGGTTGCCCAGCCGCTGACGGAACATTCTAACAGATTTGTGGTTTGTGAGACCAAACACACTGTCGAACTCCGGCCAGTAATGACCACTGCCGGCGAAGACGACTCGAGTAGCTGGAGCAGCAAGCCCTTGCTCTTCAAGCCACGTGATTTCTTGCCGTACGGCCGCACTCCACTGCGAACCACCCCACGCCGCCAGCACATTCAACGTAAACAGCCACGTGTTAGTCTCGTGGATCTCATCGGAGTCGAGTGGTGTCAATCCAGCCAACCGCGGCCCGATCCGATGCCTGGCATGACGCGCTTCATGGAGAAGTGTCAGCGCCAGCTCGGGTACCGACCAATGATCAACGTTGTGCAGGAAGATTGCCTGCTCCTTAGTCAAACAGTTTCCAGGAGCAACGTAGCGTTCCGGATCAGGTACAGCCACAGGCGACACGTCGTCGCTGAAGCATGGTACTATGGTTATCCCAAAATACTGCCTTGCCGGTCGGCCGTGACCTGTCAGCCACGACCCGTCCAGAAACACACCAGGCTCGTCCGATGGCATGCCGTGGCAGCCAAATTGCTTGATGAAACCAAGCACGTCAATCGCTTGAGGAGCATGTTTCTCTGGCAGGCAGTTGGTCATCGTTTCTGCCTGAGTCAGCACCTTCTGAAGCAACGCAGCGTATTCGTGAACAGAATGCACAGGAACTCCTGTTTTCTTCAAGAGAAAAGATCAGTCAAAAACAGAAAATATAATATACAATACATTAAAGAATTACGCAATAGCTATCACCTTGCTCGTTGATACAACTTGAGAGTATTGGAGCGAAAGCCTGTATTCGAGAAAATAAAACTGAATGCCTCGAACGGGATGAATCTAGTCAATGTTCTGATTGCTACATTAGCAGCCGAGGGTTGTCCGCCTTGCTGGTAACAACGCGAGTATGGGTCAGGAACTTTGCTGGTGTTTTCTCCCATGCTAGTTCAGAGAGAAAGAAGTCCGTGAGAGTTGTTACCGAGATTCGACTTTATCTATCCGCACCTTGTTATCACGTACTT
>JBBDOX010000017.1:0-51903 GCA_040876835.1 Candidatus Anderseniibacteriota bacterium | reverse complement strand
AGTTTTAAAGTTTAAAGGCGGCTAAAAGTGTGCAGTTTTAATTTTTAAGTGACATTTTGTTGACTTTTCTTGACACTTATATAACACCCTGATACAATTTCCCCTATCGTCTTTGACGATCAGCAAGGACTGTGTGCATCAAAAACAATCTAATATAGGGGCGCAAGCACGTGCGCAGAGCATTCTCTATTCTCTGCTAACAGGTTTTATACCTCGCACTGTTTGTGGCTCTCCTTCTCCGCGTTTTTCACAGCTACGCTAGATAAGCATAGGTATTCTGTGGCCTTTGTGCGTTTGTATACATCATTTATATACATTAAATAAAATCTCCACATGCCCAAGCAATCATCCGCGAGCGGTAACATAAACACACTACGAGAAAGAAAAACGTTTTCTTTAGCCCCGGCACAATTAGCGGATGTATCGAACCTGCTGGAATCTCAACTGGATTCCTATGCTTGGTTTTTTGAAAAAGGATTAGGAGAGCTTTTCGAAGAGATTTCTCCGATTCATGATTATGCTGGTAATCTGGAGCTCCACTTTGTTGATCACTATCTTGATGCTCCCAAGCACACTGAAGAAACTGCCCGCGAACGCAACGCAACGTATGAAGCCCCATTACGTTGCGCTGTTCGATTATTGAACAAGAAAACTGGAGAAACAAAAGAGCAGGAAGTCTACCTGGGTGAGTTTCCTGTCATGACTCCACGCGGCACCTTTATTATCAACGGTGTTGAACGAGTTATTGTCTCCCAGCTAATCCGCTCTCCCGGTGTATTTTTATCTTCGACTATTAATAAAGGACGAAGCTGGTATGGAGCGAAGATCATTCCAAACCGCGGAGCCTGGCTGGAAATTGAAACCGCAGCCGATGGAGCCCTGTATGTGAAAATTGATCGCAAGCGTAAGGTGGCTGTAACAGCTCTGTTACGGGCGATGGGCGTGGCCAGCGATGCTGAAATCAAGAAACTCTTTGCCGCAGTCGACACCAATAAAGAGTTGTCATACATAGATGCAACACTGGCTAAGGATTCAGCCAAGGATCAGGCCGAAGGCTTAAAAGAGGTCTACAAACGCCTGCGTCCGGGAGACTTAGCTACCGTTGATAATGCCAAGCAGATGATTCATGACATGTTCTTCCGCTTTGACCGCTACGATTTCGGTCGGGTAGGACGACACCGCATGAACCAGCGGCTTAATATGGATGTGTCTGAGGAAAGCGAACACCGCACTTTGCGCGTGGAAGATCTCACTGCAGTTATTACTGAAGTTATTCGCCTGAACAACACCCAGGAGCCTGCCGATGATATTGATCATCTTGGAAACCGCCGCGTCCGAGCCGTGGGTGAGTTGCTGCAAAACAAATTCCGCGTTGGTCTAATGCGCATGGAGCGTATTGCCAAGGATCGTATGAGCACTCTGGATATTGAACAGATGACGCCTTCGCAGCTAATCAATGCCCGACCAATTATCGCGGCAATCAAGGAATTCTTTACGAGTTCCCAGCTGTCACAGTTCATGGATCAGACCAATCCCCTGTCTGAAGTGGAGCATAAGCGCCGCGTCAGCGCGATGGGTCCGGGAGGGTTAGACCGAAACCGGGCTGGCTTTGAAGTTCGTGACGTTCACAAGTCTCACTACGGCCGTATTTGTCCGGTGCAAAGTCCGGAAGGACCAAACATTGGACTGGTCGGTCACCTGGCATTGTTTGCTCGTCTGAATCAGTATGGATTTATTGAAACTCCATATCGCAAAGTTGTAGACGGAAAAGTTACAGAAGAGATTGTGTATCTGGATGCCTATGAGGAAGATAAGGCGATTATTGCTCATGCCACCGAACCCCTAACAGCGAATGGATCGTTCGCAAATGATCTGGTTGAAGTGCGAGGCATGGAAGGACAATTTGAAGAAGTTGCTCCCAAGGATGTGAATTATATGGATGTGTATCCCAGCCAGGCATTGTCACTGGCAGCTGGTATGATTCCCTTTATTGAACACGATGATGCTCAGCGCGCTCTGATGGGATCGAACATGCAACGTCAGGCGGTACCTTCCGTACGCGCCGATGCTCCGCGGGTTGGGACAGGAATGGAATCTGTCGCCGCCGTTAACTCCGGACAGGTTATTTTAAGTGATGTAGAAGGAGAAGTAACGGAAGTGGACGGTCAGCACATCACCCTGGTGGACGCCAAGGGCGAAAAACGTATTTACCGCTTACAGAACTTCCAGCGTTCCAATCAATCGACAGCTATGACTCAACACCCGGTAGTGGAAGTAGGACAGAAAGTAAAGAAGGATCAGCTGCTGGCTGATGGAGCCGCGACCGACAAAGGAGATCTGTCACTGGGGCAGAATCTGAAAGTAGCCTTCGTGCCCTGGTATGGCGGAAACTTTGAAGACGCGATTGTTATCTCTGAGCGGGTAGTTAAAGATGATCGCTTTAGCTCAATCCATATTGAAGACTTTATCATCGATGTCCGCGACACAAAGCTGGGTCCGGAAGTGGTAACTCGCGATATTCCAAACGTTAGCGAAGAAAAGCTGCGCAATCTGGATGAAGAAGGTGTGGTTCGCGTCGGTGCGGAAGTACGTTCCGGTGATATTCTGGTTGGTAAGGTGACGAACAAAGGTGAAACCGATCTGACCCCTGAAGAGCGACTACTACGAGCTATCTTTGGAGAAAAAGCCAAAGACGTAAAAGACACCTCTTTGTATCTGCAGCATGGAGAGATGGGTAAGGTTGTTGATGTAAAGACATTCTCTCGTGAAGAAGGCGACAAGCTGCCTTCCGGCGTTATCAAACAGGTTCAGGTCAGTATCGCCCAGTTCCGCAAACTACAGGTGGGTGATAAGCTGGCTGGTCGTCACGGTAACAAGGGTGTAATCGCCAAGATCGTTCGTGAAGAAGATATGCCATACCTGGCTGACGGAACACCGGTAGAAGTAGTTCTGAACCCGCTGGGCGTAGCCTCACGTATGAATATTGGACAGATTCTGGAAACCCACTTGGGCTGGGCGGCAGAAACGCTGGATTACCACGCTGCTTCTTCTGCTTTTGCCGGAGTAACCGAGGAAGAGATTAAAGCAGAGTTAAAAGCCGCCGGGCTGCCAGAAAACGGAAAAGTGGAGTTGTATGATGGTTTGTCAGGTCAGAAATTTGATAAGCCGGTGACTGTTGGTGTGATGTATATCTTGAAACTCCACCATCTGGTAGAAGATAAGATCCACATGCGTTCAACCGGGCCCTACTCTCTTGTAACCCAGCAGCCGCTCGGTGGAAAAGCTCAGTTCGGCGGGCAGCGTTTTGGAGAGATGGAAGTGTGGGCTTTGGAAGCTTACGGTGCGGCGTACAGTTTGCAGGAAATCCTGACCGTGAAGTCAGATGATGTTGCCGGACGTAGCAAGACGTACGAGACGATTGTGAAGGGTGGCAAGATCCAGCCTCCACATACACCCGCTGCCTTTGATGTATTAATGAAAGAGATGAAAGGACTGGCGCTTGACGTTGAGCTGATTGGCCAGACACCGGAGCCTTCTGAAGGGGACCAAGCAGAGACAAAGGCTGAACAGCCAGCAACTCAAAAAGAAGCTAATATCCGCTAAGGCTACACATATGGCATACGATCATCACGAACAGCGAGTACCTGATTTTTCCTCAATTAAACTGACCTTAGCTTCGCCCCAGAAAATTCTGGACTGGTCATTTGGAGAAATCACGAAACCGGAAACTATTAACTATCGGACTCAAAAACCGGAGAAGGATGGATTGTTTGACGAACGTATTTTTGGTCCAACCAAGGATTGGGAGTGTTACTGTGGAAAATACCGTCGGATCCGTTACAAGGGTATTGTCTGTGATAAATGCGGTGTGGAAGTAACACGGTCAATTGTTCGCCGTGAACGCATGGCACACATCAGTTTAGCTACTCCCGTCTCCCATATCTGGTTCTTACGTGGTGTGCCATCCAAGATGGGACTGCTGCTGGATATTAACGTTAATCAACTGGAGAAAGTCATCTACTTCGCTTCCTATATCATTACAGAAGTGGATGAAACGGCGAAAAAGGAAGTTCTGGATCGTCTGCACAGCGAATCACAAAGCAAGCGCGATGCTATTAAGCAGGGCTACAAGCAACTGCGCAGTGCGCTGCCGAAGGATGAGAAGAACCGTGACAAAAAGAAAGAAGATTTAAAGAAGCAGGAGGAACAGGAGCTGACCAAGCTGGAAGAGGCGATTGATAACGCCGAAGAGCAGGTAAAGACCCTCGTGCCTCACAAGATTATTTCCGAAGTCGAGTACCGGGATCTATCCCTTAAGTATGGGCATATTTTCAAAGCCAGTATTGGAGCGGAAGCTATCCGCAATCTTTTCGAACACATGGACTTCAAGCAAATGGCTGCTGATCTTGAAAAGGAGTCTGAGGAAGCTTCAGCTGCTAAGAAAAAGCGGGTGACGCGACGACTATCGCTAGTACGCGGAATGATGGAAGTTAATATTCGTCCAGAGTGGATGTTCTTAACCCAACTGCCAGTGATCCCGCCCGATTTGCGGCCGATGGTGCAATTAGATGGAGGACGCTTTGCCGCCTCTGACCTAAACGATCTCTACCGTCGCGTTATCAACCGTAACAATCGTTTGAAGCGTCTGCTTGAGCTGGGAGCTCCAGAAATTATTACCCGCAATGAAAAGCGCATGCTTCAGGAAGCAGTTGATGCTTTGATCGACAATTCCGCCCGTCGAGGTTCGACAACCATCAGCTCAACAGGTCAGCGCCGTCAGCTGAAATCTTTAGCTGACATGTTGAAGGGTAAACAGGGTCGTTTCCGTCAAAACCTGTTAGGTAAGCGTGTGGACTATTCCGGACGCTCCGTTATCGTCGTTGGTCCTGAACTGAAACTGCACCAGTGCGGTCTGCCGAAATCCATGGCGCTGGAACTATTCAAACCCTTCGTTATTCACGAACTGATTGAACGTGAACTGGCTCATAACATCCGTTCTGCCAGCCGTTTGATTGAACAGGGTATTCCCGAAGTGTGGGATTCCCTGGAAGAAGTAACCAAGACTCATAAAGTATTACTCAATCGCGCTCCGACCTTGCATCGTCTGGGTATCCAGGCCTTCCAGCCGGTATTGATTGAAGGTAAGGCGATCCAGATTCATCCAATGGTTACCGTACCGTTTAACGCTGACTTTGATGGTGATCAGATGGCTGTGCACGTACCGTTGTCTGACGAAGCCCGTCATGAAGCTGATGAAATTATGTTGTCTTCCCATAACCTGCTTAAACCGGCTGACGGTCAGCCCGCCACTTCCGCTTCTCAGGATATCGTACTGGGAATGTATTACATTACCTGCATTGAAGAGGGCGCCCAGGGTGAAGGCCGCAAGTTCGGCAGCAAGAATGAAGCGCTAATGGCTCATCAGTTAAATCAGGTAGCCATCAACGCCAAGATTACCGTGCCGGATCCTGTTGCGGCCGGAGAATATGTAGAAACAACAATCGGCCGACTGCTCTTCCACGATATTAATCCTGATCCAGGACGATTCATTAACGATACGCTTGATAAGTCGGTATTGAAGAAGATCATCGGTCGCAGCCTGTCAGTTCATGGCCAGGAGCGCACCGCGCAGTTCCTGGATGACATGAAGCTCCTCGGGTTTTCACACGCTACCCACAGCGGTCTGTCATGGGGTATGACTGACCTTATTGCTCCGCCCGAGAAGGAAGAAATTGTCCGGGCAGCTGAAGAAAAGGTGGCGAAGATCCGGGAACAGTTTGAAGATGGTTTGCTCACTGAAGAAGAGCGTTACCGTATGGTTGTAGGTGTCTGGGAAAAGGCTCGTGAAGAGATGTCGGTTGTTACCCAGAAGGCCTTGGATCCCCGTGGCAGTGTTCACACGATGGTAGTTTCCGGCGCTCGAGGCTCCTGGACTCAGACTCTGCAGATGGTAGGTATGAAAGGTACTGTGGCCGGGCCAACCGGACGAGCGGTAGAGTTGCCGATCAAAAGCAGCTTTAAAGAAGGATTTAATGCTCTGGAATACTTCCTGTCTACTCACGGTACTCGTAAGGGTATGGCCGATACCGCTCTGCGTACAGCTACAGCCGGATACCTGACTCGTCGTCTGGTAAACGTAGCCCAGGATCTGGTTGTCCACGAAGAAGATTGTGGTGATAAAGAAGGTGGAATCATGACACGCTCTGACAGTGAAGAAGTTGGTACAACTCTTGGCCGACGCGTTCGCGGCCGGGTACTGGCCGAAGGAATCAAAGATGACAAGACCGGCAAAACTGTAATTAACCGCGGTACCTTAATTGATGAAGAGCTGGCCGAACAGATTGATAAGCTGGAAATTTCTGAAGCCGTTATCCGCTCGGTGGTAACCTGCAAAGCGGACTTTGGAGTATGTAAGATGTGTTACGGATGGGACTTAGGCAAAAACCAGCTCGTTCGAATCGGTGAGGCAGTTGGTGTTGTGGCCGCCCAGTCTATCGGTGAGCCGGGTACTCAGCTGACCATGCGTACCTTCCACGCTGGAGGTGCTTCCGGTGACGATATTACCCAGGGTCTGCCTCGTGTTGAAGAATTATTTGAGGCTCGGATTCCAAAAGGAGAAGCTGTTATGACTGAAATTGATGGAAAGGTAAAACTTAAGGAATCAAAAGAAGAGACTGTCGTAACAGTAAAAGGAGCGAAAGAGACAAAAGAGTATGCAGTACCGGGGAATGTCACGCTGAATGTGAAGGATGGTGATGTAGTGATTGCCGGACAGCAGCTGACAGAAGGACATATGAATGTGCAGGATCTGTATGCGGTCGCCGGAGTGCGTGCCGTGCAGCGCTACATCCTCAAAGAAGTACAACAGGTGTATGCCATTCAGGGTGAAACAATCAATGACAAGCACTTGGAGATTATTGTGCGCCAGATGTTATCTCGCATTCGGATTCAGGAACCTGGAGATACTGAACTTATTACTGGCCGCATTGTTGAGCTGACCGAGTTCCGCCGGGCCAATCGGGCGGTTAAAGAAGCGGACAAGAAGGAAGCAACCGGAGAGCGTCTGCTGCTTGGAATCACAAAGGTATCGTTGTCCACCCACAGCTTCCTGGCGGCAGCTTCCTTCATGGAAACAGCTCGAGTGTTAATTGATGCGGCGATTTCTGGTAAGGATGATGAGTTGAAGGGACTTAAAGAAAACGTCATCATTGGTCGTCTGATTCCTGCTGGAACCGGATACCGAAAGCCGGGAGAGAAATTCAAGCCAGACCAGCCTTCTGCCCCTGCTCCTGCCAAGGTGGAAACCAGAAAAGTTGCGTAAGGTCGCGTTGTAGTAAAAACGGAAAACCGCCTTTAGGTACGCCCTTGAGGCGGTTTTCGTTATGTCTGACATGTGGCATAATATACAAACATCAATCGTAATGTATCGAGATATTCCATGCGCTTAAATCCCTTCAGCCGTTCACGTGGTCGGGAGAAACAATCATTCCTGCGACCGGAAACCAAGCAGGCCATTATTGGTGTTCTGCTTATTATCTTCTCGTTGATTTTGATTCTAAGTTTCTTTTCAGCAGCTGGACCTACAGGTCGTCTGCTGCTGGTTGGTATGCAGCGTATTGCCGGGCTGCTCGCGTATGCTCTACCGGTCGGCCTGATATGGCTGGGGGTATATCTGATTCGTCCTCGGGAAGAGGGCATGCCGCGCTTGCGGATTATTGGTATCGCCCTAGCTTTGATCGGACTGCTCGGGTTATTTCATTTAATTGGAGTTCCCAGCGAAGATGCCTATCAGACAGCCCTGGAAGGTAGCGGCGGCGGACTGCTCGGGTTTCTATTTTCTTTTCCGTTAAGTAAAGCGTTTTCTCCTATCGCTGCAATTCTCTTGTTTATTGCTGCCTTTTTAACGGGAATATTTTTAGCTTTTGATATTTCTCCCAGTGGGCTGTGGGGCTATCTGCAGTCATTTATTCCCAGTCGGGAAGAAATTGCTGACGAAGAAACGGATATTGGAACTGAAGCTGTAGGAAACGAAGAGCAGGAAGCACCGCTCCCCACTTTCCGAATTAGTCGAATGCGCCGGGCTTCAGAGAAAGTTGATCCCAATCAGCTTAAGCTACAGGAACAGCAGCAGCAGCGCGAAGAGGAACAGCGCGAGCGCGAGCGGGCCCAGCTGCGATCGGCTAACAAAAAATACAAGCCTCCCAGCATTGATATTTTACATTCCTCTATTGGTAAGCCAGACAGTGGCAACGTTGAGGCCAACAAGAAAAAAATCCAGTCAACTCTCGAGAAGTTTGGAATTGCAGTTACGATGGGTAAAGTTAGCGTTGGTCCAACCGTAGCGCAGTATACTTTGCGTCCGGAGGAGGGCGTGAAGCTGGCCCGTATTACCGGTCTGCAGAATGATTTGGCCCTGGCTCTGGCTGCGCACCCGATTCGTATTGAAGCTCCAATTCCGGGAACAAACTTTGTGGGAATTGAAATTCCGAACAAGGATGTATCTCTCGTACGCCTGCGCGATATTATTACCTCAAAAGATTTTCGTAACTCCCAGTCTCCGCTGACAATTGCGATGGGCAAGGACGTGTCCGGGATGCCCAAGGTGGCCAGCATCGAAAAGATGCCGCATTTGCTGGTGGCTGGGGCAACCGGTTCGGGAAAATCTATCTTCATCAACACGCTGATCTTGTCTTTGCTGTATCGTAACTCTCCAGCGCTGGTGCGAATGATTCTGGTTGATCCCAAACGAGTGGAGCTGTCGCTCTTTAACGGTATTCCGCACCTGCTTACCCCTGTTATTACCGAGGCTGATAAAACGATTAACGCCCTCAAGTGGGCCGTTAAGGAAATGGATCGACGGTACCGGCTGCTGTCAGAGGTAGGAGCGCGGAATCTGCTGTCATATAACTCAAATAACCCGGATCAGGCGATGCCGTTCATTGTCATTGTGATTGATGAATTAGCAGACCTAATGTCCACCAATGCGCGAGACGTGGAAGGGATGATCGTGCGTCTGTCCCAGATGGCTCGGGCGATTGGTATTCACTTGGTTTTGGCCACTCAGCGCCCCTCTGTAAATGTCATTACCGGATTAATTAAAGCCAACGTCCCGGCTCGTATTGCCTTTAACGTTGCCTCCCAGGTAGATTCACGCACCATTCTTGACGGTGCGGGAGCTGAAAAATTGCTGGGTAGCGGAGATATGTTGTATTTGCCGGGTGATCAAGGTAAGCCCATTCGGTTGCAGGGTGGCTTTGTGTCTGAAGAAGAAGTGCGTCAAGTAGTGGAGGATATTCAGGATAATAACGAGTTGGGGATTGAACATGATGATGCGATTGTCTCTCCTCAGCGGGACTTTGGAGGCAGTGGCAGCGGAGAAGGTATTGATGACAGTATGTATGAAGATGCCAAGCAAGTTGTGATTGAATCTGACAAAGCTAGTGCTTCCCTGTTACAGCGCCGGTTGCGGGTCGGGTATGCTCGAGCGGCACGCTTGATTGATATGCTTGAGGAACAGGGAATCATTAGCACCGCTGAAGGAAACAAGCCGCGTGAAATCCTCGTTTCGGCAGAAGAGGAATATGGTCCGGAAGAAGAGTATGCTGAGGAGTACAAAGCAAAAGAAGTTACGGTTGATGATGAAGGGTACACGGAAGATGAAGAAGACGACAAAGAAGACAAGCGCCCCGCATGGTAACGAATGGCAAGAATGACAAGGAGCATTTGGAGTATGCAGCAAATCTGGTGCGAGAAGCTCGTTATTCTCAGCAAATATCATTAGAGCAAGCAGCGAAAGATCTGCATATTCCGATTGAACAATTGGAAGCCTTAGAGCAGGGGGATGTATCCTCTTTTGCCGCTGAAGTATATGCTCGAGGGGCATATACGCAGTACGCGATTTATCTGGGGATTGATTCCCAGCTTGCTCAGCGGGCGATATTGCGGTCGCTATCTTCAGTTCGAGTTATTGCTCCGCTTAAGGTCTACACTCCCGCACGTTGGTTCGAACGTATTCAGCACCCTCGGTTTTTTATTATAGGACTTGGACTGTGTGCCTCGTTACTGGTGGGAGGGTACATCGTCTGGCAGTTGCGGTTATTCTGGCAGTTGCCAGCTCTGGCTGTAACCTCTCCGCAGGAATCTGTCATCGATGCTGATCATATAGTGGTCCGCGGGACATCAGAGAAAGGTATTAAACTATTTGTAAATGGAGAATCATTTTTACTGAAGGAAGATAATACATTCGAGCTGGATATTGACCTGCATCCCGGGGTAAACGTCATCCAGCTGGAGGGTACCAATGCCGCCGGACGCAAGCGAGTCGTTGAGCGGCACTACCTGCGGCCTCGTCCGCAGGGGTATTTATAGTCAAAAAGGTCAGGTTGCGGCAGGCGCGTCCAGACCGTATCCTTAAATGACGGCTCAAAAAGGCTGTTGCTAATTGAATAATGACAAGATGTGATATGGCCAAACAAGCTGAAGCAACAAAAGAGAAGGAAAAGCCTCAGACAGAACAGGTTAATGAGAAAGTATTAGATGACAGGCAGATCGCCGTTGCCTCGGCCCTCGACAGTATCAAAGAGCGCTTTGGTGAGGGCGCGATTATGCGCTTGGGGGAGGTAAAAAAGAAAGATATTGAATCAATTTCTACCGGCTCTATTTCTCTCGATCTGGCATTGGGTATTGGCGGTGTACCACGTGGACGCATTATTGAAATTTATGGTCCGGAAAGCAGCGGTAAGTCGACTTTGGCTTTGCACGTGGCGGCTAGTTGTCAAAACGCCGGTGGGACAGTCGCGTATGTCGATGCGGAACATGCTCTTGATCCGCAATATGCCAAGCGGCTGGGAGTCAACCTCAACGATCTCCTTATCAGCCAGCCTGATACAGGAGAGCAGGCGCTCGATATTGTTGAGACATTAGTAAAATCAGCAGCTGTTGATCTGATCGTTGTGGACTCAGTTGCCGCTTTAACGCCTCGGGCTGAAATTGAAGGAGAGATGGGAGACTCGCACATGGGACTGCAGGCCCGTCTTATGAGTCAGGCATTGCGCAAATTGACAGGTATATCTCATAAGACAAACACCACTATTATCTTCATTAACCAGATTCGTATGAAGATCGGGGTTATGTTTGGCAATCCTGAAGAGACTACCGGTGGGAAGGCGCTGAAGTTCTACTCCTCTGTTCGAATTGACCTGCGCCGTCGAGCTCAGATTAAAATGGGGGAGAAAATCATCGGTAACCGGGTACATGCCAAGGTAGTTAAGAACAAGGTAGCTCCGCCGTTCAGAGTGGCAGAATTCGATATTATGTATAACGAAGGGATTAGCTATGAAGGGGATGTGGTTGATAAGGGGATTGAATACAAGATTCTTCAGAAGGCCGGTAGCTGGATTTCCTATGGCGACCGCAAGCTTGGACAAGGACGTGAGGCAACAAAGCAAATTTTGAGGGATGAACCTAAATTAGCCAAAGAGCTCGAGAAGGCAATCTGGAAAGCCGTGGAGTCGGAAGAAGCGGCTCAAGTATAGGCAATAATTGAGGTGGTTCAATAGAGGGCGAGAATCTCTCTATATGGGGATTGGGGTGGTAAGGCCCATGATACACTTGATAGTATATGTCATCTGCTCAGCGCAGCACTGGAGCTATAGTGCTCATCCTTCTTATCGTGGCAGTGTTTGCCACGTTTTTGGCTGTGTTTTTTCACTCCGCCTGGGCGGACAACCACCTGTTTGCCGATGGTGATGGCTCGGTAGGCGATCCTTATCAAATTGCCAGCTGTCAGCAACTGCAGAATATGCAGGAGGAGCTCGCTTCTTCCTTTATCCTTATCAACGACATCGACTGTTCAGCTTTTGTAGGATTTGAGTCGGTTGGGGATTCCGTTACTCCGTTTACCGGTTCTTTTGACGGGAGTGGATATACTATATCCACCCTGTCTATTGATGGAAGCTATGGGTTGTTCGGTGATGTTGATGGGGCGGATATTACGGATGCGCGTTTGGTTGATATTGAAGTAACAACCACCAATCAGAAGGTGGGCGGGTTGGCTGGCCAGGTGTATGGCGCAAGCTCTATTATAGATTCTTATGTCACGGGAAGCATTTCTTCATCAGGAGATTATATTGCCGGCCTAGTGGGAACCACTGGAGCCGATGTAACAATTGATCGTTCATACTCTGAGGCAGGTGTAACGAGTACAAGCGGTTTCTCCGCGGGGTTGGTTGCTATCAATGATGGTTCAATTGCTAACTCTTACGCCAATGGAGATATTACTGTATCAGGCGATCACGGGGGGCTGGTGGCGTTCGGCAGTGGAAATATTGATAAGTCATATTTTTCGGGGAGGCTGCTATCTCTCTTGTTAGCCCAGGATTACTGGAGTGGTACGGGCAACCTTAGTGGAACGTCTCCTGATATTGGTCCTGTCAGTGAAACATGGACCGTGGTTGATGGTACGCTCACGCGTAACAATGAGACACTGGAATTAACGGGTTCAGAACTTAACGTAGCCGCAATTGAAACTAATGAGACAGATGTTACTGTTGCAGCTCGTGTTCTCCACGGAGGAGATAGCAGTAATGGTGGTGGTCATTCTGGTATTGCTGTGCGTATCAACACTGGCACATCAAGCTGGGTCGCTGGTGTAATTGCCGAAGACTGCGGCGTCTGTATTGCGACATCTGAAGATGGATTCACGTCTATAGCAAATGCTGTTGATGATGTCATAGCTTCCAGTGGCACTGTCACTATTACTCAGGCAGAAGAATATGAACTCACCCTTGTTGCTAGTGGGGATACCATAACCTTTACTGTCGAGGAAGATAGTGGTGACTATGTGACAATAGAAACAACAACCTCCTTCAACAACACAGAAACAGAGCATGGTATCCGCACCTGGGGCGGAGGGGGAACGGTTGATCTGCCGATGGAACTTGGCCCCATAACAATAGCGGCGAATCTTGGCGCATTTGGCAAAGGCCTTATCTGGTCAAACGATGGTGGAACTGTAACCAACTCTTTCTGGGATGTGCAGCGTTCCGGAGCGTTTACGAGCGACGGAGGCACGGGGAAGAGGCTTGTGCAAATGAAAAACGTGGCTACGTTCACAGATACCGCTACGGCCGGTCTGTCCAGTGCGTGGGACTTTATCAACAACCCAAACGATGATGCGGGTAACAACGATTATTGGGATATTGCGACTGGCATTAATAATACGTATCCATTTCTACTGGGGTTTGGCTATGCCCCAGCGCCTCCGCTTAGCCTTACTGCTAGTGCTGTAACTACCGTATCCACCTCGCAAATTAATCTCTCTTGGAATGCCCCAACTAGCGATGGGGGCAGTGCTATTACCGGCTACAAAATTGAACGTAAAACTGGCGGAGGATCTTTTTCCACTATCGTGGCCGACACTGGCACGACGAGCACCACGTATGAAGATACGGGGCTTGATCCGGTCATGTATACCTACCGGGTCAGTGCGATTAACGCAGTTGGTACGAGTATTCCTTCAAACGAAGCAAGTGCAGGTCCAAGAATATACTGGGGCAGTGAGGGAGATGGGGGATCCGGGAAAATTCAGCGGGTGAATATTGATGGCTCTAACGCAGAGGAGCTGATGGAACCCGCGAGTCAGGTGCCTGGTATCGCTCTTGATGTGGCGGGCGGCAAGATGTACTTCACCGATACCAGTAAGGTTAGGCGAGCTGATCTTGATGGCTCTAACGCAGAGGACCTTGTGACCGGACTTGAATCATCATGGGATATCGCCCTCGATCTTGCCAACGATAAAATGTATTTTGCGGACAATACCAGGATGAGGCGAGCTAACCTGGATGGCTCCAGTGTAGAGGAGCTAGTTTCCGGTTTGGGGTTTGTCACAGGCGTGGCCCTCGATATCGCCAGCGGCAAAATGTATTGGGCTGATTACAGCAACGGTAAGGTCCAACGAGCTAACCTGGACGGCTCTAACGTAGAAGATTTGGTTACTACCGGATCTACTTGGAGTGTCGACCTGAACACTTCCGCTGGTAAGATGTACTGGACTGACCCTGATAATGGCAAAGTGCACCGAGCTAACCTGGATGGCTCCAGTGCAGAAGAGCTTGTCACTGGATTGGAGAACCCTTTTGACGTCGTTCTCCATGTTGCTGCCAGTAAGATGTATTGGGTTTCTTTCTCGGGGGGCGGGAAAATTCAGCAGGCTAATCTGGATGGATCAAGCGTAGTAGATATCTTAACTGACTTGGTTCTTCCTAAGAGTATTACCCTGGATATACAAGGAGCCACCGCTTATTCCCCCTCCCCGCCTGTTAATCTTTTGGTCAGGGATGTTTCAATGTCTAAAATTGATCTTTCCTGGGACGCTCCGGTCAGTAGCGGTGGATCAGCTATTACCGGCTATAAGATTGAGCGTAAAATCGGTGTTGGATCCTTTGCTACTCTGGTAGCCGATACTGAAAGTACAGATACTACGTACGAAGATATCGGCCTGGATTTTGGCACCCAGTACACTTACCGGATTAGTGCCATCAATGCTACGGGTACCAGCGATCCCTCGGAGGAGGCAAGTACTACTATTGCTCATAAAATCTATTGGGGTAACGAGGTCGAGCCAGAGACCGATCCTGCAAAGATCCAAAGATCCAACCTAGATGGATCCAGTGTGGATGACTTACTGACAGCGAGCCTACAAGTATGGAGCATCTCTCTTGACCTGTCGGGTGAGAAAATCTACTGGGGAAGCGGGTGGGAAGGCACTATTCATCGTGCCGATCTGACCGGCTTAAATGCAGAGGAGCTCATTTCCGCAGCGGACTGGGTCAGCGGTGTCGCTTTGCATCTTTCTGCCGGTAAGATGTATTGGTTCGACTATGCCAATAGTTCTATACGGCGTTCTAATCTCGATGGGTCAGGTACAGAAACTCTCGTGGAAAGTCTAAACTTTGTTACAGCTATTGCCCTGGATACTTCGGCGAGCAAGATGTATTGGACGGATTATGGAGGCCCTGTGTACCGAGCTAATCTGGATGGGTCAAATGCAGAACAAATAGTATCCAGTGTACATGAGTCACCAAATGGTATCGCTCTCGATATTGCTGGTGGCAAAATGTATTGGACCGATAGTGGAGGTGCGATATTACGTGCGAATCTTGACGGCTCCAGCGTAGAAGAGCTTGCAACAGCACTCGGCACTCTTGGAGGCATTGCTCTTGATATTGATGAAAGTAAGATGTATTGGGCTAATACTTCTGCCGGTAAAATTCAGAGCGCTAATTTTGACGGCTCCAGCGTAGAAGATGTTGTGACTGGCCTGACTTCGCCTCAAGGTATTGCTTTAGAGATAAAGGAGCCGGATCCAGAAACAGCCCCCGACCCTCCCACCAACCTCGACGCCACAGCTATCTCCTCCTCCCAGATTGATCTTTCCTGGGATGCTCCAGCTGACGACGGAGGCTCTGCTATTACCGGCTACAAGATTGAGCGTAAAATCGGTGTTGGATCCTTTGCTACTCTGGTAGCCGATACTGAAAGTACTAACACTACCTACGAGGATACTAGTTTAGACTCTGACACTCTGCATACCTACCGCGTATCTGCCATCAACGTTATCGGTACTAGTGATCCGTCTGATGAGGCGGGGGCGACGACGCTCAGTTCTGATTCAAATGCAGCGCCTTTCGCTACGACCCCCACAAGTATTTCTCAGGAGACTAATGGAAATGGTCACGTCACTTTCGTGACCACGGTTTCTGATGCAGATGCTGATGTTACTCGTTTGAAAATAGAATATTCTACGAATGAAACAGACTGGCACAAAGCGAGCCTTGCTTCTGTTAGCACTTCAACCGGCAGTGTGACGCTCAGCAATGGCGACAGCTACCAGGTCGGGTCTATTGACACCAATACTGAATCCGTACAACTCACTATTACCTGGGATTCCCAGGAACATTTTTCTGACCAGGCGCTTACGGTATATCTGCGGGTAACTCCCAATGATATTGATACTGACGGTACGCCCAAAACATCGTCAGCGTTTTTCCTTGATAACCGTCCACCCCAGGTTGATAATCTACGATTAACTGATCGTAGTACCAGATCTCTGACGATTAGCTGGGACGTTGACGAGGACGAATCAAATTTCGCTCAATACACCATTTGTTATGGGCTGAACGATACCCACGTGGACACGTGTGATCGGACTTCTAGTAATGTGACAATTACTGATAACAACACATCGAGCACTACACTGACGGGGCTACAGCGAAACAAGAACTACTTTATTACATTAACGGCTGCTGACAGTCGTGGAAACTCTACAAAGCTTGAACTAGATCAGGTTGTCACCAATGACCTTCCACCGATTAATGTAACGATTACTGATGTTATTGGCACTACCATTAAGCTCATCTGGGACAAAGTTACCAGTCCGACGTTTGTACGGTATGAGTTGTGCTACTCCATCAATCAGCAACACGCTCAGGGGAGTAACTGTCATAACCAAGCTACAAAGGTTGCGTTTACTAATTCAAATACTACTTCCGCTACAGTGTCGGGGTTACTAGAACAAACCCTGTACTACTTCACGGTACGTGTTTTTGATAGTGAGGAAGACAAGATTGTATCTAATCTTGCGAGTACTGTTACCTGTCGGGAAGGTGAAGTAAGTATTAATGGGACGTGTGTGGCTCCTACGCCTGTCCCAACTCCAGTCCCGTCTCCTACCCCGGCTCCAACACCTATCCCCACTCCCTCCGTAGCTCCATCTCCTACGCCAACCCCAACGCCCGTTCCTGGGCCTACTCCTCTAGTTGACGAAAGTGACACTGGGGGCTTGATTGGGAATGCCGAGATTGTGGTTGAACAGGTTCAAGAGGTTATTCAAGACTTGGTAACGACAGTCATCGAAGTCGCAGAAACGGTTATTGAATTTGTGAGTGACACAGTACAAGAAATTGTAGAGACTTCTATTGAGGTAGTTCAGGAGGTTGTAGAAAGTTTCCGGGAAGTAATTCAACAATTACCCGAGACGGCGCGCAATATTGCCGCGGCTGTCAAAAAGTTTCCGGAAGAACCTGCTGAGGCTATTCGGGAAATCCGTCAGGAATTAAAACCGATTGCTGAATCACCAGCGGCTCAGGTAACTACAACAACTGTAGCGACATCAGCCGCCGTGGCAACAATTGCGTCGCAGCCGGCCCTGGCTGCCACGGCTAGCAATTTCGCATCGCAGCTCTTCGGAATCTTAGAGCGCGTATGGCAGGGCATGTTGGGATTAGCAGGACTTAAAAGTAGGCGGCGGCCTTGGGGAAGAGTTGTTGATGCATATTCTGGAGAGACTTTGGCTGGTGCAAAGGTTCAAATTGTAAATCACCAGACCGAACGGGTTGTGGATGCAACGGTGACTGATGATAACGGTGCCTTCTCCTCTTACTTAGCTCCTGGGTCGTATAATCTACGGGTAGTTAAATCAGGATGGACGATGACACCTGAAGCTCCCTTCCTGCGCATTGTTGGTGGTGAGAAAGTGTATGATGGTCGAGCAATTGCGGTGGTGCAGGAAAAGCTTATACCGGTCGTAGTAGCAATGCGCCGGTACGGAAAATATCAGGGTAGAATATCCTTGCGCAAGCGAGTATTGCATGGTGCTTCCTATATTTTAGTTCGTCTGTCCTGGCCGCTACTGGTGATTGGGTTCCTTGTTAACAGCATCGTTCTATTTGGATCCCCCTCTCTGTTAAACATTGGAGTGGAAGTATTTTACATTCTCCTTATCACCATGAAAATTTTAGTCGCTCGCAGGTTCTTTAAGGCAAGTGGACTAGTGACTGATGCGACCACCCACAAGCCGTTAGGGCGAGCAATAGTTCGTATCATTGACGCTACAACTGGCACTTTAGTAGGAACGAGGGTGACAAGTGGCAAGAATGGTTCTTTCTTCCTGCTGGTTCCGCCGGGTGTATATACGGTGACAGTTGCTCGTGAAGGGTATCAGCAGTATACGGAATCCCATATCGTGATGCGTTCGGAGGGCAAGTCACCGGTGGCGCTTTCCTTTGCTATGCAATCTGTGTCCCAACAACAGCCAGAAAATACGGTAGAGTAAGGATATATGAAACATACATCGCGACCCGTAGTAGTACTTGTGCTCGATGGGTACGGGCTCTCACCCGTATCTGAAGGCAATGCTGTCGCAAGTGCCAAGCAGCCCCACATGGAGGAATACTTTCAGTACTATCCATGGGTAGGCTTAGCTGCTGCGGGCATTGAAGTTGGCCTTCCTCGAGGGGAGATGGGCAATTCTGAAACCGGGCATCAAAATATTGGTTCGGGCCGAGTCCTATACCAGCCGCTGCCGCGTATCTCTTTGGCTATAGAGGATGAGTCGTTTTTCTCTAACCCAGCTCTTGTAGCTGCGGTAAAGCATGTACGGAAGCGGCCGGATGCCGTTCTGCATACTATGGGAATGGTCAGCGATGGGGGAGTGCATAGCCATATTGACCACCAGATTGCGCTTCTGAAACTTGCTGCCGATGCGGGTTTAGGAGACCGGACGTTCGTTCATGCATTTCTTGATGGTCGTGACTCGCCACCGGATAGCGCCGGTAACTTTATTAACCAGCTTGTGCAGCAGATAAAAGAGTTGAAAGCGGGCCGTCTCGCCTCAATGGTGGGCAGATATTACGCCATGGATCGTAACAAAAACTGGGATAGAACTCGGATAGCATATGATCTTCTGGTCAGAGGCGAAGGTGAACAAATGTCATCCTGGCAGGAAGCACTAAAGAGTGTTTTCCGTCATGAGGAAAAAAGACAGAGTTACGAGACGGCACAACCAATTATTTTTTCCGATGAGGATACTCCACCTCGCCCTATTAAAGATGGTGATGCGGTTGTGGTGTATAACTTTCGGGAAGATCGCAGTGTTCAGCTGGCCCTAGCGTTGACTAAGCCCAGTTTTTCCCGTTTTCCCGTCGAAAAATGGCAGGATCTGTTTTTTGTTACGATGACGGATTATGGGCATGGCGTTCAAGCAGAGGTTGCCTTTCCTGCGGAGACTATTACTGCACCATTTGGTAAGGTTGTTAGTGATAAAGGCTTAAAACAGTTGCGTATAGCGGAGAGTGAAAAGTTTGCTCATGTCACATACTTTATGAATGGAGGCCGGGAAAAACCGTTTCCGGGAGAAAAGTGGTTGGCTATTCCTTCGGCTAATGTGAAGGATTACAGCAAAAAACCGCACATGAGTGCCGAGAAAATCTCCGAAGCGGTTATTCAATCTATACAAGCTGGTAAGCACGACCTCATTGTTGCCAACTATGCCAATCCGGACATGATTGCCCATACGAGTAACTTTCCGGCTACGGTAAATGCGCTTGAGTTCTTAGATGATCAGATTGGCCGGGTTGTGGAAAGTGTTTTGGCAGCTCAAGGAACGATCTTAATCACCGGCGATCACGGGAATGCGGAAGACATGATGAATCGCCTGACAGGCGAGTCGACAACTGATCACACAACCAACCCCGTGCCGCTGATATATATAACGCCTAAGAATCGCCGTCGCAAAGCTCGAAGTGAGTCCGAGTTAGAGCAACTTGCTGTTGTCCCGGTTGGTATATTGGCTGATGTAGCGCCAACTATATTGGATGTTCTGGGGCTCAAGACACCATCTGAGATGACATCGCAAAGCCTGCTGTCTAGTTTGCGGTGATTGAGCCTTGTTCCATTCATCCATATTCCTGTCTCTTAAAAGTCGTGGAAGAAGGAGAAACTGCTCGGTGTAAATAAAAAAATCCTGTCGGATAGGGCCGAAAGGAGGGGATCACCGGACGGTGGTGATTTGTTCGACGTCGAATCGAGTCTTTTCCCGACGGAGAAGGCACTCGAAGAGATGTCCGTGGTGCATGCAGCGGGTCGTTACCTTACCGCGCACGAAAAATCTTCGGGTGGCCGGATCGACGCACCCTGACTGTTGACACACGAGACGTTTCATCGAATGCTCCAGTCGGGAAGGGGAAAGAACCCTGCTTGTATATCACGTATTTTCCATGATGTCAAACATTACCTGGCGATTATCATCGGGGGCGATGCGGTTGCGCTTTTGATAACCGCACTGGTTACAGATATGGATGATATCAAGGGTATCCGGATCAACACCTTCTATCTGTGCTGCCGGCATCAACCCCTGACACTCGTTCAGTCGATCACCCGGCACATCTCTATCGACATGTTTGCTGGCTAAGCACTGTGGGCAGTGATTGCGAAACGTACCACGCGCTGGTGGTACATCTGCTCCGCATTGGTCACAAACAAAGCCTTCATTCCGAGGAATGAAGTTTGTGCGTTTATCCATTAGTGCTGGCCGCGGTAGCCGAGCAGTCCAAGTTCTCGGGCCCGTTTGATTTCGCGAGCAATCTTACGTTGGTGACGGGCAGTAATGCCGGTTTTGCGGCGAGGCAGAATCTTGTTCTGGCTGCTTAAGAACAGGTCCAGTATTTCGGTATCGCGAAAGGTTACCTTATCGAGATCTTCGAATTCCAAGGTATCGATTGTTTTTCTTTGTCGTGACTTACGTCCTCTGCGTATTGGCATAGCTACAAAATGTATTAAAAGGGAATATCTTCGATGCGAATTTCTTCGTCAGAAACTGCTGCTGCGGTAGCCATTACTGGCTCTGCCTGTGCTTGTTGCTGGGAAGCTGGCTGGAACTTCGGAGCGCCTTGCTGTCCCGTCTGTCCGCCTCCGCTGCCAAGCATGATCATATTGTCGGCCACAATTTCCGTACGATAATTTTTCTTACCATCCTGCCCTTCCCAGCTGCGGGTTTGGAGGTGTCCTTCGATATATACCTGACGTCCCTTAGCTAGGTATTGAGCACAGATCTCAGCTAGCCGTCTCCAGGCAACAACGTTATGGTATTCTGTGCTTTGCTGCTGGGCGCCCTGCTGGTCTTTCCATACCCGGCTAGTAGCCACTGAAAAGTTGGTTACAGCTTGTCCCTGGGGGGTGGTGCGGGCTTCAGGATCCCGTGTCAGTCGCCCGATAATCATAACTTTATTTAAATCCATACCAAGACTACTTTACTTCCTCAGTTAAGGCTTCTTCAATGCCTTTTTCAACATCTTTCATCGTGACCTTTTTCTTTTCAGCTGTCACTTTTGGCTTTTTACGGCTTTCTTCCTCTTTCTGCTTGAGGGTGTCGGGGGCAGATCCTTCACGGTAGGGGGTATTGATTAGTGAAAAGCGTAGAATAGTGGGGGTACGTTTGAAGAAGTCATGAAGGGTAGCCACTTCAGCTGGGGACAGATCAATGTGCATATTGCGCATAAATACTGACTGCTTTTTGTCGATTTCGTAAGCAAGCTTGCGACGCAGAGTGGGAGAGGAGTGCCCTACCTTTCCTTTTAGTTCACTCACTTTGCTATCCACGGCAGAATTCAGCTCGGTGCGAGCCTCTTCGTTTACCTGGGGATCAATGAGATAGGTGATTTCGTATTGGTTCATATCAAGAAATTGTTCGTCTACAGTAGCGTAAAAGGCCAAAAAACACAAGGATTTAACAGGCAGAAAATCTTTCTATTGACACCTGAACATTATATTGTTTTATACACTAAACTTAAATAGCATGATATCGCCGTCTTTGACGATATATCCCTTCCCTTCATCCCTTACTTTCCCGACTGCCCGGGCGGCAGCATAGGAGCCGGCAGTAGTCAGATCATCGTAGGCAACCGTTTCCGCCCGGATGAACCCTCGTTCAAAGTCGCTGTGGATTTCACCGGCGGCCTGGGGGGCGGTACTGCCCGCTCTGACAGTCCAGGCTCGGGTTTCCTTTTCTCCACTGGTAAAGAACGTGATTAGGTGAAGCAGCTTGTAGCTGGCGTTAATTAAGCGATCAAGTCCGGTGGCGGACAGACCGTATTCCTGCAGAAAAGTCAGGCGCTCTTCGTCGGAAAGTTCGACAAGTTCCTGTTCGATCTTAATGCTGATTGGCAGGACGTTTTTATGAATATTCGTAAATACCTTCGTTACTTCTTCAGCGCTGCCTATCTGCGCTTCGTCAACATTGGCAATATACAGGATGGGTTTAATGGTGAGCAGAAAGAGTTCACGAACATAGGGCTGCTCTTTTTCTTCGAAAGTAAGATCGCGAGCCGGATTGCCCTGCGCCAGCTGTGCCTGCAGGCGTTTATAGATGGCGACTTTTGCCACGGCTTCTTTGTCGTTTCCTTTAGCCAACTTCTCGTTACGTTCCAGGGCTTTTTCGACGCTGGTTAGATCCGCCAGGGCTAACTCCGTGTTGATTGTTTCCGCATCGCTGATCGGATCCACCTTGTTGTCGACGTGAATAATGTCGGAGGCTTCAAAGAAGCGGACGACGTGAATGATAGCGTCCACTTCTCGGATGTTTGCCAAAAACTTGTTCCCCAGACCTTCTCCTTTATGGGCGTCACGAACCAAGCCGGCAATGTCCACGAATTCAATCGTGGTAGGTACGATTTTGGCAGAGCTGGATATTTTAGAGAGGACATCGAGTCGTTCATCTGGTACGGGTACAACGCCTACATTCGGTTCGATAGTGGTAAACGGCACGTTGCGCGCTAAGGCCGCCTGTTTGGTTAAGGCGTTAAAGAGAGTTGATTTGCCTACGTTAGGCAGGCCGACGATTCCTATTCTCATTTTTTAATCCCATGTTTAAACATAATGAAGATGATGGTATCTCGACTTTGCCATATACATCAACTGTATTTCGACCAATACAGACCTTTGATATAACATCCTCGATCACTTCTCGTTTCTCTGAGGGGTCAATCTTCTTAAGCTTTAGAGCGACCTTTTCCATTAGTTTTTCAACACTTATCGGATCAACTTGCCGCTGGCGCTCTTGAATACGCAGAGCATTAAGTTGTCGTTGGTGGGGTAGTCTTCGACGGCTTACGTCCTCTGCCATTTCTTGAAATTGTTGCTCGCTCATAGTGCCAGTACCGTAAGCTTTAAGGTATCTTTTTTCTTCCTCACCAAGATTGTCTAGTATTTGCTGAAGTCGTAGCTGCTGCTGTTTTGTTACTGAATCCACGTTCGTTTCCTTTAAGTAATTTTCGGCTGCTTCTCTGGATAATTTTGGATCTTTCAGGAATTCGGAAAACTTATGCCAGAATGCCTTATCTACCACAACGGCGTTAATGCCAGGCGACGTGCATTCACTGGGCTTAGGATGCTTGTAGATGCGTTGAGCGCAGCGGTAATAGTGGTTATTGCCTTTGCTGTACCCATCACCAGCACGGCGATGACCGCATTCACACCAGACAAAGCCACTTAGAAGGTAATCATGTTTTTTATTTTTAGTGGCATATCGCTTGTTGTACTCTAGTCGCTTTTGAACCTTGGCATAAATTGTGGTGTCTTCAATGAGTTTGGGAACAGAGTAGGGGAGCCATTCTTCTCGTGGACGTTCTTTGCGGCTACTCTTTTTTACCCTCTTATACTTTTCTTTACTGATAGGGTTTTTTGGCACAACTGCCTCTGATTTGTTGTAGTAGATCTCACCGGTAAAATAACTTTCGCACTTTAGGATTCTAATCAGTGGTCCCTTTGTCCATCTGTCACTTTTCTCTTTACGAGGTGGGATACCAAGCCTATAGAGGCGTTGAATAATTTCACGAAGCGAGCACTTCTCGCTGCCATACCACTCAAAGATCATTCGCACTACCCGTGCCTCTTCCTCATTAATAATAATATAAGCAGGTTGTTTTTCGCCACGCTTTATGCGGGTATATCCATAGAGTGATTGCCCATTGATTAGACGACCGGCTTTGGCTCGCTGAATTCTGCCAATACGGAATCTCTCGGCAATCTTTGCTCGTTCCCATTCTGCGAATAACCCCTGGAAACCCTGCCAAACCCTGTCGTCATCCGTCACAACTGATTTATCCTTCAATGAAATGAAAACTATGCCGCGATCTTCAAGTTGCTCAATGACGATAGCTTGATAATGATACTTGCGAGCTAGTCTGCCTCTATCAAATACATACAATACTTCAAAGCTTCCATTGGCGGCGGCTGCGCGCATGTTATCAAGGGCAGGACGCTGCAGCATTGCACCGCTCCAACCATCGTCTGTAAAAATATTTTTATCAGAGAGCACATTGCCGTCAGCCGCAATTCTTTCTTTCAATTCGGCAATTTGTACCTGAATGGTCTGCTCATCTTCTTGTCGCTCGGTTGAAACACGCGCATAGAGAGCAGCAATGCGTGGTTGCTGTTGTACAGTGTCTTCCGTAGAATTGTGGCTAGGTGGCTTCATGTGTCATCTGCCAGAGGCTTCGGGTTCCAATCTGAGCCTCTGGTTTTATTTAAGGCTTAGAATTAAACATTTCTGATAATCGGCGGCTACTTATTCGCCAAGACTTACCAAATTTAATGGCAGGGAGTTTTCCGGCTCGAGCCATCCGGTAAATTGTGATGGGTTTTACCCGCAGCTTTTTAGCTGCTTCTTGGACGGTGAGAAATTCTTCTTTTGAATCTAATTCAGACATATTTACACTATTAATTGTAACTATTTGTACTATTATTAACACCCCTAGTTTTCCCCAACCCTCTTTGTTCTGTACGAATTTCTTCCTCTGCCCATGCAAAAAGGCGATTGTACGCTCGCTGTAAGTTCGGCTTATTCTCAGGAGAATCTAAGCCAATGAGGTTAATCTTAATTGGCTTTCTCCTATTCATTTTCTTCCTTTAAGAGTGGTACTTGTGCCTCTTCGTCCTCTGGTTTCAAACTTATCAATTCCGAAATATTGATGTCGTCGGCATTAAAGACCTTTTGGTGGCTGCTCTTTTCTTCCAACCTAAGACCTTGATCATTGGAAGTAGGGTCAGCGGGAAGTTTCCACTTTTGTCCCTTTCCCTGCTTTTTACCTACGCTGATATCTGGATCTCTTAGTACTTCCCCTGCCAAAGCAAGCTCCTTCAGAGCTACTCGAAGTTGCTCGTCGCTTGGTTTTGGATCTCCAAGGCGATTTAAAATTTCCTTAACTGATTGCCATTCGTCATGATAGAGTGCTTCGCAAGCTCTTTTCTTAACGCTATTAAGGCTAACTTCTTGTGGGGCACCAAGCGCAATCAGATTGCCTTCTTCGGTTCTTTCGTATAAAAGTTCAGGGATTTCAAATATGCGACCCCATCCTTTAAGAATTCTTTGATTTTTTGCTGTCCCATTCCTAGTAATTTCAAGACCAACATCTACTGCGCCAAATAAAGCATGTCCGCCCGAGATGCCCTCACCATTATCTCCGCCACCTTTTCTCATGTGGTGGAGAAGAATCAAGGTTTTATTATTGGCTCTAGCCGCTTTAATTACGGGATTAATAGCTGCGGCGACTTGCGAATTGTCGTTTTCGTCATAACCTCCTATGACATTTCTGACAGTATCGATGATAACTACTTCGGCAGAGGTTTCGGTTATAAACTTTGCTACTGAGTGACTCCCTATTCCTATGTAGAAAGCAATATCTAATTTTATTTCCTCCCAATTTTTTTCTCCTTCTGATAATCTTCTTGCCCATACCACTTCTGGCTCTTCGGAAATAAACAAAATTGGTTTTCTCCAATCCTGCAAGGCAGCAACGATTAGCTCCGTTTTTCCCGCTTTAGGAGCACCAGCAACTAAAATGCACCAACCCTCGGGGAGAAATCCGCTACGACCAAGAACGGGTAGGGATTCAACCGGTTTTAAAAATTCCAATGCTCTTTTCTGTAATTCACCGGCGCTAATGGTCTTCAGCGCCAGAACCTCCTCCAATGGCTGTTCTTTAAGGTTGGAAGGGAAGCTTTGTTGTCCTGCTGGATAGCGATTGATGCTATTAGCTATTGATTCAACTTCACTATCGGGTAACGGTGGATCACAGTTTTCTTGGTTAATCGCTTTGAGCGTTGCTCGTAAAATGTCGGGAGTTGCTCCCCTTTTGCGCAATGATCCTGCAATACTTGCTAAGGTGTCGTTTCTATAGTTTTTTGTTATAGGTTGCGAAAGAACATCCTGTGGCATTCCGGTCTTCTTGTACTGTTCGGTATCAATACCAAATGATCGAAGGAATCCCGTCACTACTTCCCACGCGTCAGGTACTTCAAGCGGTTCGGTTAAATCTCCTTCAAATGCATATCCTTTTGATGGTGGCACTAGGGTGTATTTACCGTCAGCGCGAAATTCCCCAAGGTCGCCAAATTTCACAAATTGGCTTTTTGTGTCCGTCTCCCGTAGGTGAATATGGATACCGCCAGATGGTGTTCTGACAACTGGCGCTTTTCCGTGCATTGCAGTAGCGATCTTTTCCGCAATTGGTTTATTTTCGAGATTACTCTTTACGTCTATATCAAGAATGACTAAACCGTTGTGTCCGGAAATTAAGGCAATGTTTGCGTTTGGGAATTTTGTCCACCATTCTTTAATTTGCTTCTCGGTCGGTAGTTCATTTTGAAAATTTTTCCACTCGATTAATGCCCCTTTATGGTTGGGATGGACGGGAATAGGGCAGAAACCTTGTCGTCTATACGACAAGGCAGCGTTCAGTAGCTCTGAAGGAGAAGTTGAAGAATTTTGTTTTGGATCTGAATCCATGAATAAAAAAGCTCATTAGTGAACTAGCGAGGCGCATTGGGTATATGGCAACCTCGCAAGCTCGCTAACGAGCTCTGATACCCAATGCTATTCGCCAACAAAAAAACCGACGTGATTGCGTCGGTTTTTGTTCATCTTAAAATCAAAAATCCCACGCAATGATAACAAATCGCATAGGGATCAACTTCTCCTTTCAAGAGTGGTCTTTCGACCGATATTCAATTCCTGTAATGAACTGTCTTTATTTTACTCTCTGTTACGAGAGCGTCAACTGGACTTTATAGCTTCCGGAATAGCTCACCTAAAGGAATGCCAAGGGCGCGGGCAATTTTCTCAATATTGATAATCGAAACATTTTGCTCGCCGCGCTCGACGGAACCAATATAAGTGCGGTGGATCTTTGCCTTCATACCCAGATCTTCTTGGGAATAACCACGCTGCTCCCGTAGTGCTCTGACTCGTTGCCCAAAGTAATAACGTATATCCCGTGCCATTCCTTTATGATCCGCTGGTTGCAGTCAATGGATCTACAGTCAATAACTAGCATTTATGGGTGATGAGGCGTATAAAGTAATGATGGCAATAGATAGCAGTACCTATGCGAATACAGGAGGATAGCCAAGGAGGATTACTGTTCTTTGGCGGCATTCTGCTGTTGCTGGCTTTTTATTGGTTGTTCTCGCTAGAGAACAAATCTATTGGTTCAGGAGCTCTAATATTAACGATAATTCTCTTCGCTTGGATCGGCTGGAATGACCAACAAAAGAAGACAAAGTTTGCTAAAGATATAAAGTTTGAAGAATCGAGCCGGAAGCTTGTTGAAGAGTCGCTATTAGCTACAAAAGTTACAGTCGATGGTAAGCAGACGGATCTTGATGGGTTATTCAGGATGGCAAAGGAATATGGGTTTCAAGAGGACGTAATGAATTTGAGAGGCAAAGAGGGTATCTCAGTCTCCAAGGGTATGATTAATACTTTCCATGGAGCAGTAGATACGTTACGCAAGAAGGGACACACGGTAAAAACCAGCATTAATTAAGCCATTTATTGGCTATATACGCGTGTACTAGACAATCAATGTATGTTCAATGAAGTAGCTTGAATGCATGCAATCTAAACCAGAATAGTCGCCAGTGAAAACACACAACCATCTTCAATCAAAACAGGACTATAACGACCTATATGATCGAATAACTGTCGATAGATGCCGCGAAATAGAGAAAAGATTTATCGAAACTGACTACTCTAAGGGTACGAAGGATATTCCTAACCCAACTAAAAAAATGCAGGAGGTGGTTCGTGATATGACAATGGGGTTATATCTCTCTTTTGCTAAGGCGGACATGTATATAGAAAAGGAAGAGACGATACAGAAATGGATGACACGCGATGAGCAAATAGATGAATTTGTGGCAAGCAAACAACCGCCTAGTAATATAAACTGCCGCAACTGTGGTGATGAAATGGTCTGCGATATGCGAGACTACTATGATTTACATGATCAGGAGAGAGTGTTGTTCTTCTTGTTTTGCAGCAGTGGCTGCAAGCCTGGTAGAGGAATTTTTGATAACGGTGATGAATTTACTGTTGAGCCGACGCTTTGCCCAAAATGTAATGTTGAAGTGATCGAGAAAGTGCGGCGTACTAAGAAGGCTATCATTCGATACTACAACTGTCCGCGCTGTGAGTATCGCGATAAGGACATCACGGATCTTTCTGATAAGCCCCCTATTGAAGAGGATCCGGAGTACATAAATGATCGTGCTCGTTTTTGTCTTTCAATTGAAGAAGGTGAAAAATGGCGACACTACAAAGTTAAATTTGCTGGAATGAAAGACTTGGTTGATAGCTTCAAGGAGAAGGAAAAGAACAAACATCTTTACGATCAACTGAAGCGATTGGAAAAAGTGTCAGTGGCGCAATTAGAAAGCCTGCTTAAAGCAGAGTTAAAAGAGGGTGGCTATCAACGACTTGAATTTTTGCAGCCAGAGATACAGCGGCATGTTGTTGTTAGTTTTACAGCGCAAGATACAAAGGGAGACCGGAGCGACGCTGCCAGCAAATATGATCTGCAACGATTGGTTAAAGGGAAACTTGAGAATACCAACTGGCGGCTGATGAGCGATGGAATTACTTCAAGGCTTGGCGTGTTAACAGGAAGATTGAAGGGATTTGAGAGCGAAGCTGATTTACTTGAGCTTATAAAGAAGCGCAAAAAGTAATCTTTATTGATTAATTAGTTACTTTTTGGGACTATAAGCCGTCGATCTGTTAAAGTATAAATATGCCAATTTTGCACTTCAAAGGTAAGCCAGTCATTCAAAACCATCACCATACGGTTAAATTTCATGAGCTGTTACCGGACAAAAAGAAAAGCCTATCAGACGAACCATCGCTGGATGACAACCTTATAGTGCACGGCGACAATCTAAAAGCACTCAAAGCATTGCTGCCAACCTACGCTGGCAAGGTGAAATGTATCTATATTGATCCGCCTTATAACACGGGCAATGAGGGGTGGGCTTATAATGACAATGTTAACTCCCCCATGATTCAGAAATGGTTGAAAGAGGAGGTAGGAAGAGACGATTTGGCGAGACACGACAAATGGTGCTGCATGATGTATCCGAGGTTAAAACTGCTTCGAGAACTTTTAAGCGATGAGGGAGTTATTTTTGTATCAATAGACGATAACGAAGCTCATAACTTACGTTCAATGATGGAAGAAATCTTTGGAGAGGATCGTTATGTCGCAACTATTATTTGGCGGTCAGCTGATTCTTCTAATAATGATGCGAAGCAATTTTCACTTGATCATAATGAGACGATTGTTTTCTCTAAAAACCCAGGATGGAAAACCAATTTATTAGATCGTACAGATGAAGATAACGCTCATTATACAAACCCTGATGATGACCCAAGAGGGGCTTGGTTTCCAGGTAATCTTTCCTCACCAAATCCGAGAGAAAACTTAAAGTACAAAATAACTTCTCCACAAGGTCATGAGATTAGCTCGCCTGCGAATGGATGGAGATGGTCTGAGGAAGTTTTATTAGAGAAAATAGAGGAAAGAGAAGTAATCTTTAGTGAGGATGGGAAGCGTCTTATCAAAAAAACTTACCTAGTAGATCAGAAAGGTCTGGCACCTTCAACCTTATGGGCAGATATTGAGGAAACGGGACATAATCGCAATGCAAAGTATGAGCTAAAGAAAATCTTTCCAGAGAAAGAGACTGCTGATTTATTCAAGACGCCAAAGCCAACAAAATTTATCAAGAAGATATTAGATGTTGCCACAAGTAAGAATGACATTGTGCTCGATTCCTTTGCTGGTTCAGGCACAACTGCCCATGCTGTGTTAGCTCAAAATAAAGAGGATGGTGGTAATCGGAAATTTATCCTAGTGGAGATGGAAGATTATGCAGATAAAATTACAGCTGAGCGAGTGAGGCGGGTAATAAAGGGTATTCCAGAAGCGAAGGACGGAAACCTAAAAGAAGGGTTTGGTGGATCGTTTAGTTTTTACAAGCTTGGTGATCCAGTTGATGTGGATGATATTCTTGAAGGCAAGAAATTGCCTTCCTATGAAGATTTAGCACAATACACGTTCTATACAGCAACTGGTGAAGTTTTTAAGCCGAAGGCTTTAGACAAGAGCAAATACTATCTTGGAAAATCTGCAACATATCAGGTGTTTATGATGTATGAGCCAGATGCAGATAAGCTTCGAGAGATGGCACTGAATCTGGATTTTGCAGAGGAAATTGAAAAGCAATTTCCGGAAGAGGCGAAGCTTGTGTTTGCTCCAGCATGTTTCTTAGAAGAGTTTGATCTACGGGATCGGAATATCCGTTTCGCTCAGTTGCCTTTTGAGATATATAGGTTGGCTGAGTAATGCCTTTTTTACTGAAAAACTTTCAGCGGCATACTGTCGAGGCAATGGACTCGTATTTTCGTGAGCTTGAAAAAGCAATGCATGAATATGAAGAAGTACCTGAAAAGTTTAAAGAGAAGGTAGGGGATTATGCCGAGGATGCTTGGCAGCAAGTTTTTCCAGAAGGGCATGTCAATCATTCATATACCGCTCGTAAAACGGGTCATGGTAAATATTGTCCTACATTTTGCTTGAAGCTCCCTACTGGTGGAGGTAAAACACTCATGGCAACGTATGCTATTGATTTGTTCTTACAGCACGTTAAGAAAAAGAAAACGGGACTGGTGTTGTGGGTTGTGCCCAGTGAACAGATTTTTGCGCAAACCATTGAAGCTTTAAAAGACCGATCCCATCCCTATCGTGAAAAGCTTGATGATGTTACAAGTGGACGGGTCAAAATCATAACAAAGAAGGATTCTTTTTCCCCTTCTGACGTTCAAAATGGGTTAGTTGTATTAGTGTTGATGCTGCAGTCTTTTGGTCGAGATAAGTTGAAGAAAGATGATCTGAAATTCTTTCAAGATAATGGTCGTTTCCCTGATTTCTTTCCACTTGAGACTGATCAGCCCAAACAAAAGGCTTTATACGAAATGTTTCCGAATCTTGATTTGAGCCAGAGTTTCGACAGCCTATACGGAGGGGCGATCAAAACTTCATTAGGCAATGTGGTAAAGATTCTTGAACCATTGGTTGTTCTTGATGAAGGGCATAAGGCGAAGAGTGAATTGGCTCTAAGTGCAATTAATGAGTGTAATCCCTCGTGTGTTTGTGAATTGACTGCGACACCAATCGAAGATGCTAATGTGTTGTTCTCAGTTGCCGGACGTGAGCTTGAGGAAGAAGCCATGATTAAACTGGATCTTAACCTCATCGAAGAAGAGGTGCAGGAATGGCAGCGACTTGTAGATTTTTCTGTTGAGCATCTTGATAAATTACAGGCAGAAGCGGAGAAGTATAAAAGCCAGACAGGAGTATATATTCGTCCGATCAATCTTATTCAAGTAGAAAAAACCGGAAAGGATCAGCGGGGCGCTGATGCAATCCATGCCGATGACGTTAAAGAATACTTAATTGATCGGGGGATTCCTGAAGAACAGATTGCGATTAAAACGAGTAGCCAGAATGATATTGAAGGGATTGATCTCTTATCTTCCTCTTCCCCTATTCGTTTTATCATTACCAAGCAGGCACTACAGGAAGGGTGGGATTGCTCATTTGCGTATGTACTCACCGTGTTAAGCAGTTCAAAATCCTCAAGCGCTTTAACACAATTAGTAGGTCGAGTGCTGCGGCAACCGTACGCTCGCAAAACGGGCAATAAATTACTGGATGAAAGCTATGTTCTTTGCTTGCGCGATACTTCAAAAAAGCTCATTTCAGTTATTCAGAAAGGATTTGAACATGATGGGATGGGTGATCTCTTTGATCGGGTGAAAACTAATACCAAGAATACGGATCTTGGAGAGCGAAAGAAGCAAGATATTCGCACTGACGCATTCCAGAAGAGTCTCCATGATTTCATCCTACCCTCATTTGTTACAAAGGATTCACAGGGCGAAACGCGGGAACTAGATTTTTCTTACGATATATTGCCTTTTGTTGATTATGAAAAAATAGACTATTCGGGTTTGGAGAAGGTGCATATAGATCCAAAAAAGCAGTCACTTCAAACCATTACAGCGTTTAGCTTTACTGCCTCCACAGCGACTGATCAAGAGGAATTTTTGGAGATAAAGGAGCTGCAGGAGAACCCATTACGAAATACGGAATTTCATAAATCATTCTTTGTTCGAAATATTCTTGATCTTATTCCCAACCCTTGGATTGGGCAGCGAGTAGTAGGAAGGGCAATCGATGTACTAAAGAATCGGTTTAGTGAAGATGAGATTAAAGAGAACCAAATTCTTTTCCTTGATGCGCTACGCAGGTTGCTTGCGGGGGATAATGAATCGATTGGTGAGATCAACCGCTTGGCTAGGGAAGTTTTTTTAGCGAAGCTTGAGGCAGATGAAATACGGTTCGTATTGCGATTCAATGCAGATGCCGTGTTAGAAAAAGAAAGCTATTACGATGGACAGGGTAGAGAATCATATCAAAAGAGCTTGTTTGAACCGATTGTGAAGGGAAGCATGAATGACTTTGAAGCAGAATTTGCGCATTATTTAGAAGATAAAAAGGATCGTACATACTGGTGGTACAGGAATAAACCTAAGAAGGGTTATAAGCTTATTGGCTGGCGACGCGGAAAGTTCTTTCCTGATTTTATCTTTACCACTTCGAATGAAAACCCAGATGAATTTCAGAAGGTGTACGTAGTTGAAACCAAAGGTGTACAATTGGCGCGTACAGAAGACACGGCATATAAGCGCCAGCTAATTGAGATATACAATGCTTTTGTAGATAAAATTAAGCAACCGTGGGGGCAGGTTGAAGGATTGCCAAAAACTCCTAAGAAAGTTCAGTTCGAACTAATTACCCAATCAGAATGGCAGAGCGAAGTGAACAGGATGTTTAGTTAGAGTGTTGTTGTAGGTGTTGCTTGATGCTTGTCGCAATTACTTCTCCTAGTTTTACCGGAACAGCGTTGCCAATATGCTTCGCAATTTGATTGATAGACATTTTGTTGTTAGTGAAGAATTTATATCTCCTTGGAAAAGTCTGAATAAGTGCGGCTTCGCGTAGGGATAAAGCTCTGTCTTGTTCGGGATGCCCGAATCTGCCAGCTCCCAGTGTAATGCAGTGAGTTGTCATTGTGGGTGCAGCATCATCCCAGCGCATTCTTCCATAAACTGAAGCCATATATGATTTACCACTCTCTTTCTGGTAGCACTGAGGGAGTAACTCTTTTGACCAATCGGATGCACTGCCACCGTTATGAGGAGTGGCGATGATCCTTTTCTTATTTATGTCGTTTAATTTACTTGCTCGGTGGAGCGGATCCTTAGCGTCTACTTCTCCATCTTGAATTGGTCGTAGCCTAGAAATTGCTTTTCTCACTGTTATTTCTTTTCCTGCCGGATGTGTTTCAGGAATTAAGCTGATACTACCTAGACGGGAGGCGAGTAAAACCAATCGATGACGCTTTTGAGGAATGCCATAGCGAGCGGTATTAACAATTTTAAAGGTGACATGATAGCCGCACTTATTGAGTGTATTAAGAAAGCGTTCAAATACCGGATACTTTTTTGTGTATTGAAGGTCGCGCACATTTTCCATTGATACTATTTCCGGCTTCACCTTCTGAATTAGTCTTGCAAATTCGTCGAGTGGTTGCCACTTCACATGGTTATTTTTGTAGCGAATCTTTTTTGAATTCATAGAAGAGAATGGTTGGCATGGAGCGCAACCAATTAAAACTCTTATTGTGGTTTTGCCAAAGGCTGCATTCAGTTCATCCGCTGAGACATCGGCTATGTCTTTATGTATGAATGCAGCGTTGTTGTTAGTTTCAAATGCATAACTGCACGACTGGTCGTTATCAATACCTGCCACTACATCAAATCCGGATTGTATAAAGCCATGCGTCATGCCGCCGATCCCGCAGAAGAGATCGATCACCTTGGCGTCGCTGATTCGTATTGTGTCCTTTTTGTTAGCCATTGTAAGTTTTTCCACAGCCACTTCTAGTATATGGACTTTTGCGGAAAAACTCGAGTGCGCTGACAGCTACTTGTTGCTGAAGATAAACAGCTTGGGCAATGAGTTTGGTACAACGAGAGTTGGATATATAAACAGCTCACCCTGATATTCAATAACACTTTCATCCGATGCCGTTGCGCTTATGAGCCACAACGTAGGTGAATCCTTCTCGCGGGACTCAGCATGCTCTGCTCCGGAAAGCATACCGCTACCAAGCTCTCTATTGCTATCAATGCGCCTCTCTGCTTCTCGAAAGCGTATGTTGACTATGCCTCCTAGATGCTGATCAATCTTCTTGAGCAATACACCAATTGTCTTATCTCTCCACGTATTCCCTGAGCCTGTCTTGATCATGGAAAGTAATGCAGTTGCCTTTTCCTTGTTGATCTGTGCTTCTTTTCCGATTGCGCTCTGCAGATCTTTAACATCAAAGATTTCCATGATCTCATTAGCTACCTTTTGGTATGACCTTTGAGGTTGGGGTAACTTTATCGGGCTTGGGAAAATCTGCATTCCTGGGCGAAGAATTTCTATTGTGTTTACGTCCAGTACAGCTGGTCTTGTTGGGCGCAATTCTTGCAGTTGCTCAATGGGGAAAGATGCAGGCGAATCCTTGTGTGCTTCTATGAAGCTACGTAAGCTCTCATCGGACAGATATATTTCACGGAATCGGTCATATAGCATGCGTGGCACAAACAGGCGTGTATAAGGAAGCTCCTCTTTGCGGTATCCAAACATACGAGCGTGTTGGTGCATTGTATCCATCTGTGAAATTCTTCCTCCTCGGGTGTAGTACGTTACGAGTAATTTCGGGATTGCTATACCTCTGCCTAATGTATTGCCACCAATAAGAAAGTTGATGCTATTACCATAGGAAATGCCTTGTCTTTTTGTAGCGGCATTAATTACCAAGATTTTTTTCGCGCCAAGTTGTCGAATCATGGTTTGCTTAAGCTGCGGTAATGCAGGAACATCCGTAGCGGTTTTTTTAAGTTCGTTGTACGCGACTTTTAGTTCTTCTTCTATTTTACTAGCGTCAGTCAACAGTTTTTTATATATGTCATCAACAAATGTCCGCATCTGGTCTTCGACTATGCTCTGTTCCTTGTTTTTTAGACTTGGATGGCACAAGAACTGATAGCCTTTATTTTCTTTAGGCTGACCAAGCTTGTCGTGTGCCGCTGCAGCTGCTACTAAGAAAAACAACAAAGCTTGTCGAAGACCAGATGGAATAGGGGAATCCTCATCAAGTAATTGCTCACGCTCGTCATCAGGTATGGTGCGGATCAAATGGCTTTCATTGTCATCAGGCGTAGAAGTATTGAAGAATTGCTCTCCCCCCACGTACGGATCCCCAGGCGGGAGAAGTTGAATAAACGATGGGCGTGCCTGCAGGCTTTGCAGTAGTACGGCTTGAGGGGTGCCGGTAACGCTAACGTAAACATTTGATTTGCACACCTTTCGAAGATCATTTATTAGATAATGGATTTTACTAGGCTCAGAGTTTGGTTTGCCTTGTGAACGTCTGCGAGTTTGAGTATCTAAAGAAGCTTGATCTCCTTCATCGTCAAAGATGATAGTGTCATGATTTTTTGCGCCAATACCCTTCATGAATTCAATGACGTTTTCCAGGCTAGCGCTTCCTTTGGAACATACTACTAACAGGCGTCCCTCGCCGTACTCAAGAGCAATCTTAGTGCTTTCTACTTCGCTTGTTAGCTCATCATCTTTAGTGCGGATAATCACATCAGGGAATCCGGCAGCAAAGTTCAGGTGAGTTTGAGCTACTAAATCATTGATGTTGCTGGTGAGTACAATTGCAATTTTAAACCCCTCATCAAATGCAATGGCGGTGCTTACGATCATCGCTCTCGTTTTTCCGCTCTGAATGCGACCATAAATAAGACCGAAGCGATTTTCTGGAGCAGTATTTCTCACACTGGCAACTGCTTCCATGATACTCTTCGCATTTCTTTCTGCTTGCTCTGCTTCATTCTGTGGCAGGTCAAGTTCTCGTAAGGCGGTTTGTAAATAGGGTATGGTTGTAGGCATAGTTTTTAGGCTCGCATTCATCCATAAAGATTGCTGATGCGACGTTTCATTGTACTGTAAATGACTTTATGGGGCAATTTTGTAACTTATTGGCTCGCGCAGGTGGGGATCCTTTTTTGATTATTTACCTCATATAAAAGCCGCCCCGCCATTCTTGGGGCTCGGAATTCCAAATGGTGCTCCGGCGCGCCCAAAAAAGTAATAGCGCCGCTGATTAAATGGCTGGCGGCTGGCTGTGAACTATCTGTCCAGCCTTATTTCTTTGTGTAATCTTGCGGTCTCGTCGTGGCTTTGGTGTTGGGAAGGAGAAGTGGAACTCAAAACATGGTGCAGTAAACTGCAAGTTCCTATTTTCATTTTTTGATCCTATCCTTAACTCTTGTGATAGTGATAATATTGGTAATTCTTGTCGTTTGCAATCCTCTTTGTTGGGCGTTAATGGGAGGGCTGTGCTACAGAAAGTATTTGTAGGCAAGTTTGAGTGAGCTGGTGTTCTACTACTGTAGCGGGAGGACTTGCTGACTTATTAACAGCAATCTTTTAGATTTAACGAATCCCAGAGACGAGAGGGCATAGTCCAGAATATTTACCCATTCTTCCAGAGCAGATTTGGTATCTACATATCCCTGAACATTCACAACAGCTCCTTTGTGAATACCAAGATGAAGGTGTTTACGCTGACCGTCGGTTTCAGAACTAAATCCTTGGCCGAGAGCACCAATGCGTTCACCGGGGGCGATCATATCCCCCTTGCTTACAATAATAGTGGCAAGATTCAAATGCCCGTAGACGATAGTGACTGTCTGCTCTTCCAGCTGACACTGCTGTACGGCCACTCCGCCATATCCTGTAATCCAACCTTTGAATATTAGAGGGCCGGAGCAGACTGCCGATATCTCAACGTCGAGTGGAAGTTCGTTTTCAAACACTTCAAAATCTACTCCGGTGTGATATCCGTTGAAGATATCGAATAATACGGGAGATGTTGCGGGAGTGATGTGGATGCCAAAGGGTTTTTTGGAAACTCGTTGTTCGGGGCTGGTGATAGGGGCGGTTAACAGGGGGACTGCTGCGGGCTGAGGGGATTGTAGAAGCGGAGTTACTGTGGGAGTGGCGTGGGATGCAGGCTCCTCTATTAGAACAGGCGCTTCGGCCTGTCGAGATCGCGCCATAAGGCTTGCGGTCAGTAATACAAGAAGAAAAAGAGAGAGAAAGCGGATCCGCACCCTGCGAGCTTAATGTATTGAGGCCTATAGCGCAATTAGACTCGTGGTGCTAGTATGTAAGCATCACTATGGATGCACCAGTAACAAAATCTTCTCCCCGGGACGTTTTTCTTCATGGCCTGCTGATCGTCACGCTCTACATGAGCGTGATCAGTTTCATCGTGCTGTGCTTCCAGTATGTGAATGTTCTGTTTCCTGACCCTTTAACATTTTATGCCCAGGCGGTATTTAATAGTATTCGCTGGGGCAGCTCGGTTCTGATTGTTTCTTTCCCGGTCTTCCTGTGGCTGGCGTGGGTGCTGGAAAGAGAAGTGCGGAAGGACCCTGCCAAACATGAACTGAAAATCCGCAAGTGGCTGGTGTACCTTACGCTCTTTGTTACCGCCATCGTCATTATCGTTGATCTTATCATCCTGATCTACAACTTCTACGGCGGGGAGCTGACGGCACAGTTCTTTCTGAAAATTATTGTTGTGCTGGCCGCAGCCGCAGCTGTATTTGGTTACTACCTCTGGGACTTACGTCGCACGCAGATGGTCTCTGCTCTTCCCAAGCAAGCTGCCTTGGGCAGTGGTGTCGTCGTACTGGCCGCTGTAATTGCCGGCTTCTTTATCGGTGGCTCTCCTACGTATCAGCGAGATGTCCGGTTTGACGAACGACGAGTCCAGGATCTGCAATCTATTCAAAGCCAGCTCGTATACTTCTGGTCCCAGAAGGATCATCTGCCGCAGGAGTTGTCGGAGCTCCAGGATAGTATTTCCGGGTTTTCCGTCCCTGTTGACCCGCTAACGAGTCAGTCGTACGAGTATGTATTGACTAGCGACCTGTCATTTGAGCTCTGTGCCACCTTTACCCAAGAAAGTATCTCTTCTAACACATCCGCAGTACAGCCATTGCCAGTTTCACCAGATGGTAAACCCATCGGCGGTATTGCTGAAGAGAACTGGCAGCATGATGCTGGACGCACCTGTTTTGATCGCGAAATAGACCCGGAGCTCCACAATCAACCGAAATAAGGGAGCAATATTTTTTCTATATTAAGCCATTATACATGGCTTCTTTGGCATTGGTATTGACAAATATGTATATCCATGCTAGTATTCCTCGTTACAGTAAGTTCTTTCCCCACAAAGCCCATAACAGATTGCCTAAGAGAGACTGGCTGATTAGAGCCAGGCAAGAAATCTAATCACACGGAAGCGGATAGCTGATATCTCTCTTTATATATCATCTGTCCGCTTCTTTTGTTAGAAGCCGCTGACTGAAGATACATATCTTTAGAACTGCGACTTCTAGCTGGTACGACCTCTTACAAATAAATAGTACAAACTCTTACGAGACGGCGACCTGCCACTCACGCAGTAGTACGTAAGAGATGTCTGTACCGCGAAAGATGCTGTGATCATATATCACGGCCTTCCGCCCATGTGTCTTTACATGCGCAGCCCACATACTCTGTTCGGCTTAGCGTTTTTCAAAGACACAGTGGCGGGAGATACTTTCTTCTCAAGGTTATTAAGTTCACGCAGACGCGTGACGCCTTGCGTGAGAGTGCTTCTTGAGGAGAAAACCCCATGGCGAATCCCCAGCAGCTCCAATTCTTGACGGCTGCCGCTGCGCATTTTCGGGTGGCTACTCCCAGGGGCTGCATAGACCCCGAGTTTGAAGCCGTCACGGTTGATATGGTGTCGGCAGCGTTTCTCGTCTTCGACGTTCTCCTCCGGATGATTCCAGAGGAGGATCGAGAGGCAACCTTGGCTGCCATCGAGATGGGGTATCCCCGTCCCCATGGCTCGTGAGGTCTGCATCTCCTTCCAGATGTAAAACAGGAAGGTTGGTAGTGATGCCCCATCGCTACTGTAAAAACCAGGGGATTGCCGCTCCGAAACTTTTCGGAGCACCTGTTCATTCCGCGAGGCAATCAACCTCGCATTCCCGGCACACAACGCCGGATTATATAAATGGGGAACAACGTCGACTTCGACCTGTCCCCCACTTCTCCCAGCGCATCACGGCTTATGTCGTAGTGTGCTGAGAGAAGGAGTATATATAAACATCCTTCCATCTCTGTGCCGTATATATAGCTGATCAAACTACATTCTAGACTTGGATCGAACGCGATAACGACACAGTGATGGAGTGATGTACTTTGCCGGTGTTTATCACCGGCACATCCGAAACCTAAGAAAAAACCAGCGAGTTGCCCGCTGGAAAACAATCTTCGGCTGCTTAGGCAACAGCAGCCATGGCGCATTTTCGAAAGGAAACAGAAATGCGCTGTCACAATCGAGTGATCGGAGTGTCTTCTCGAGTGCGCTCGTTGGGAGCTCACTTGCCCCGTCGCCAGGCCAACCAGAACGGGATCGCCCGCTTGGTCGGCGAGCTGATCAAGCAAGGTCTCCTCAGGGATGACCTGCTGGTCCAGGCTCGGGATCAGAAGACGATGAGTCGCTAGGACCAAGGGTTTCGGAGGTCGCGGACAATCTACGTATTGTCCGCACCTTCTCTCTCGCGACATGCGTGCTCGTCATGTATGCCGCGAGTGAGAAGGATAGCCGTCGGAAAGCTGTAAGTCAGTGCAATAGGGGAATTTGGTAGTCTTCCTCGCAAGAGGCGTATTCTCTCTTACGCGAGTGTCAAAACTCAAAGACTATGAAATTCCTCGCCTGTCTTGCAGCTTTCCGGTGGTTATAGGAAATCAAACAAATACCCTTGACAATTGTCAAGGATTAGTATATAATGGTCTAGTTGTCTGGTATAAGGATGTACCTATAAAAGTAATCGGTTAAAGTTGTTCCCCCCTTTTTCCTTCAGCGTGGTAAATATTCCCCACTCTTCCCAGTTCGTTTGAAGGAGCGAGCGCTAGGAGGAGTCAATCACCAGGCCCCCAGCACAAAGTGTGCTCGGGGCCTGTTATCTTTTATATACTCAAATACTACGTATTACGGCGCAGGTTCTGTGCCCAGGTCGTCCGTTCCTACATCGACGTTCAGCTCAGACGAAGCACCGGTGCCGGTATCTGTGCCGCTCTCTGGTACTGCTTCTCCGCCGCCAAAGTTGCCGCGGAACATCAGGAAGAGAACGACCACAACTGCCAGCAGGATTATACCCAGTACAATACCCATAGAAGAACTGGATTCTTTTTCGGGTCCACTTGGCTGGGTAACATTGATTTGTTCTGCCATAGGATTTAGATATTACGAGTTAAAGCTATACTGGGCGAGCAGTGTTGGACCGGAAAAGGCCGACGATGAAGAGAAGGATAACAGCTCCAATTACTGCGGTAACAAGAGATCCTATTAGTCCTCCCAAATCGATGCCGAACAGACCAAGCACATATCCGCCAATAACGGCTCCGATAATGCCGATAACAATATTAGCGAGTAGGCCCATTCCATGACCTTTCATCATGGTGCTGGCAATCCAGCCAGCAATACCGCCGATGATGAGGAAGAATATGAGTTCAATCATTGTGTACCACCTCCTTAATAAAAATTACTGCTGTTTCGTGCTTCAACCGTACCGGGATTAATAGCGTCTGCAATGCGAGAGTGTCAGTTTTTGTGACAGGAAAATATGATATTATCGCTGTATGTTGGATATCCGCCGACACTGGAAAGACATTGTGCCACCCTTTATCCTGGTGGTGATTCTGATAATTCCCGTTCACTATCCTGTTGACCGCTATGCTGAGCAGGCAACTGCGCAGTCGCTGGTATTAGATCGCGAACATGCAGTGGAATTTTCTCTGGAACCCAGCAGCAGTAAATTTTCGGGCATTGTTTTTCAGGCCCAGCGCGCGCCTGTAGCACCGGAAGATACGCTGATGCATTTAACGGTTCGGGATGATAGCGGCAACCAGCTTCGTAGTATTGAGACGACCATCGGCCGGGCATACGTGGCTGATTCGGGAGCAGTGCGGTTTACGTTCAAGCCGATTAGCGGCACCCCATATACTCGTTACCAGATTAAGCTGACAGCTCCACACGTCGATCCGGAGCAGCCTGTTTTGTTACTGCAACCGGAGGCTTTGCGGGAAAAAGAATCAACTGACGAGCCGATTGTTTTCCAAACGCTGGTAACGCGCCCAGTTGTGGGTGCTCTTACATATTATGTCCTCAACTCTGACCGGGAAGGCGAAGATATTTATTACTACTGGCAGCGGGGCGGGCAAGTAGCGGCGGGGGATAATCCATACATCTGTGCTCTGGATAACACCTGTATTCACCGCAAAAACCCCGGGCATTTACCCCTTTTCTACTGGCTATCCGCCGGAGCGCGTCAGGTAGGTTTCGAAGAGTTTGATCAGTGGATGGCTTTTTGGCTGCCCGTGTTAGTGGCTGCATATTTAGGTATCGCTGTGCTGTTGCTTGTATCTTTGTATCCTGTTAGCCCGCTCTTGGCCTGGGCTGGAGCATCCTTCTGGCTCTTTAATCGCTGGTCTCTGTATGTACTGCACGTAGGACAAATTGACTTCATTGCTCTGTTTTTTCTTCTGCTTTCCTTACTACTTTTGCCGCGTCGTCGGGCAGTGGCGATGGTTCTCTTCGGGCTGTCACTGGCTGTTAAGCAAGTTGCTGTATTCTTACTGCCTGTCTACCTGATATATGGCTGGTATCAAGCGAAGGGTGACTGGAAACTACTGTTACGGGATTCGGTAGGGATATTACTTATTCCGCTGGCTGTCTCACTTCCTTTCATGGTTGATCATCTGAAAGCTTTTATTCACGCCTTAACATTTTCTGTAACTCGCAGTTCAGAGGCAAACTTTGGAGCTCCTTCCATCGATGCTGTGCTGACGCTAACCGGCTGGCCGGGAGCAGTATTCATGGGCCTGCTCTTTATTGGAGTGTATGTCTTGGTAGGGCGCCGTCTTATTTCGGTAGTGACGGCAGCCTGTCTCATTTTTATCATTTTTCTTGGATTCAACACCGTTATTTTCAACCAATATTTCATTTGGCTTCTGCCGCTGGTCTGGATGGTAGTGTTAGAAAAAATGCTGCAAAAAAAGACTAGATAAAGGCAGGAATTTAGCCTGTGGAAAATGGACTGGAAAAAGTATGATGAAGTATGATAGCGTATGGGCACGATGGTGACGGTAGGATCTTTCGCAAGGAGCAAAGCAGATGAAGATGGTCATCGTGGATGCGACAGTTGCTGAATCCGGCGATGCGCAAAGCCGGATCCAACTACTGCAGGAGAGTGGCTGGGAGGTGTTTCTCATTCCCAGCCTCGACGAGAAGGCAGAGGGGCGGATGATCAAGTGCGTCCAGGCGGCAACCCATAAAGTTGCTGTCCTTCGCAGTTGTCATCCTCGCGCCCAGGCCTTCAGGGACCTCGGGTGCACGATCAGGCACGCGTTCGACGAGCGGGCCATGATGGTGGCAACAGAATGTTTGCTGCCCGCCCTCGCTACTGAGGAGTCCGCGTAGTTTCGGATCTGATCTCACACGGAGGAGAGAACAATGAAGGCGCTGTTGATTGACGGACGTCTCCATCCTCATCAGATGCGAGTCGAGATCGAGGCGTTGCAGGAGCTGGGATGGATTTACCTCCCATTCCTCAGTGGCCACACCGCTGCCGAGCGTGAACGGGAGCTGCGATGGGAGGCCGAGGCTGCCGGACATCTCGATGCCTTCGGCCGCCCTGACCCCTTCGAAGTCAAGCGGGCTTTCATGGTTCCCAAACATGACTGTCCGTGGCAGCTTCAGCAGCTCAATTTCGACGTGACTTTGGTGAGCACTCCCGAAGAGTTGCGCACCGAGCTTCGGAATCTCTGCCAGGAGCAACTCCTGGTTGTTGTCTGACCCTCCCCAGGGTCAACCCCCGTGCAGCATACACTCGTGTGCTCCGCGGGGCTTTTTTATGAACGCGATCGCTGTTTTTGTTTTATGAGTTTATGCATCCGTGCGGTGGGAGAAGGTGTGTCGAAGGTGGACAGCTGTTTTACCAGCCACTGTCCGTAGATGTGGGCTTCCTCTGCTTTATTGCTCCACAAAGCCCGGTTGCGCATGGTTAATGCCAGTATTAGGGCGTGGTGCTGGCCGGCCCGATCTTCAATTCTGGCGAACTGGTTATATAGTGCATTAAGGTATTCAACGCTTTGCCTGGCCGTGGTCGGATTTTTGAATCCAAGTCTTTTAGTAAAGTACTTGGAATATACATTCATGGGCCGCTCAGTTGAAGTGTATAGGTCGAAGTATCCCGAGAGCAGACGAGAATCCCGCAGCACATTGGAGACATAGCTGGGGGAGGATTTGGTTAATGTCGATAATTCTTCAATTCCGCTAATGCCCAGCTGAAAAAGAGAAGTGATCTGATCTTTTTTTGACATGTGGGGCGCTAATTGTTGCATGTCTTAATTATGCAGTTTTGCAGCATCCTCTCAAGGTGTTCGTGTTCTGATACTCTGACACATTTATAGATGAGTGACGGTGGCACAAGTTACAGGCGTGTAAAGGGGTATATCTTTTTGGTATTTTCAAACTTGAAGTGCCTATGCCGTCACGTCTGACAAACGGCCGTTGAGCTTGTCGGGATATGTCGGCAGGGTAGAAGGACCCGTCAATGTAAAAGGAGGTGAACACATATGGCTACAAGTGATCGAGGGTTTGCGTCAATGGATCCGGAAAAGCAGCGAAAGATTGCTGCGAAAGGCGGCAAAGCCTCTCATGGTGGGGGACGCCGACGAAAGAAGCCATCCTAAAGGGATGTATCGTGTAAGACATTTATGATTTTCCCGCCCGCAACTATCCGTTGTGGGCAGGGAGAATATCAAGAATATATGATTCCAAGTCGCTCAATATCCTTGCCACGTTCTGTTATGCGCAGCTGCCCTCACTCATACATGTGGGCGCTTGGCGCGGCTCCTCATGATGCTGTGGTGTGTACAGTAGCATCAGATTCGGTAACCGGAGAGACGGTCTGGAAGACTTTTCACCAAGAAACAGTTGATACCCTGGAGGATGTACCAGGCACTGTAGTGCGAGCAGTGCTTTTTAATTACTATTCCTATTCCCCGGAAGAGTCAGGATTTCGCCGGTGATATATCCGGAGTCAGTATTGGACGCAAAAAAAACAAAGGCGGGAGCAATTTCTTCCGGCTCAGCTGGGCGGCCCATCAGGGAAAGCTCTTTGAGGCGAGTGGTATCTTTTGCTTTACGCTTCGTAGGGTAAGAAGAAGTTCGTATAGGACCTAGAGCAACACAGTTTACCCTAATTCCTTTATACAGCAGGTGTTGCGCTAGAGACTTGGTGAAAGCATGGATTGCGCCCTTCGCGGCAGAGTAATCAAGTAGCTTCGCGTTGCCGTGAATGCCCGCGACAGATCCAGTGTTAATAATGGTGCTGCCTTCCTTAAGATACGGCAAGGCATATTTAATGATGTAGAAATAGCTATCAATATTCATTTTAAAGGTGTGGCCCCATTGTTCCAAGGTCAGATTTTCAATGTTATCTTGATGGTGCTGATAGACTGCGCTGTTGATAACAATATCTAGCCGGCCGTAATCATCGATGACACGCTCAATAGCATATTCACAAAATCCGGGGTCAGTAATGTCGCCTTCAATTAAGGAAATTTTCTTCCGCTCCTTTTTAACCGCAGCTTGCGTTGCTTCAGCCCCTTTTTTCTCTGGCGGCATATGTGTGATGGCGATGTGTGATCCTTCACGAGCAAAGAAGGTGGCGACAGCTCGTCCAATTTCGGAATCGCCTCCGGTAATGAGAGTTATCTTATCCTCTAGCTTGCCTGATCCTACGTACTCACGCGCCTTATACCGCGGACGCGGTAACAACTTATATTTGGCCCCCGGTTTTTTCTGGTGCTGAGCCGGAAAGGGGGGCTTCGGTTTTTTCCTAGCCATACACATAGTGTGTAGCGTGGGAGTATTTTTTCAACCTGCTCATGTCAGGGGCGCTGACAGCTCAAAGTGAATGCTGAAGAACTTATGTTTTTTAGGATATCCGCTACGTACACCAGAAAAGCTATCCCTCCTGCCACATAACTGTTCTCCTGCTTTGCATCTCAGTTGTTTACATTCGATGACACGTCCTGCTTGCAGTAGAAAATAGTTCTGGCAGGGTTGGGACATGAAAGAAACAACTATTCAAGCAACGCGCCCTTTATTTATGACGACGTCTTCACGCTGTCGTCGTAGAACGATACACACCGAAGAAAACAAAAAAGTTAATCTTCAGGAAGACGATGCCAGCTTATCGCTGGAAATAGATACGCAGGGAGTAGATCCTGGGCGGTTATATGTGTGGGTGAAGCGACGCCACATATTGGTTCTTGGACACACGCGCAAGGAGTCCCAAGGTAATCACCACCAGTCTTTTATCCGCACTATTAAACTGAATCATCCTGTTGATGGACATCGGGCGATAGTAGAGAAATTACACGATACCCTTCATATCCTGGTGCCAAAGGCAGCGATGTAGGTAAGAAAAAAGCCCACGAGACGTTGGGCTAGGTGTTTTCGAGGGCGTGGGATACCGCCGCTGTGATCAGCTGCGCTCCCGAAGAAAGGTTCAACTTTTTTTTGATCATAGCCCGGTAGGTTTCCACGCTCTTGGGGGAGATGTGGAGCTGTCCGGCGATCTGTTTGCTGATGATCCCCTTTCCAATCAGTCCGAAGACCTCCTGTTCTCGAGGAGAGAGCCTGGTAATGGGGTCTGCGGAGACAGAATTCCTTTTCTGGTCATTGCTGTAGTGAAGGAGTTGCTCTGGCAGACAGACCCTTTCTGCCAGAACCTCGTGCACTCCCTCCAGGATTTCTTCCCAGCTGCATCGCCAGCTGAAAACACCCTGAGCCCCCGCCGCAACCATCTGTTCCTGCACTCCCAGCGACTTGGTAAGATGAAGGGCGAAGATGGGGGTGCTACGGGAGACGGAGCGAATCTTCTTGACCCATGAGTGCTGGTCAATGGAGCAGGCACTGATGAGTACTAAGGAGAACGTCCTGGCCGCGAGCATCCGTGTTGCCTCCGCAGAAGTTGAGGCAACGAGCAGCTGGTTGCGGGCAAATTGCTCACCGACCAGAAATCGGACGATGACTCGTTGTAGCAATTCGCCCTCTGCCAGTATTAGGATAGGTGGGGTGGACATGCAGGACCTCACTGTGAGTTTGCGAAGAGGACAGGGGAGATGGTGTTTTTATCATACATATACAGGGTGTTTGTCAAGCCGTCTTTTACGAGACGTCTGTCTTGCTGACGGAGGGGAAGTATGCCACGATTTGGGTGTCGTTAAGGTAATAATCCTACTTATATGCTTTACATGGCGTTCGAAAAGGATTTAAAAAACTCGGGCTTTCAGATAAAGAGGCGGCGGTATACCTGGCAGCAATAGGACTAGGGGCTAGTCCTGTTCAGCCCATAGCTCGTAAGGCCAAAGTAGCTCGAGCAACCACCTATCTTGTCCTTGATTCCCTCATGGGAATGGGACTTATCAGTAAATATACAGAAGGGGATAAGACGGTGTTTGTTGCTGAATCGCCAAATCAGCTTGTTCGCCTTCTTGATAAACGAGAGAAAGACCTGGATAACAACCGTAAAGAACTGAATGAGCTTCTCCCCAAGCTGCAGGCATATATGAAGTCAAGTGATGAGCGGCCGGTTGTGCGGTATTATGCCGGCTTAGACGGGATTCAAACGATGCGCAACGAAATGATAATGCTCAGCAAGCCTGGGGATATCTGGTATCAGATGGCAGCGGCTGATGCCATGAAGGCTGCCTTCGGAAATATGGACCAGGCAACTTACAAAAAGCAGCGGCGGGCTAAGAGGATTGAATCTCGAGCCATAGTGGCTGTGCGTTCCCCGGAATTACGTAAAGAACTGGAGGCAACGGCTGAGAAGAGGTGGGCAGAACGTAAGTTTGTATCGCCCCAGAAGCAATACACTAGTGATGCAAACATGACGATCATGTCTGATCGGATCGTTATTTCCACCTACTCTGATAAGGTCGGGGGAATGCTTGTAGAAAGCGAAGCGGCGGCAAAAATGATGGCCGAGCTGTTTGAGATGGCGTGGAATAACCTTGAATAGTGATTTTCTTATACTATAATAACAGTACCGGCTTCCGTAGTTATTCCTGTGCATCTCTCGTCACGAAAGACGTCTCAGCGGGACATCAAGAGTTCCTGTGAGTGAGAGATGTATGTGGTTCAAGCAACTGCGGAACAGAGTCGGCACCTGTTCTTATGTATTAGGTCTAGGACTTCGGACGCTTTCTGCGTCTCTCCTGCGGTTTTATCCTTCCCCAGGATGAAGAGCGCAGCAAGAGGCTTGTCCTCTTGGTTCTGAACTTAATGCCACAGGTGAAGCGGGGCAAGACGAAAGAGGTACACATGTACCGTCTGAACTCTGGGGGATGCCGCAACAGCGGCGGGTGCTAAAACCCCAGCACCAACAAAACCTCACATCAGGATGATGTGACAGCAAACCACGACCCGACAGACGCACGAAGCGAACGTCGGGCTTCTTTCTTTTTATCCCCCGTACTATTTACCCTGCCGTCTCCTATTTTGCATTCAATGTCATTCCACAGCTTTGTTGTCAGGGCTTTTGACAGGATGGACCTTGCGCCAAAATTTTACCTCTGTACGGTAGGACTACTGCAGTATATTTAAACCGTAAGCATAAGGAGGCAAAACACTATGTTTGATTCAGAACGCACAAGATATGCGCAGCTGGAGCGCGACGCGCGTCATTTAGCCGAAAGTATCTCTCGTGTTATGCGGGAGGAGGGTGAGGAGCTAGGAGAAGTAGGAAAAGAAAAACTTGAACATGTAAAAGCCCAGGCACGACACATGTACGATCGAACTAAAGACACAGTAGAAGAGAAGGTTTTTGAGATAGATGATTTAGCGCATGAGCATGTCTGGAAAACTGCCGCTATTTCAGCAGCTATAGGGGCAGTAATTGGTTCAATAATCTTCCGTCACCGACGCTAACGCCTTGCTATGACCAGCGCGTTACTGAAAACCTTAATGAAGGCTGGTATTTATCTGGGTATCTCTGAATTTTTGCTGAAAGGTAAAACGCAGGAGTACCGGATTAAGAATGTTGTTTTGGGAATTGTATTGCTTTTGCTGGCAGGCTTAATCGGTTTTCTGGGATTTGCCGGGGTGCTGGCGGCAATCTTTTTCGGTCTGGCCGACCTGGATACCTTTATCCGTCCGGCCGTTCTCGCAGCCCTGCTTGCCTTTGCTCTGGCGCTGTTGCTGTTGTGGGAAGGCGTGCGTCGCATGAAGGCTAAGCTAGGGAGGTGATTTCGTATGGCAGACGTACAAACAAATTCTACGATCGCGTGGCTGGCTCTTTTAGTGGCCGTTGTTGCCTTAATCTTTGGAGTGGTGGCTTTCAATCGTTCTGGAAGAGATGTACCAGTGGTAGTGGAAGAGCAGGCACAGGAAACAAGTGAAGATATCGAACTGAATGCGGCACGGATACGGGCCGAGACTCAACTGGCGGCCCTGCGGGCCAGGGTTGCCGCAGGAGAAGGGTATGAAGAAGTGCGGGAAGAAGCCCTAGAGGTTCGATCTGATCTCGAAGTTGCCTATGCAAATGCTTCCGTGGAAGCTCGACAGCAGTGGCAGGAGATAGAGCCTGAGCTAGAACAGCTGGAAGCACAGCTACGAGAGGAAAGCGCGGATGCGCTGACTGCACTTGATAGTGTTCTTGACCGACTGCGGGCAGACGTTGCGAGAGACGAAGAGTAGGCAGGTACGTGACGAGTGCCACCTTTTTTGGTGTGGGGAAAACCGTCATGTTACTATTAGAGCATGTCTACAAAAACTTCTTCTTACCCCCTTCATCATCCGGTAATCTTTGCCGCTCTGATTGGAGGTTTGTTATATATTGGTGGCCAGTTTGTGGCGACCGAACCCCTGCGTCAGCAGCAGGTTATTGATGCTAACCGGCAGATAGATGTGCAGGGAACAGGCAAGATAACTGCTGCTCCCACTATTGCCAAAGTAACACTTGGTGTAAATATAGAGCCTCAAACAACAGCTGAAGCTGCCACGCAACAGTTGGCCGACCAGCTCGAGGCGGTTATGGCCGCGCTGGCTCAGCTGGGTATAGCGCAGGAAGATATACAGACGACAGGCATCTCCACTCAGCCGGCATATGATTTTACAGATGGTAGTCAGCGACTGCGGGGATATACCGCTTCCGAGCAGATAGAAGTGACAGTGCGAAACACTGATAGAGCTGGGGCCATTGTCTCTCGCGCTACTGAAGCTGGAGCCAATCAGGTTGGCAACATTCAGTTTACTTTTGAAGATGATGCAGATCTTATCGCTCAGGCGGAAGCCGAAGCTATCAAAGATGCTAAGCAGCGTGCGGAACGTTTGGCTAAAGAGCTAGGGGTGCAAATAGGGGCGGTTAAGACATTTTCCAGTTCAACGCAGGGCAAGGTTCCGCCGTACCTTCCCTTTGCTGCTGATGCCCGGGGTGGAGCGGAGTCACTACCCATCTCCCCAGGAACAGAAGATACAGTTGTAATTGTAAATATTACCTACCAGCTAAGATAGAAGAGGTAGTTACAGAAGAAGAGCTGCTAGTTCCTGAGCACGGGCTGCAGCTTCTTTTTCTTGTTGGACGAGCTCCTCATTCGTAGCAGCAGCTACGGGAATATGCAGCTGAACATACGCCTTTATTTTCGGTTCAGTGCCCGAGGGACGAATAGTTACGCGACTACGACCGTCTTCGGATAGCCAGAAGATAAGGACATTGCCGGGTGTTCCGTCGTTATGGCCGATGTTTTTCTTTGTGGCTGGATCTATCTCCTGTCCGGTCTTACGGTCGATCATGCGCACTACTCTTTGTCCGGCCAGCTCCTGCGGGGGATTATTGCGTAAGCTCTCCATAATGGCATTCATCTGCTCAAATCCGCTGGCCCCATGATAGTACTTGCTGGCCAGGTCCTCGAAATATAGCCCGTGCTGACGGTAGATATCATACAGTTGATCTACGAGAGTTTCCCCCTGGTCTTTTAAGTTCGAGGCCAGTTCAGCAATTAATAAAGCAGCTACCGCTGCATCTTTATCGCGCGTGTACGATCCCTGCAGAATGCCGTGACTTTCCTCTCCGCCGAAGAGAAATTCTTCTTTCCCCTGGTCCTGTTTGAGGGCAATGAGTTCGGCGACATATTTAAATCCGATCAGGATGTTGTTGTATGACGTGACGCCGTACTGCTTTGCCAGAGCGTCAATAGCATCAGTGGTCACAATTGTTTTCACCACAAACTGGTTGGACTTGAGTTTATTCTGCTCGTGTAAGTTGTGCAGTACGTGGTGACAAATAAGAGTGGCTATCTTGTTGCCTGTCAGAAACTGGTATTCACCTTTTGTATCTCGAACAATAACTCCTAGTCGATCAGCGTCCGGGTCTGTCGTTATAGCCAAATCGGCTCCTTCATTTTTTGCTTGAGCGACCGCCAGGTTGTTTGCTGCCTGAACCTCGGGGTTAGGGACCTGCCCTTCAACGGTCGGAAATGTTCCGTCGGGGGTGGTCTGGGATTTCACGACTGATACTTGAGTGAATCCTGCATGCTCCAGCGTAGGTATCACGGAGCGAATCCCCGTGCCGTGGAGGGGGGAATACACGATATGTACAGAACGGCCAGGAGTGACAGATTGCTTGACGATGGCGGATATATACGCATCATCAACGTCTTTGCCGACGACGATAATATTGCCGCTGTCTACAGCCTGATCAAAGTCAGTAATGTTGATGCTTTGCACGGTGGCGACGTGATCCATAATCCCCTTGTCGTGAGGTGGGACTACCTGGCCGCCATCGCTCCAGTAGGCTTTGAAACCATTGTCGGATGGAGGATTATGACTGGCACTGATGACAATTCCGGCCGCAGTTCCCAGATGACGCACTGCAAAGGACAACTGTGGGGTGGTGCGAAATCCGTCAAACAGGTACGTCTTGAATCCATTCGCCGCGCAGATCCTGGCAGTGTATTGCGCGAACTCTTCGGACGTCGTGCGTGTGTCATACGCGATGACGATTCCCTGCTGCTTTACTGCCTCTCCCTGAGTTGCCGCGTAATCACATAATCCCTGGGCGGATTCTCCAATGGTAATCTTGTTAATTCGGTTGGATCCGACGCCGACGGTACCACGGCGTCCACCGGTGCCAAATGGAATCACCTGAAAGAAACTGTCCTCCAGTGTTTTCCAGTCCTGGCGTTCAATGAGAGCTTGAAGCTCCGTATGATATTCGCGGTATTTTTCTTCCTTTAGCCATTGGGTGATATTAGCGACCGCAGCTTTAGAAAGCTTGTTCTCTGCTACTGCAGCTTGAATTGTGTCAGTGTGATTCATGGAATTATAGTACCCGGCAGACACGTACTGTCCACCAGCACGGGAGTGCGATACTGTGTAGGTGAACGGATTTGCTATGTCTTGAGA
>JBBDOX010000016.1:0-209866 GCA_040876835.1 Candidatus Anderseniibacteriota bacterium | reverse complement strand
GTGGCGTAAAAAATAAGTCCTCTGTTTATATCTCCGTGAGCACTAATACTATTAAGGGGCACATATATTGGCGCTGTTATAGCATAGGCTAGTCCGAAGCCAAGAATAATAAAGAGAAGCCACTCTGCTTGTGAAAGATCGGAAGCAACACCCTTTTGGAATGTAAGATATATAGATCTTCGCTGCCTGAAAATTCCGTAAGTTATTCCGATAAACATGATAACCGCAAAGGGAAGTAGGCTTTTTTGAGTAGCGCGTAGGGCACGCAAACCAACTGATTCGTAGTTAGTAAATTGTATCCAAACACTGCCGGAGCGCTCGGTGATAAGTCGTTGCACACTTTCTTTTACTTCATAGACGCGAAACGTCTCATTTGGAGTGTCCTCTAGCACTGAAATGGGAATCTGGAGCGACTTAGCTGAGGAAACACCCTCTGTCTGCATTTGCACTGTATATGTACCTGCTTTAAGGCGGCCATCCAGACCCGTCAAGTACGTGCTATCCGAACGAAGTTCTGATACAGGCAACACTCTGCTCCATAAAACGCTATTATCAAGAGCACTTATAATTGAGACTTCAAGGTCACCCTCGTGAGCATTGTTTAAACTGGTTGTTCGAAGTCCAACCCTATTAATATCAGCTGGTATGTCTAGGGTGAATGTAAGTATGCGACTGTCATGTAGATTCGCTCCAGCAGCAGTCACGTCACCGTCTGTTTGAAGTACTGTAGGCGTCTCCTGTGACAGCTTAACCCATTGGGTACTCCAAGATGCAGCACATCCGAGCAAGGTAATAGTACCCAGTAACATCCACTCCTTGGGGTTGGTAATCATTATTTATCTAGTTTTAAAGGTATAGGGCTAGTGTAATAATCTTCGATCAAAAAGAAAAACGAGCGTTCTGGGACGTCTGCTTGTCTCATCTTCTCTAGTAGTAGATACTTAAAAGTAATGCGAATTGCGTTGGTTCATGATTACCTCACGCAGTTTGGAGGGGCTGAGCGAGTATTAGAAGCGTTAATGGAGCTGTTTCCGAATGCCCCTGTTTTTACGCTGGTATATGACAAAGATCGATTGGGTAATATAGACGAGCGCAGACTGCGGCCATCCTTTTTACAGCGGCTACCAGGTACGCAACGTTCCCATCGTTACTTTCCGCTGGCGCTGATGCCGCTGGCAATAGAACAGTTTAATCTGAAAGATTTCGACGTGATCTTGTCAGCAACCCATAGTTTCAGTAAGGGCATTATTCATCCTTCTCGAACTCTTCATATCTCTTACTGCTTTACTCCTACGCGGTACGCGTGGGACGATAGTCACAAGTATGTCCGAGAATTTTCCCGCAGCACCTTTTTTCAGAAGTTTGCACCTTTAGCTCTGTCGTATATTCGTCAGTGGGATTACTACGCCTCTCAGCGAGTCGATTGTTACGTTACGCTCTCTCATCATGTCGCGCGCCGTATCAAGAAGTATTATAACCGAGAGGCTGTGGTGGTTTATCCTCCTGTCGATGTGAAACGCTTCGCGGTGTCGTCAACTGATAAAGGGTATTACCTGGTAGTCTCTCGTATGCTGCCGTACAAGCGGGTGGATCTGGCAGTCGCGGCCTGCGAGAAGTTGGGACGGATTTTGAAGGTAGTGGGGACGGGTCCGGAGTTTGAGGATCTCCGTCGGCGCAGGGGACAGCACACGGAATTTTTAGGGTTCGTACCGGATGAAGAGCTGCCCGCACTGTATGCGGGAGCCAAGGCGCTGCTGTTTCCTCAGGAAGAAGATTTTGGTATTACGCCGCTGGAGGCAGCGGCCAGCGGCAAGCCGACTATTGCCTATCGGGCGGGCGGGGCAGTCGAAACGGTCGTGGAAGGCGTAACGGGTATATTTTTTGAGGAACAGACGCCGGCGGCGCTGGTTGAGGCCATTGTCCGTTTTGAATCGCAGCGATTTGATCCTCTGACTATCCGCTCTCATGCCGAGAAATTTGACCGGCAACGCTTCTTAGACGAAATGCGTGAACTTGTGCAGAATGAATGGATGCGACATCAGCAGCTAAAGGTTAAGAAATAGGGGATGACAAGCACTACGCAAATCTACTGGGACGAGATCAAGCGGCGCCTGCCATTGGCGCTGCTGGCTAGCTTCGTGGTCGGCGTGGCAGCGTATGTTGTGGCTATTAATATTGAGCCGACCTACCAAGTGCATTTTTCATATATTGTCTCTTTGAGCGAGCGAGAGGCTCCCCAGGAGTATACTTTTGACGGATACTATGCTTTACAGGCCACGGATTTATTTGCAGCCACACTGGCCAAGTGGGCCCAGACTCCGGAAGTGATTGTCGCTGCATTCGAATCCGCACAGGTACCGCTGCAAACGGAAGATCCCCACCAGGTTTCCCGCATTGTTCGGGCAGAGAAAACAGCACCGCAACTGGTACAGGTAACTGTAAGTGATGCAACCGAAGCACGAACGCGTGCAGTGGCAAATTCGCTGCAGCAAGTGATGCAGCAGAATATTGAGCGATATCATGCTGAGGGAATTCCCGCACTACAGTTTCGGGTGGTGACGACAGATTCCTGGGTTGGTAAAACAGCCGTCTCTGTTCCAATAATTACAATAGCAGCGTTTGTATTGGTTTTGTTTCTTGGATTTAATCTTATTTTATTATTAGTCGCTGCCCGCCCCGGCATACGAGAATAACTTATGCGAATCGCTGTTGATGTACGGTCATTGATGGAGGGCCGGCATAGTGGCGTGGAAGAATACACCACAAAAATTCTGCGGCATATGGCCAAAGTAGCCCCGCAGCATATTTTTCAGGCATATTACAACTCACGTCGGAGCGTAGCACTACCGCGGTTTCCAAAAAATGTGCATCCGATTGCCTATCGGTATCCGAACAAGCTTTTTAATTCGGCGCAGTTTGTGCTCAGACGTCCTCGGTGGGATAGGTTGGTACCGGCAGATATATTTTTTGTGCCAAATGTCCGTCTGACACCGCTATCTTCTGGAATTCCTATGGTGTCAGTCGCTCATGATTTGTCGTATGAACTCTTTCCGGAATTCTTAAATGTTCGACGTCGTATCTGGCACCGTATGATGCGTCCCCGACAGCTTATGCAAAACGCTGATCATGTCATTGCCGTATCGGAGCACACAAAGGAAGACGTGAAACGTCTGTACGGATTGCCGGAAGAAAATATTTCAGTTGTGTATTCTGGACTGTCATTTGCCGATGAAGCTGCCCGCCCAGCTGTGATCCAGGAGGTGCGGCGCAAGTACAACCTGCCTGAGCAGTTCGTTCTGTATCTGGGCAGGTTTGAACCGCGTAAGAATATTACGGGTATCATTGAGGCGTTTTCAGCTGTTGCTCACCAGATTGACCACGATCTGGTGGTGGCTGGAGAAAGCGGTTGGAAGCAAGAAGAACATATTGAGGCTCGCCGGCAGTCACCGCACCGGGAGCGGATACATATAACGGGGTTCGTGGCTGAAGAGGACAAGGCAGCTCTCTACGCGGCGGCTGACCTGTTCGTGTATCCAAGTTTTTATGAAGGGTTTGGTTTCCCGCCTCTAGAGGCAATCGCAATGGGTACTCCGGCAGTAACATCGTTTAATTCAGCGCTGCCGGAGATTGTTGGACCCTGGGCCACGCTTGTTGATCCGTATAACACGCCCCAGCTGGCTGCGGTAATCAGAGAGCTTCTGCGGGACCCGGTGCGCATACCGCATACGGTACGTAATACTGTTCGGGCAATATACAACTGGGATACCGCTGCCAGACAAACTGTGAAAACACTGGAGCGGGCAGTTAGAAAATGATGATGCCTGTTGTGCAGCTATGTTTTCCGCTCTCTTGATATATTCTTAAGTACATGAGAATTGCCATTGATGCCCGGGCAGTGCTATGGACCGGTATTGCAACATACGTGAAGAATCTCCTGCGGCAGTATGTGCGCCTGTCCTCCGGACACGAGTTTACTGTTCTTATTCCCGATGAGTGGGAAAAAGAAGCTCGGGTATCATTGGGTGCTCTGTCTGACCAGTTTCATCTTATACCAGTAGATGCTTCCTACTACTCCTGGCGGGAGCAGACATTTTTCCTAAAGCAGCTGTATGATCTGGATGTTGACCTGGTGCATTTTACCCACTTCAACGTTCCGCTGGGATATCGTAGACCCTACGTTGTTACCATTCACGACGCCACCCGCTTTATTTTTCCGGGTCAAAAACACCAGAGCCTCTTTAAGCAGGTGATGTATGAAGCTGTATTTTCTCATGCTCTTCGTCACGCTCGCGAAGTTATCTTCGTTACCAGTCATACCAGAACAGAAGTGGGGACTCTGCCTGTTCCTCAGCCTCAACACGCCACCGTTATTCACGAAGGTGTTGAGGATCATTTCTTCGATCCAGTTCAACAATTGCAGCGGCAGAAGGTACGATCGTTAATCGGAACGCCGGATCCGTATCTCTTGTATGTGGGGGTGTGGATGAGTCATAAGAATATCCGGCGGATACTGGAGGCGTTTAAGAATCTTATACTGGAGTATCCTGACCTTAAGCTGGTTATCACTGGCAAGCCCGTACCGGGATATACCAACGCGTTGCAATATTCCCGCGAGCTTTCTATAACTGACAGGGTAATTTTCCCCGGTTATGTTCCTCAGGAGCTGCTGCCGGCGCTCTATGCTGAGGCAACCTGTTTTGTTTTCCCTAGTCTGTATGAGGGCTTTGGACTGCCGCCACTGGAGGCGGCAGCATGCGGCACGCCGGTAGTTGCTGCAAATGTTTCCAGCTTGCCGGAAGTGTTAGGCCAGGCTGCAGAGTATGTAAATCCGGAATCCGTATCAAGTATCGAAGGTGGTATCCGCCGCCTTCTAAAGGAGGATAATATGTGGCAGCAACGGGTTACGCAGGGAAAAGCCCAGGCTGCCATGTTTTCTTGGGAAGAAGCTGCCAGAAAGCACCTTCAGTTATATGAAGACGTGAAATGATCTTTCGTGTTTAACAGTTTAATCGTACAATTAACTTGTGTTTGATGTCCTTCCGCCAAGCGGAAACGGGGCACGTGGGGGACACGGAAACGGGGGACCGTCGCGTAGGCGACGGGCTCGTCCTCGTGTTGCTTCGGTTTCCACATCTCGCAAGACTGGCCCGCATACCGCGGCCGGCTCTCGGATTGTGCAGGTAGAGTGGAAGTTGCCCGCTCGTCTGCGCAAGCCCATTCGTGATCAGTTGAATAAAGAGCGTCGTAAGAAACGTCGCCGGGAGGCAATTGTGCGCTTTGAACGCCGGCCGATCCATACCCGACCGTTAGTTCGGCATAACCCCGAAATTACTGAGGACCGCGGCGGATTTACGTTACCTCGACATCGATTGTTTAATCGCGGGGCAGAACACCATACGGGAGATATGTATACTAAGTCCCGTCCGCAGTTGCAGATAGCTACTCCACCATATGTTGGAAATGCGTCGGGACAAAACGTGACGGCCTCACGGCCAAAGGCTCCTGTTGCCAAGGCCAAGCACGCTCGTCCGGCGAAGCAATTAAAAAGAAAGAATGTTCGTCAGTCTGCGGCGCGTAGTATTGACACACCAAAATCTCGGCCCATTCCCGTAGCCACCATAGAACAATACGGACACGCTTCAGCATCTGACTGGTACAGCGAACGAGATGTGTCGTATGCCTTTGACGGAGCGCCCAAGACAGCTGAGGTAGCCACTGATTTATTTGTGAAAGTTGCTGATACACCGACGGCAGTACAGGCACCACAGTCAAAATTTGCCCTGCCGCTTATGGTGAGTCTCTGGCCGTTCTCGCGTTCGGGCGATAAAGGACAGGAACTTAAAACGCCTAAAAAAAAAGTCCGTAAATCCGGCTCCGGCGGTAAACTCGTAAACCTGGGAATTTTACTGGTCGGATGTGCGGTTGTCGGCGGCATTGTCTGGAACCTTCAGGGACTAGGGCGCGCTTCCGCTGCACTATCTTCAATTCAGAGCCGTTCAGAACAGGCGTTAGAGCACGTACTTTCCGCTCAGTCGGCTCTGGCCGAAACCGATGTGGTTGCCAGTCAGACATCCTTCCAGCAGGCTCAAGTGTTAATAGGTGAGGCGCAAGCGGAACTTGATACAGCCCTGTCTGCTCAGGGTGCTATTTTGCGCATTCTCGATGTGACTGGCACAGTGCGTTCCGGTCAGGAGTTGCTCGAAGTGGGATCGGCGTTAACTCAGGCGGGGCAACACGTAAGTGAAGGGCTGCAGCCGCTGTTGGCTGCAGGTTCATTTGTGGCCAGTGGGGAAGGTGAGCAGTCCTCGCCTACTATTGTTGATGCAATTACTACCACCCGTCAGGATTTTGAGCAGGCTCTTGTTGAGCTGGAGCGAGCCGATGCGGCCGTTCAAAAAGTAAACAGTCCGCTTCTGCCGGCTGCAGTAAAGGAGCATGTTGAGACTCTCAAGAACTCAATTCCAGCGGCTACCGCCTTGGTGCGGACATTCGTCGAGCAGAGCAATACATTTTTGTATCTACTAGGAGCAGAGCATGACCGTCAGTATTTAATATTATTTGCCAATAACCACGAGCTGCGACCAATTGGAGGATTCATTGGAACACTGGGGCTGGTGAATATTGATCAGGGCCGGGTAGAGAACATCGACGTGCAGAGCGTCTATGACCCTGACGGACAGCTCAAGGAATTCATTGCGCCGCCAAACCCCCTCCTATCTATTGTTGATCGGTGGTATCTGCGTGATGCGAACTGGTTTGTGGATTATGAGGTCAGTGCACCTAAAATTGCCGAATTTTTTGAAAAAGAGGGAGGACCTACTGTCGACGGGGTTATCCTGTTTACCCCGCAGGTAATTCAGCGACTTTTGGGGATCACCGGCCCCATTCAGGTGCCGGGCTATGACGTCGAGGTATCAGCTGATAATTTCTTCGAAGTAACTCAGCGGGAGGTAACGTACGAATATGATCGTCAGCTGAATAAACCCAAACAATTCCTGGCAGACTTAACACCACTGTTGTTAAACCGGTTATTCGAGCCCAAAGAGGGTGCAACGACTAATGTTGAGATTATGGGGGCGCTTGCCGAGGCTATCCACCACAAAGATTTACTGATGTATTTCCGGGACGCTGAAGCTCAGAAGCAAATCCAGAAATTGCACTGGTCAGGTTCGGTACCAGCTGATAAGCAGGGATTTGTCTATGTGAACAATGCCAACATTGGAGGACATAAAAGCGACCAGTTTGTTGAACAGGAGCTTGATTATCGCAACATCATCACCGCTGACGGGGACGTGGAGGTAGTGCTTACTATTCGACGGACACATAACGGGCCGACGGAGATAGGAGAGACGGTATATCCAGAAGGAGAAAATCCGGCCTACAAGGATAATGTTATTTATCAGCGGGTCTTTGTACCGGCTGGAGCTCAGTTACTGGAAGCGTCGGGCTTCACACCGCCTTCGGAGGTGCCGCGTCCGGTGCTGCACAAAACTGATGCGCTGCTTACGGGGGATGCTGATGTAATAGCCTGGCAGGCTGCCCAGCGTCAGGATGCGAGCGGAACAATGATCGGAGCGGAAAGTGGATACACATTCTTTGCCAACTGGACAGTTACCAAGCCCGGCCAGACTTCTGTTATGTTGTATCGTTATCGTCTGCCGCGCCACGTGTCTTTACCCTCTCTGTTTGATGCGGTTGAATCTTACACTGTCTACATGGTCAAGCAGCCCGGGGATGTGCGTACTACTGTCCGCGCCTCTCTTAAGATCCCGTCTTCACTGGCTCTTACGCACATAGTGCCTGACGCAGGCCTGACGCGAGAATCGGACCAAAGCGTTGTGTACCGTGGACAACTAACCTCAGATACCCAGCTTGGCTTTGTAATCGAGAAAAACTGACATAATTTTGAGAGACAGGGCTTTTCCCGTACAATCCAGACATGTCTCCTGACGAGTTCAAGCGCCTATCCGGCAATGGATCGATTGTTTCGGCTGCCCTTATTCTTGGTGCATCCAGTTTGTTAAGCCGTATTATTGGCTTAATTCGCGAGCGCGTCTTTACAACTACCTTTGGAGCGGGCGATACCTTTGATGCTTTTGTGGCAGCCTTTCGGGTGCCGGATTTGATTTTCAATCTTATTGTTTTAGGGGCGCTGTCTGCAGCGTTCATTCCTCTTTTCACCGACAAGCTGGTGAAGGGCAGGAAGGGCGGGCAGTCCCAGGCGTTTGATTTTGCCGTTTCTTTATTCAATTTAATTGTCATCGGAGTGGGAGTCTTGAGTGCGTTGTATGCTTTATTTGCTTCAAATATTGTGCCACTGATTGCCCCCGGATTTACGGGCGAAAAATTGGAGCTGACGATACAGCTTTCCCGTATTATGGCATTGCAGCCAATTTTCCTGTCAATCAGTTTTATTTTTTCTGGGATTCTAAATTCCTTCAAACGGTTTGCTGTTTACGCCATTGCTCCAGTCTTGTACAACCTCGGTATTATCTTCGGCGTAGTGTACCTGGTACCGATGATGGGAGTAGCAGGTCTGGGATGGGGAGTTGTGCTGGGAGTTGTGCTGCATTTACTGGTGCAGTTGCCTAGTGCACTACGGGTCGGTTTCCGCTGGCGTCCCCTGCTTATTTCCTCTCCGGAGGATTTCCGGCAGCTGTGGCGTCTGATGCTACCGCGGGTGTTCGGTTTAGCAGCCCAGCAGTTGAACCTGGTAGTGGTTACAATTCTCGGATCGGGGCTGCTAGCCGGAAGTATTACAGCGTTTCATTTGGCTAATAACATATACCATCTGCCGATTGGTATTTTCGGGATCGCCTTTGCTCAGGCGGCCTTTCCAACGATGGCCGAACAGGTGGCCCGAAAGCAAACAGCCGAATTCCGGCACACCGTAACACGTTCGTTCCGGTACATCATGTTTTTTGTTATTCCGATCTCCGCTTTTCTCTTCCTGCTCCGCGCTCAGTCAGTACGTGTGCTGTTCGGGGATGGAGCCTTTGACTGGGAGGATACTATCCTGACATTTGAAACACTGAAGTTTCTCATCATCAGTATTTTTGCCCAGGCTACAATTCCTCTGCTGACGCGGGCTTTTTATGCCAAGCAGAATACGAGAACGCCAGTAATGGTGGCCATTCTTTCCATGGTTGTGAATGTTGTGCTGGCTCTCTACCTGTCGCCCCTGTTGGGAGTCCAGGGACTAGCCCTGGCCTTTTCGATCGCCAGTATTGTTCAACTCGTAGCGCTCCTGGGTATGCTGCACTGGAATCTGCACGGATTTGATGACTGGCAGGTCATATCTAGTCTGAGTAAGATTGTACTGGCAGCAATTATTTCCGCGGCAGTTGTCCAGTTGCTTAAGTATCCGGTTGCAGCTGTGGTGGACATGCAACGATTCTGGGGAATTTTTGTTCAGCTGATAATTACCTCAACAGGTGGAGCAGTCATGTATATATGGCTATGCTGGATGATGAAATGTGATGAGATTCTGGTGGTGAATAAGTATCTGCCGCGTAGCCTCCGGGTGAAGTTTGTAGGCGGCACGGATACTCCCCGCTTTGGTGAAGTGCCAGAATAGCAGAAAAGTGTTAGAGATCGTTGACTAAATACTTAAGGTATTTCCTTGTAATTGTTGCATAAATGCCGAAAGGTGGAGGATGGATACTTATGCAAACACTATCGTCCATCCAGCACATCATTTCGACGTGGCCGGCGCGCTCCCGACGCATGGCCGATTATCTCGTGGAGCAGTACGGGATGCCGCATGAGGCAACCGACAGTCAGATCATCTGGCACTATAACAGTCCGTGGAAGCGCACCATATTATATCGCGATGGAGTGCCGCACAATTTTCCCAAGGCACATTTGGACATACTGGAGCAAGTAGTTGATTATCGTATCCGTCCGGAGAAGGCCACTGACCTTCTTTTGTTTAATGGAAGTATTCTTCTTGATCGCACGCGCGGAGAAATGTCAGCCTGCTGCGGATCGGAAAGAATGAATGTCTTGCTACTCAATCAGGCGCATGAGATTATGGGCGGTCGGAAAACTTCAGAGCAGGGACGGGATGAGATAATAAACCTGATGGGGACATTCCGATTTCACTGGCTGGATACACAAAGTACAGAACTTAATTTTGTTCCGGGTTATATCAGAGACCAAGAACGAGATACAGCTGATCCTGACATGCGCGGTTCCCAATATTTGCGGCAGGGCTTAGCGTACACGCGAGAGGAGGAGCAGGAAGAAGTTAATGCTCCGCCGAAGTATAGTCACTAAAAGTTGTCCACAGATTTTGATAATAGCCCTATTGACGGTTGTTGTTGTAATTAGCACATTGGAATGGATCATTTAATTTTTATACCTACTATACATATGAAGAGTATTGCGTGGGGGCAAACAAGAAGTGTCCCTTTGTGGAATGAAAGATTACAATTTACGATTGGTATTGTTCTAGCATTTCTTTTAGTGTTTCAGGCTTTTTTAATGAGTACGTTTTTTGCTCAGGAAGCGTGGGCCGATGTTGAGCCTGTCGTAGAATCACTTGATGCCTCGGCAGATACATATCTTCGCAAGGGTGCAGCGAATACTAACGAAGGAGCCTCACCTATTCTTAGGGTACGGTCAGCTGGGCATAATCGAGCTTTAGTTCAATTTGATCAAACTGAAATTGAAGACTTGATTGGAGAAGGCACGTTGATTTCCGCCGTACTAGAATTGGAAATTGAGACGGCAAAGAATAATTGGGGCCCTCTTGGGCGCGCTATCAGTACTCATCGTTTAACTCAAACTTGGGCTGAGGGAAATGGTAAGAACGCTGAATTGCCTGGTCCTCAATCTACCCGTGGTACTGGCGATGGCGCAACTTGGAATTGTGCCATTGACTCTAATATCACAAACCACCAGCCGGAGTGTGTTACTAAATGGAATGGGGGAACGTATGAATCTGTTCCCACTGATTCTGTAACTATCACAAAAGGGCAGACAGGGACAGTTGAATTTGATGTTACCGATGACGTTGAAGCCTTCTTAAGTGGTACTGATAATAACGGGTGGTTAGTTCGTAAAGATAATGAAACACAGAACGGGTATGTCTCCTTTGATTCTCGTGAAGCAGGAACCCCTCACCTTGTTATTACCTACCTCCCACCTGAGCCTCCGCTGGGAGATCTAGAGCTTACAGCAATGAAGGACTCCTTTGTTCGCTCTGGAGCTGACAACAGAAACGAAGGGGCTAATCCCGGAGTTCGAATTCAGGGCAGTGGCAATAACAGAGTTTTGGTCGCCTTTGATCTTACGGGCGTAGACACTTCAAGTGTAACGAAGGCAACGCTAGTTCTTAACGCTTTTGAAAAGACAAGTGGACTTGGTCCCAATTTCTCATCAAGTGGGTGGGGTGCATCGGGTAGAGATATTTCTATCCACCGTCTCTTGACCAACTGGGCAGAGGGGAATGGCCAAGATGGAGACTTGCACGGCAGTCTTTCTGATCGTGGCACAGGTGAAGGCGTGACATGGAATTGTGCAGTAGACCCTGATCTCAGCAACAGTAGTCATGATGATTGTGCTCGTTGGGGTGGAGGCGATGGCCAGCCAGTGAGTGACCCAGATCAGTATGCTTCTGCAACGGCAGATCCCTTCCTCATCACTAACGGATTTACTGGAGATGTGTCATTCGACGTCACTGCAGATGTGCAAGCTGGAGCTGCTGATGGGTGGCTGATTAAAAAGATTAATGAAGGAGCTTCCGGACAGGTACACTTTCACTCTAAAGAGGGAGTCGGCCAGGTGCCTACGCTTCTCCTTGAGTTTGACTAGGCGTATATAAGGAATCTGCTAAAACCCCCGTGTAAACGGGGGTTTTAGTTGGGTAAGCCATTTATGGCCACGTATCTTCCTTGAGCGACATCATGAAGAGGTCAGGAATGGCAACTTCATCTGGTAATTCAGTGATAAACCTAATCACTTTGGCAACGCTGGCGGGATCGAGCAGTTTATCCTGATCCAGATCCGGAAAGCGCTCGAGTAATAGCCGGGTACGCATGCCTGCCGGGCTTAAAGCTGTGACACGAATATTATGTTGACGAGCCTGCATGTAAAGAACCTGGCTGAATCCCAAGAGACCCCACTTGCTAGCTACGTAGGCAGGGGAGTTTGGTTTTATCCGCTTTGCCAGACTAGAAACAACATTCACGATCACTCCGCCGTGATTTTTCATAATAGGAATAACAAATTTCGACATTAGAAATGCTCCGCGGAGGTTTGTATTCATTGTGCGATCCCAGTCTTCAACAGAGATTGATTCGATATCAGCTGTTATGTTAACACCAGCATTGTTGACGAGAATGTCGACGCGGCCAAATTGCTCTTTTGTACTATTAAGCAGTTCCCGACAATCTGCCTCTTCACAAACATTACATATGCGGGCGGTAACAGTAGCGGTGGGCATGTCCTCCAAGAGGCGGCTGGCAGCTGCCTCAATCTCCTCTTTATTGATATCGCACATTACAACGGTAGCACCCGCCAAAGCCAACTCCCGAGCCGTGGCCTCGCCAAGGCCTCTTCCGGCACCCGTGATAACAGCAACTTTTCCACTTAGTTTAGTCATGAATTACACAACATAATCCCTGTTTGCGGGAATTGCAAGTTTTATGATATACAAAACTGTTATGCAAAATCTTAGAACAATCAGACATGCTGATAGGGGAACAATAGCCCTATTGGCCTTGGGGGTGATAGTTGGGGTGGGATTCTTTCTGCCAGTAAGGGCTCAGCTGGTCATTCCTGAGTGTTCTCTAGCCCAACAGCCGGGTCGCGTTATTATTCAGTTTAACAACAAGCTGATTCGGGCTAGTCAGACGCTTTCGAGCGCTACCGATGGGCCGGTTAACGTCAGTATTACAGCGGGGACATATAATGTAACCCTTATGTCATTTGATGATCACTCTAGCAGTAAGGGCTCTCAGGGACAGCCAAATGAGCAATATTTTCTTGAGCTGAGCAACGGGCAGAGCACAAATTCTATCAACGATTTACCTGAAGATGTAGACACGCTTATTGAGCAGGTGAACACTGCCTTCGTCTTAACCGGGAATATTGACTCTGTAACGGCAAAGCATCCTATGTTTCCGGATCCAGGAGTACCAAATAGCATCGTTCCTATCTGTGCAGCCTTTGATGAGGTCATCTCATCACCAACGCCGTTCCCGACTCCGTCGCCAACTCCTACGCCATCGCCTACCCCAACGGTAACAGGAAGCGGCGGCTCGACTGATGATGACGATTGTTGCCCTGGGCCGGATGAACCAGCTGCAGCGTCAACTGCTGCTCCTCGCATTGCCGGAGACAAAGCAACTTCAACTCCCACCCCTCCTGCACCTACCTCTCAAGAAGTGCATGGTGAGTTTACGCGCTTTCCATCAACAGGAATGCCCCTAACGGCAGGTGCAGTAGTTGTAGTTGCACTGTCTGGTATAGGGATCCTGTGGCGAAGAAACAAGTAAACGCCAACATCATATTATCGTTGGTACTGGCTGGTCTTCTCATTTTTATTTTTGGGAAACCGACTGTTTCGAAGGCGCCACATTCTTCGCCAGCACCTTTCCGTGAAGAACTAGCGGAGGTAGACGAGCCAGAACTCCAAACACTATGGTTTCACTCCCTTGCGGAACCTTTGCCATTAGTGATGAGTACCAGCTTTGAAGAGGCTAATATACAAAGTTTACTTAAAGAGGGAGCAGTTATTTTGCCTGTAGGTAATGGTTTTAATCAGGCGGGTAATATGGTTATCGTTGCTCACAGTAGTGGACTTCCCTGGTTTGGACCGTACCGCTTTGCATTCTCGGAACTTTCAGATCTTGGGGTAGGTGACGAGTTTAGAATCACTATAGGGGATTCTCAGTATACCTACCGAGTTTTTGAGCGAGAGATAGTCCATCCAGAAGCCATATATGAGTTACCTCAAGATACCCGTTCCACGGTCACGCTTGTTACCTGCTGGCCCGTATGGACTGATTTTAAGCGCCTGTTAATCCACGGGGAGCTAAGCAGTGGAGCGTAAGAGAGAAGAACTGTACAATGAAGCCAATGTTTGGATTTAGACACAATAGGATAAAGCTAAAGGGAGCGGTCGTTATAGCTGTTTTTTCGCTTACAGTTCTAGCTCTGTCGGTGAACTCCTTCTTGGCAGGAGCACCCCCTGCTCAAGTTATGGGCGTCAAAGACAAGAAGTTGGATACGCGTCCTGTTCGCCCTCTCACAACAGACGTGAAAAATATTATTTATGTAAGTACTTCCGGCTCAGATTCTGCAGGGAATGGAGGTAGCAAAAGTCCATATAAAACTATTTCTCATGCTCTTTCAAAAGCAAAGCCCAGTACACGTATTGAAGTCCAGTCGGGAACGTATAACGAGTATATCGTAAGTGCCCGTAGTGGATCCTCTTCAGAGCCAATTATTCTCCAGGCAAAAGGTCGGGTGGTGCTCAAGGGCAATGAAAATAATGGACGTATTATGGAACTGCGGCACGATTATTATATAGTTTCCGGTTTTGAATTTACGGGTAAGGACATTCTCCTCTGGTTGCAAGAAGCTGACCACAACGTTATTCAAAACAATTACTTTCACCATGCTGACGGAGAATGTGTACGCATGAAATATCACTCAAATGATAATCTTTTTGAAAAAAATCGCGTGGAGCATTGCGGGCGTGAAGACTTTGAGGGTGATGGCGGTGGAAAGAACGGGGAGGGTGTATACATCGGTACTGCGCCAGAGCAGCTGTCAAAAAACCCAACGAAAGAAACTGATAAATCCGATGGCAATATAGTCCGGAACAATACCTTTGCCACATTCGGCAACGAGTGTGTGGATGTTAAGGAGGGTTCATCTCTGAACATAATTGAATTTAACAGCTGTACGGAACAGAAGGATACGGAAAGTGGTGGTATGAATAGTCGGGGTAACGGTAATATTTTCCGCTATAACTATATCTTTAATAATCGAGGGGCAGGAATTCGATTCGGGGGAGATGAATCCAAGGATGGTCTTAGCAATGAAGCATATGGCAATCGTATCGAGAATAACAAGCATGTGGCAGTTAAGGTACAGCGCATGCCTCAGGGGCGCATTTGCGGCAACGTCCACAGCGGCAACCGCTCGTTTTCTAACCGAAAGGAAATTTTAAACCCTCCCTGTTCGTTTGAACTCAAGACTCCTGGCGTTCAGAAATAATTTCACTTCGTAATCTCTACTCGATTATCGCTACTTTCGAGTTCTTTGAGTTCGCGATCATTTTGATCCTTGATTAGACTTTTAGCGATTAGATTATTCGTTGTTTTCCGTAAGTAGACTCCAATTTCGTTATCCGTCAAAATATTATTGAACGCAATATTGCTGTGAGCGTCGTCGTAGATGTAAATACCGCGGTTGCTTGATGTGATTATGTTATTCTCGAATAGATTTCCTGACGAACCGATATTGGCACGAATACCACGCTTGTTATCCCGAATCTCGTTGTTGCGAATAAGGTTATTGTGGGAGTCGTAAATGGCGATGCCATCAACGTGACCGTATGTAATATTTCCTTCAACTATATTGTTGTTTGATTGCCGGTCCATCATGATGCCGTGCAGACGGTTATCATAAGAAACATTGTTTCGTATGATGTTGTTAAAGCAGCGCTTTGAAATAATAATTCCATGATTACCATTGTCTCGTGCAATGTTGTTCTCGATTATCATGTTATTTGAATCATCGTGTGGGTCGAATCCGTACTGAACATTTTCATAAGCCTCATTATCGCGCACGATCATTCCGGTTACACCATATGTGTAAAAACCATAATAATTGTGGTGGAACTTATTGTTAATGACATTGCCCGTCACTATATACTTGTTGAAGGATCCATCAATAATTTTCCAGGAAATACCGTATACTCCTCCGGCATGGCGGTTTGTTTCACCCCAGCCATCTTCGATACCGTATCCCAGGTATGCAATTTCAGAGTTCAGCACATCCATGCGCCCGTTATACTTAGCTAAGATGTAACTGCGACCATCTTTCTTATACTCTAGGTCAAACGTATTCGTGTTTTCGTTCCAGGAAGTTATCTTCGTATTTTGAATGAGGATGTTAGAGTTATACCCACGAATCCAGGCAAAGTTTTCATCTTCGCTTTTCAGCTTAAGCCACTTAACGCTCTCGCCGTCGATAACCAGGGTTGCCCCCTCACGCAGGAAGAGGCTGACACGCAGGATCCACTCTCCCGGGGCTATTTCCTGGAGGAGATCCGGGTTGTTTATGCGAGCAGCTAATTTGGGGATATCGATGGCACTGCCATTCCCGGTTATATAAATAGTGTTTTCTTCCGGGACATGAAGGAGCTCGGTTGGAACAGCCGTGGCAAGCACGCTTGGCGTAAGTGTATTTCGAAGCTCGGTAATTGGCACTTTTACCTTATCACCAATTTCCAGCTTACTGGGATTAGGGATTTCAGCTCGGTTTGCCTCGATAACACTTGCCAGGCGGATGTTTAGCAGCCGGCTTAGCTCGGATAGGGTGTCTTTGCGCTCTACCTCTAGTACGCCGAATTGGTGATTTTCAATCTCTTCCAATATCGCCTGTCGTTTTGCATCAATGACAGCAACATCATATGTAATTTGTGGGTGATTCACTTCTTGCGCATCGGCCACTCTTGCTTCTAATGCGGACGTGTTCTCTGTAACGATTTCCTCATAACTTGCAACGGCTACAACAAGGAGCGCAACGGCCACGGCAGTACCGGCGTATGAGGGTACTGCTTTAAACCAGGCGATACTCTTAAGTCGATTCTTGTGCCAGCGCGTGATCCAGCCCTGTCGGCGAACGGTAAAGAGGGCATAAATTTTCAAGACAGCCATGATGTATGTGCTGAGAATATACACAGGCAGAATAAATAGATCGTTTGGTCTGTGTTTCAGATGGGCAAAAAGCTTGATACCACGACTAACGTGCCACCAGGCTAGCAGAACGGCCACTACAATCCAGTGCTGCCAATATATCGAAAGAACCAGATAGACCGGCCCCAGAAGCAGAGTAAAGGGTTGAATGAAGCGGTCTATCATATGTAGCGCAAGAATCTTAGAGTCGCGCCAGACCCAGCGGCTGAAGAGGGTTTTTAAATCTGATCGCCAGCTGTTACGGATCCAGCGAAGCTGCTGCTTAAAGAAGGTACGCAGATCAGAAACGCCATGGGTTTGCACGCGAACGTTACGCTGGTAACGCATATGCCAACCGCTTGACTGAACAAGACGCGTCAAGCACTTATCTTCACCGCTTACACAAGGGGCGCCCCAAAATTTCTCCGTTTCCATCCCTTCTAGTACGGGCAATAACGCTGCTCGTCGATAAACTGCTGTTCTACCAGAAAGACAGGTCAGGGCATTGCTGACAGTTGCTAAATACGCCATCTCGTCAAAGTAGCGCTGGTCCAGGTGAATATTGAAAAGGCGTTGCGCCAGGGAATCTGTAACCATCACGTCCTGTCGTGTGGCCACCCCACCTACTTTTTTGTCAATAAACGGTGCAAGCATTTTGTCTCGGATATCCGCATCCCAAACAGTATCGCTATCAACAAGGGCAATAATCTCACCGGTAGCCTCGCGCGATCCTTCTGCTAATGCCGGACGTTTTCCAGGCTTTTCGGTGATGATTAATTTCGCACCCGCGAAGCTCTGTTTAAAGTCTTTAAATATCTCGATGCAGACTTTATCAGTATGATCGATAACGGCAATGATCTCATTAGCATCATTCTGCCTCCATGATTCAAGTGCCTGGCGGAAGAGGGCAGGGGTTTCGTTATATACAGGGGTGACAACACTCAAGGTTGGTCTATACCCCGCGTGGATCGGTGTTGGGTTGTACCACAGTGCAGTGATTCGTTTAGCCAGCCAAACGCTCCATCGCCACGCGCCAATCAGCCCCAGTGGAAAATATAGAACTACCAAGCCGATTGAGCTCATGAGAAATGTGGGCATTGTCCAGTTCTACAATTTTAATTCCAGCTTAAATCGTCCGCTGGCCTGACTTTTCAGCAATAGCCATTGCCATTTGCTGCTCATTCGACATTTGGCTCTTCAGGTCCTCGTTTACGGCAATGACAGCATCTAGAAGCTGCATTGGATTTTTGTGGTTATCACGAGCCCAGCCGAGAAACGCAGTCGTGTCCTTTGGAAGACAACTCCCGGAAAACGGGCCCTTGTTCTTTGTCCCGTATGTTGGATTCCAGCACGCTTCTGCACTTTGAGCGACAAGGGGGAAAATCTCTTCCGCATTGATACCCGCTTCACTGCAAACCATGCGCATTTCATTAAAGAAGGAGATCTTGCAGGCGTTGTACAGATTGTGTACGTATTTCTGAGCTTCGGCTTCGGCTAGCGGAAGCCGATGAACCGGCATGTTGAAGGCAGCGTACACCTCTTCCATCGTTTTCGCTGATTCATCGTCAAGAGCACCTACTGTAATAAGTCGGGGCTGAATAAAGTCTTCCTCTGCCGTTTCTTCACGCAGGTACTCAGGACTCATAGAGACACCAAAGTCCTTCCCAGCTACTTTGCCGGAGTTCTCCTCCAAGAGAGGAATAACGAGTTTTTCGGTTGTACCAGGAGGCACTGTACTACGAACAACGATAGTATGACGGCTATTACTCGATGCTAGCACACGTTCAGCTATGTTGATGGTTGCCTGAATAAGGTAATCAAGGTTAATACGCCCGCTTACCGTAGGGGTGGGTACTGATATAAAGAGTACGTCTGCTATTTCCGGCGTAAGGTCCTCGGCTCGAATAGCGCTGTAGCCTTCTTCCCGTAGCTTCTGGATTGTCTGATCGTTCACGTCAACGAAAGTAATATCAAGCTTTCCTACTTTGTTAAATCCTTTGCCTGTTGCTTGCCCGACTACTCCGCTGCCGATAATTGCTAACTTATGTTTATGCATACTTGGATAAAAGGTAAGATTAAAAATCATAGTATGGTAGCATTTCGCGTTTACTTTGCAAATTTTATCGGCTTATTTTTGAGAAACGCTGGTCGATAGGCCGTTCTCGTGATATCCTCTCGCCATATTTCGTATGGCTAAAATCCACAATTTCTCCATTATTGCCCACATCGACCACGGCAAATCCACCCTGGCTGACCGGTTTTTAGAAGTGACGAAAACGGTGGAATCCCGTCATATGCGGGCACAGTTGCTGGACTCCATGGAGCTGGAGCGGGAAAAAGGAATCACAATTAAGTTGCAGCCAGTGCGAATGCAATGGAAAGACGACGTTGTCAATTTAATCGATACGCCAGGTCACGTGGACTTTCAGTATGAGGTATCCCGTAGCCTGCAAGCGGTAGAGGGGGCGCTCCTGCTTGTGGACGCCACTCAGGGAGTACAGGCCCAGACAGTATCTAATCTGTACCTGGCTCTTGAACAGAATCTCGAAATTATCGCAGCGATTAATAAGGTGGATCTGCCGGCGGCGGATGTACCAAAGGTAAAAGATGAAATTGAACGTCTGGTGGGGGTACCGCAGGATGAAATCTTAAGCATCTCCGCTAAAACCGGGCAGGGAGTGGAAGAGCTACTTGATCGGATTGTGGCCAAAGTACCGCCGGCGAAAGTTGCAGCTGACAAACCTCTACGCGCCCTTATTTTTGATTCTGTTTACGATGATTACAAGGGAGTAGTTGCCTATGTACGCATCGTTGAAGGGCAAGTATCCCAAGGTGACGATATCGCCTTTGTGGGAACAGACGTCAGCGATCGGGTGGTAGAGCTGGGGACATTTGCTCCGGATTTTCGGGCTGGCAAAACTCTTTCAGCTGGAGAGATTGGATATATCGCTACAGGCTTAAAAGATATTCGTCAGGCGCGAGTAGGAGATACTGTCATATTAGCCCGCCAAAAAACTCGAATGACTGCTCTGCCCGGGTTCAAAATTCCTCAGCCAAAAGTTTACGCCGGTATTTTCCCGGTCACCGGTAGCGACTTCCCGGAACTGCGGGAGGCAATGGGCCGTCTGCAGTTAAATGATGCCAGTTTGACGGCTCAGCAGGAACGCAGTCAAGCGTTGGGTCAGGGATTCCGCTGCGGTTTTTTAGGCATGCTGCACCTGGAGATTATTCAGGAGCGTCTGCGACGGGAGTTTGATCTGGATCTTGTCGTGACCACTCCCAGCGTATTGTACAAAGTGAAAAAGCGGGACGGCATTCACATAAATGTTCACACGCCGGACGTATTTCCGGATCCGACATATATTGAATCTGTCGAAGAACAGTTTTGTATTGCGGAGATTATTACACCGTCCCAGTATATGGGAGCTGTCTTTGAGTTGATGAAGCAGCATGAAGGGGTGATTATTAACCAGGAATACATGGGTCCGGAACGTGTCATGCTGAAATATGAATTGCCGCTGCGAGAGCTGGTGGTTGACTTGTATGACGAGCTGAAGTCAGCTACTTCCGGATACGGATCGCTAAGTTATGAACTAAAAGACTGGCGGCAGGCAGATGTAGTAAAACTGGCTATCTTATTAAACCAAGAGCCCGTTGAAGCCCTCTCCGTTATTGTTCCCCGCTCGAAAGCGGAAAGCGTGGGTCGGAGGGCAACGGAAAAATTAAAAGAGTTATTACCACGCCAGTTATTCGCTCTCCCCATTCAGGCTGCAGTTGGCGGTAAAATCGTAGCTCGTGAGACACTGCCGGCAATGCGCAAGGATGTAACCGCCGGATTGTATGGTGGGGATATAACCCGCAAACGTAAAGTGCTTGAGAAACAGAAGAAGGGAAAGAAGAAAATGGCCACTACCGGCTCCGTAGCAATTCCGCCAGAGGCATATATCGCCATGTTAAAGAAATAGCTGCATGATTTTATTATGAAGAACATCAGACACGCGACTATTTTATATATACTTATCGCCCTTTTCGCGGGGCTGATCGTCGGGCTTGTCCTGCAGGGTGTACAAACTATTTTTATTCTGGCCGTTATCGCTCTGGCCGGCATTGCTGCTATTATTAGATACATGAACAGCGATGAAATTGAAAAACACCTGGACGATACGGCAGAGCCCGTTGCTTCAAAAGATGAAAAATCTGAAGAGGAAGTCTTGTCTAAGGAAGAGTCTCGTCAGTGGCTTGATGATTTTCTGGTGGAGCACCAGAAGCATATGAAAAAACCGCCAGAGGGCTCACGATGAGTTCCCGATGACGGTGTGGAGCAGGATGCAAAGGAGAGCAATAGCGCCGATCGTCATTAAAACGATCAGGTGCAGCATATTTTGGCGCTGAGTGCCATTGAATTCCTCGTCATCCTGCTGGAATTTTCTGAGAAGGATTGCGTAATCCTCGTCAGTGAGACCCTTCTCCTGCAAGGCTTTCTCCGTAGTATCGCGCTTTCTTGAGATGACATGGTAGTGAATGGCATTGGGGACGAAGGCAAGCAAAAGCCATCCACCAGCGCCAATTACTGCAAATACTCCGATCCAAAAGAGCATGGTGACCTCCTTATATACGGGAGGGATAAGCTATATTGACTGTCACCTAAAAAGCCATGTATTGTCAACTCAATGCCTTTTATCTTTACACCCACAGAGATACCGGAAGTGGCATATATAGAGCCACGTGTGTTCCCTGATGATCGGGGCGAATTTTCAGAGCTGTACAAAGCTTCGGATTTTGCCGTTCACGGAATACCCGGACCGTTTGTGCAAGTTAATCAATCCATAAGCAAACAAAATGTATTGCGCGGACTCCACTTTCAGAATCCTCCGAGGGCTCAAAGCAAGATTGTAAGTGTCATGAGCGGGGAAGTGTTTGATGTGGCAGTTGATATCCGCAAAGGATCACCTACATACGGCAAGTGGGTTGGACGAACACTTACGGCTGAAAAGCGAAACCTGCTATATATTCCTGCCGGTTTCGCCCACGGGTTCTGTGTGCTGTCAGACAGTGCAACACTGACATATCTATGCACCGATGAGTACGCACCCGAACAAGAAGCCGGCATTATCTGGAGCGATGAAACAATCGGAATTGCGTGGCCAGTACAAAATCCCCTCATCTCAGAAAAAGACGCAGCTTTCCCTTCTTTTGTGGAAGCAAATAATCAGTTTGAATACCATGAGTAAGATTCTAATAACCGGGGGTGCGGGATTTATTGGCGCTCACGTGGCCAAAGCTCTGATGGACAAGGGAGAGCAGGTTGTTCTGCTCGATGACATGAATGGATTTTTGTACCCAGCCAAACTTAAAGAAGATCGAATTACGCATCTGTTTACTGAAGATAAGCGTCCGCGTTTGATTGTCGGTAATATTCTTGACGATGGAATTCTGCGAACAGTATTTGAGGAAGAAAAGTTTGATAAAGTTCTGCATTTTGCTGCTTTGGCAAATCCCGGAGCCAGCATCGGAGTGGAGAATGAATATGCAGCCGTAAACATTATGGGTACTATCAATGTTCTTAAGATGTGCCGGGATTTTGATATAACACAGCTGGTGTTCGCCGGTAGCTCGTCGGTATATAACGATGAACAGACGCCGTTTGTTGAAGCTAACTATCCTCTTAATCCTCGTAGTCCCTATGGCGCTTCTAAAGCCGCGGCGGAGCTGTATTTGCAGATGTGGAATAGTTTGTACGGACTACCCGTTACAGTACTCCGATTCTTTAGCGTATATGGTCCATGGGGCCGACCCGACATGGCTCCGATGATCTTTGCCCGTCAGATTCTGCAAGAAGCAACTCTGCAGGTGACTCGAGATCGTCAGCGGGACTTCACATATATCGACGACGTGGTCCAGGGAATTCTGAGCGCAGTCGAAAAGAAGCTCGATTTTGAAATTATTAATCTCGGACGGGGTGAGCCGCAGGAACTAACGGAGTTTATTGCCGCAATTGAAGCCGTAGCGGGCAAGAAAGTAAACATTGAATTTCGCGATGCTCCACCCGGAGAGATGAAGGTGACGTACGCTAATATTGATAAGGCAAAACAGCTGCTGGGATATCAGCCGAAAGTATCTATTACTGAGGGAACACAAAAACTGATTGAGTGGGTACAGGAGTACGGTTTGAAACAATAACCAACCACGTCGTACAATGGAAGGGATGAAACTTCTTATTATTGGAGCAAAGGGCATGCTGGGTAGCACGCTATCGGAAGTGTTTGGTGATTTACGGCCCGAATGTTGGGATCGTGAAGAGATTGATATTACTAATTTTGAGCAGACACGAGAAGCAATCGCGGCTCTTCAACCTGATGTAATTATCAATGCCGCTGCGTTTACGGATGTGGATGCCGCAGAAACAAACCGCCAGGCAGCTCTGGCTGTTAATGAGACGGGCGTGCGTAATCTTGCTCTGGCGGCTAAACAAGTGGATGCCACTCTAATCCATTACAGCACTGACTATGTGTTTCCGGGTACACAGGCAAAGGGGTATGCCGAAATTGATGCACCGGGGCCGGCTGTTAATGTCTACGGAGAATCAAAATTAGCGGGAGAGCGGGCGCTCAACGAAGTAAAACCGAATTACTATCTGCTACGTACGGCCTGGCTGTATGGACCAAACGGAAAAAACTTTGTGGAAACCATGCTTGCTTTAGCCAATAAACATGATCATCTGAATGTCGTTGAAGATCAGTGGGGTTCGCCGACGTTTACCAAAGACGTAGCGCGGTTTACGCGCACTCTTCTGGAAGAACAGTACCCGTTCGGAATCTATCACGCGGTGAATAGCGGAACAGCCAGTTGGTTCCAGTTTGCTCAGAAAATTTTCGAACACACTGATTATGGGGTAGTGGTAAAGCCAACTACTTCAGCTGAATTTCCCCGACCAGCTACACGGCCGACATATAGCGTACTTAAGAATATCCAAGGTCCAGCAATGAGACCCTGGCAGGACGCGCTTGGAGAGTACATGCGGGAGCGGAAGGCTTAGGTTGACGTAAGATATATTTTTCCGTATTGTGCTGATATGAGTGAAAAGAAATTGCTAGCCTTATTCGCTAAGCAAACGCAGGCGCTTAAGGCGGCGACCGACGACGCTGAGGAGTTTCACAGGCAGTGCTTAGCTGTTGCGCAGCAGATGCAGCAGGCTTTTGCGGTTGGCAATAAAGTACTGGTAGCAGGTAACGGCGGCAGCGCCGCCGAGGCCCAGCACTTATCCGATGAAATGGTAGGCCGGTATGCCATTGATCGCCGTCCGTATCCGGTTATTTCTCTGACAGCGGATTCAGCAGTTATAACCTGCATCGGGAACGACTTTGGATATGAGCAAGTGTTTAGTCGTCAAATTGAAGCACTTGGACAGGAGGGTGATATGTTTATTGGCCTGACAACTTCCGGCACGTCGACGAATATTTTACTGGCAGCCAAAAAAGCACGGGAAGTGGGAATGACCGTCGTGGCACTGACGGGTCCTAAAGGTACATTCAAGGATATAGCAGACTACGCTGTGATTGCTCCCAGTGAGATCAATCCTCGTATGCAGGAATTCCACTTGCACGCAATTCACCTCATTTGCGAAGCTTTCGAGCATCCTGATCTCATAACTGATTCCCTGTCATGACACCCAAGCGAGCGGAAGAAATTGTCAGTCAGTTTTCCGGCAAAAAAATTCTTGTTGTCGGTGATGTTGTCATTGACCACTATGTTCATGGTGTTGTTGAGCGACTCAATCCCGAAGCACCCGTTCCCATTCTTGAAGCGCGCGAGGAACATGAGGCAACAGGTGGAGCTGGAAACACTGCCAAGAACTTAGCCCAGCTGGGAGCTGATACCGTAGTGGTCGGGGTGGTAGGAAAAGATGAAGGGGCAAGTCGATATCGTGCTCTGGCTGAAAAAGAAGGGTACCGCCCGGTAGTAATTGAAGATATCTCCCGTCCCACTACGCGTAAGGTACGGCACATTGTAAATAGCCAGCAGTTATTGCGTGTTGATTATGAGAAAGTTGCCAATGTGTCAGAACAGGTGGAAGACGAAATTATCGAAGCAATCAAACATGAAGTAAAGCAGGGAGCGCAAGCTATTCTGGTGTCTGACTATGCCAAGGGTGTGGTTACTAGACGCGTAGCGGAAACGGTAATGGATGCCAAGCGTAACGGGATATTTGTTGCTGCTGATATTAAGCCTTCCCGCGCGCCATATTTTATTGGCGTAGACTTTATCTCTCCAAATCGCAAAGAAGCTCATGAGATACTGGCACTGAACCAGCATGAGCAGGGAGGAAGGCAGGCCAAGGAGTTAGCCCACCTTCTCCAGGAAAAAATGCAGTGTGATGTATATGTTACGTTGTCGGCCGATGGAGTATATGTGTTAACAAAAGACGGCGTTGAAAAACATGTGCCGCAGGATCACCGAGTTGAAGTGTTTGATCCATCAGGGGCCGGCGATACTTCGGCTGCAACTATGACCCTTGCCTACCTTGCAGGAGCAACCCCGGAGGAGGTAGCTATACTGTCAAATGCCGCCGGGGCGGTTGTAGTCCAGAAGGTAGGCAGTGTGGGGCTAACCCAACAGGAGTTGCTCAATATGCTGGAACATCGACATGAATGACCAGTCTAAGAAGGTAGTGTTTCTGGATCGGGACGGGCCGATAAATGTTGATAAAGGGTTTGTATACAGACAGGAAGACTGGGAATGGTCTGCGGGTGTCTTTGATGCTTTACAAATTCTTCAGGAAGCTGGATTTACATTGACGATTATTACCAATCAGACGGCTATCGCTGCCGGAAAGTACACGGTTGAAGATATGCAGAATTTGCACGAATACATGCTTGGAGAATTCGAAGAAAGAGGTATCAATATTGCAGCAATAGCTTTTTGCCCGCACCTTCGCGGATCCGATTGTGAATGTCAGAAGCCTCGGGTGGGTATGGCCAAGCAAATTGAAAAGGAAATTGGTCCCATAGATTTTCCGGGCAGCTGGGTGGTGGGAGACAAAAAAGCCGATCTGGAGTTTGGAAAGAATATCGGAAGCTCCGTCGCTCTAATGCGAAGCACATACTGGCAGGAAGGTGATTTGTCCCAGCAACCGGAGGTTGTTGTAGATTCATTACTTGATGCAGCGTTGTATATAACTAAAGCGGCGGGCTAAGATAATAGATATGGGATACCGTCATGTAAATAGTAAGATTGTGACTCGTGAGGAGCTGGCGCCTCAAGTAGAGCAGTGGCGCAAGGAAGGGAAAAAGGTAGGATTTACCAGCGGTTCTTTTGATATTATTCACGCCGGCCATGTGAGCTATCTCGAGAAGGCGAAAGACATGTGTGACATTCTGATTGCCGGAGTAAATACCGATGAGTCTGTCAAAAGTTACAAAGGGCCGGATCGGCCAATTGTTCCGGAAGAATCCCGTGTGAACATGATGGCGGCGTTGGAGAGTATCGACTATGTTTTTACATTTAACGAGCGACGGAATAGAACTAACCTGGAAGTACTTAAGCCTACTTATTACATCAAGGCGGGCGATTATAAAAAAGAAGAGCTAACGAGTAATGACGTTGTTGAAAAGCATGGCGGGGAAGTTATCCTTCTACCGCTAGAAGAAGGGTTTTCAACTACCAACCTCATTAACAAAATACTGCAGGTTTATGGAGACAAATCAGAGGAGATGCACGAAGACGCAACTGTTAAAAGCAAAAGTGAAGTTCGTCATCAACAGAAGGCGGTAATTCTCGATCGTGATGGTACGATTAATGAGGAAGTTGAATACCTTCATGAGGCTGAAAAGTTCAAGCTCACTCCGAATGCCGGTGAGGGGATACAGAAGTTCCAGGAAATGGGATACAAGATTGTGGTTCTTACAATTCAGGCCGGCATTGGCCTGGGCTACTTTACTAAAGAGGATTTCTACAAAGTGAATAGGAAAATGTTTCAGGATTTAAAGCCGCATAACATCACTATTGATAAAATATATTTCGCTACCCAGGCTAAAACGCCAGATGGTAAAAACCCGCGTGAATCATTGATAGACCGGGCTCGGCAGGAACTTGATTTGGACTTGAAGCAGTCAATTGTAGTTGGAGACAAGACTATTGATTTGGCGGCCGGAGAAGAATTTGGGTGTTTGAAAATAGGGGTGACAACAGGACACGCTCTGCGCGATGGGCAGTTTGATGTTACGCCGGATTATGTTGCTGCTGATCTTCTTGACGCCGCAAAGTACGTTTTCACCCACACTTCCTCTTAACCCTCACCTTTGACAAAGCTGCCGGGTCCGCTATATTGCCAGGACTCAAGGTACGGCATGTTGTTTTTCTAGAGCCTCTGTTCTCGAAAGGAGAATGCGTAGGTATGAAGTTGATTGTTGCGTTGACCACACCGCAGGAAGTGATGACGCAGTGCATTGGACTATCGCGTCAGTTGGCAACGCAGTACGACACGTTGTTTGTGGTTGGTGAAGAAACTAATCACCCTCACATTCCCGTGTGCTCATTGGAAATCGCCAACGACAGGATTTCCGATGTGCTGTACCTGGTTGAGTGGCTGACGACTGTGTCATCCCGACCTCAATGCTCAGCCAGGCCGATTGAGGCACACGAAGGATATGTTGCAGTCCCTCTAACCTGCTCTCAGGAGCTGCTGTGTTTTCGGGATTTTATGGTGCAGGCTTTGAAACCACTGCGACCGTCGATGACGGAGGAGCATCCCGAGGTGATGGAGATCTATGCCCCGTGTCTCACAATCACGCGGCTTAGGCTCGAAAAGCAGGCAGAGGGAGCCGTGCGGACTGTTCACTGGAAGGGCGATGAGTTCACTGTTCGTTCGTGCGGAGTATACACCGCAGGGGAGCATGGGACGTGCATGGATCGCTTGGCGGAATATGATTTCCGTCCGTACTGAAATCAGCCGACCGAGTTGAATGACCCGGCCGGCTTTTTCTTACACTAAAATCATCACAGTTCAATTAGTATCAAGTTATCCGGGCAATTTTCTCTTTATGTGCTAATATAGGAAATAAGATATACACATCTATGCACCGCTTTCATCCTTCACGGCAAGCTCAGGGCGGATTCACCTTTGTTGAGGTTATTGTTGCCACGTTCATTCTGGGGATAACTACTGTTGGTATCATGGGCCTGGCTACGCTGGGTGTGCGATACTCGTTTGAAAATGAACGTCAGAATGTCGCCCAAGCGCTCGTGAACCAGCAGCTGGAGACTGCTCGTTCCTTACCGTACGAAGGTGTTGGATATGTCGATGCTGTGGGACGAGAGCCTGATGGTGTTTTGCAGCGAGCGGAGACTATTAGCCGTAACCAGCAGTCATATGAACTGACGCTTGTAGTAGAACTTGTTGACGACCCCGACAACGGCCTCCTGCCGGCGGGAATACTGGATGAAAACAACGCCGATTACAAGGAGGTTACCGCTCACGCTGCCTGGACTTCCGCTGGAGGCGTAGGCCGTTCCGTACATGCCACAACTATTTTAAGTAAAGGAAGTAATGTTTGTATTCCTGGAACACCTAATGCTTGTCCAGGAACGCAAATACCTGACGAAGGATCTTGTATACCAAACACTTCCTGTCCGGCCAGTGGTGTCTGCCCCCCAGTGCAGGCAGAGCCATTTTGTCCTCCTGGAGCTGCTGCTTGTCCTCAGTGCTACTCCGATTCTCACTGTAGTGCCGGGGAGGCTTGCAATACAGCAACTAATCTCTGCGAAGAGTTAGTGGGAGCATGCAGCACTTCAGCTGATTGTGGCGCCGGACAGGTTTGTGACAGCAGGCAGTGTGTTGCGGCCTGCAGTGAGAATGCTGACTGTACTGGAGGAGAGATTTGTAACACCTCTACTGGCATCTGCACATTGCCCTGCAATGGCGATGCCTCCTGTTCGTGCCCGAGTGGACAGTATTGCAATCCCGGCTCTGGACTGTGTGATGATCCAATAGTAATTGATCCCCCTCCCTTCTGCATTGAGGGGACGTGTGCGGGTGGTGCCTGGTGTGATCCTGACAGCGATCGATGCAAACCCCCTTGCGATACCGATATTCAGTGCGGCTATGGACAAGTGTGTAAAGACAATGGAAACACCCCCGGCAAACATTGTGATGACGACGATCCTCCCGGGGGGTGCAGCGATGATAGCCAGTGTCCCTCCGGACAAGCCTGCAGTGACGGAGCGTGCCAAGGTAGCTGGTGTAGTCCGGTTACGCCAATCATTAATTGTGCGGAGCCGGTTGACCCTGGATGTCCGTCCTTTTCCTGTCTCGGTGGCCGGTTTGTTACGGTAGAGCAACTGAAGCAAAACACTACCTTTGATCCGATGTGTGGATCGCACACAACATCAATATGTGAGAAGAAGACAGTCTGGACAGCTTGCCCGGCGTGCTCGGGCGGAAGTGGTCCGCGGCAATGTAGCGACTTTGTTCCAGACCCAGACCATGAAGGGGAGTTCCTGCCGCTTGACAATGACGGGGACGGGCGGGCTAATCAAGGTGATCCCGGCTGTTATGTAGGTTGGAATATTCAGAATGCGGGTGCCTACAAAGCTAGTGACAATCACGAGACGAGCGGTGAGTGTATCGATGGGCTGGACAACGACAACCCCAAAGATGGACGGGCGGACTTCAAGGGAGCGTGTTGGATTAAAGAGACGGGAGGAACTAATCCGGTAGAGATATGGAAACCTATTTTTGACAAAGCAGCCTGTGAGGCCGAGCAGGATTTCTTCAAATGGATCCCCAAGGATCCAAAATGTTCGTCGTTTACTGATACCTCAGAGTCTGAAGGAGACGTTGCTGGTTGCAAGTTGCGCACCTACAACGGACATGATTATCTCTTCTGCAATCAGCAGAAGAACCAAGAGGATGCTGGTAACTGGTGTGAGGCAAATGAGTATATGTTGGCAAAGATTAACAATACGAACGAGCGGGACTGGCTGCACACCACGATGCAGGGATACTTTGCGGTCAATGGTAATGCGTGGGTTGGGGCCTCGCAAAGTTCCAGTCAGGATAGACCAGGTGATGGGTGGAGTTGGTTGGGAGGCGGGATTCTGAAAGAAATATCTGCGCTCTGGAAAGAAGGCGAGCCGAACGACTGTTGTTCTTCTAGTGATGGACACGTAGAGGACAATGAAGAAAATCATGCGCACTTTGGTTGGGGAGGCCCTTATCTAACGGATATTCCTGGTAGTCAGACAAATTCCTTTATTTGTGAGAATGATGTTGATGATCCAGTAGATGACGATGGTGGAAGTTGTTCCCCATACGGTTCACCTGATCCGTGGATTTCTCTGCCGGCTGGGCTTGATACGGGTATTAAGTTTGGGACCTCACTCGCATATTCAGGTGCTTATGGAAGCGGTAAGTTTGTGGTAGTGGGGAATGGTAGAACTTCCTATTCTACTGATGCTAATAATTGGACACCTGTAAACAATGGTATTAGCGGCGGTCGTGCTATTGCTTATGGCAATAATAAGTTTGTGGCTGTAGGTAACAATGGTAGCGCTTCATACTCGAGCGACGGTATTAATTGGACAGTCCTCCCTGGAGGTTCGATGTCTACCGGTATCAAGTTTGGAACTGATGTACCTGTCTCTATTACTTATGGTAACGGCATGTTTATAGCAGTCGGAGGGATTGGCAAAGCTTCCTATTCCTTTGACGGTATTAATTGGACTTCGCTTCCGGCCGGGACCAATACCGGGATTAAATGGGGCACCACCGGGACACCCAGTTCCGTTGCCTATGGAAACGGTAAATTTGTGGTAGTGGGCACTCAAGGTAAAGCTTCGTATTCCGAAGATGGAGTTAATTGGACAGCCCTTCCTGGAGGCTCTGTAGATGAGGGTATTAAGTTTGGAACGAGCAATGCCACTTCTGTCACCTACGGAAATGATAAATTCATAGTAGTCGGACCGCAGGGTAAAGCCTCCTATTCCAACGACGGTATAAACTGGACAGCGCTACCGTTCGGGTCAGTAGATACTGGTATTAAGTTTGGAACGAGCACTGCCAATTCCATCATCTATGGTAAAGGTGTGTTCATAGTAGTAGGGGCTAGCGGTAAAGCTTCCTATTCTAATGACGGTATCAACTGGGAGCCTTCTTTGGCAGGTTACCTTACGGGTATCAAATTTGGGACAACTGCGTGGGCGCGTGGCATTTTTTATGGTGACAATACGTTTGTCGTAGTGGGTGACGGAGGCAGGGCCTCTTACTCTGATGGGTCGCAGCCACCACCACCCGTCCCCGTTGACTTTTGGAACATCCTCACTCCGGGGGCTAGCACGGGTATTAAGTTTGGATCAACCCATGCTCGAGCTGCCGCTTATGGTAACAATAAGTTCGTGGTGGGAGGAGATGCTGGAAAGGCATCATATTCCGAGGACGGTAGTAACTGGACGACACTGCTTCCTGGTACTACAACTGGTATTGAGTTTGGAACAACCGGGGTTAGCGCTATTGCGTATGGAGGTGATAAGTTTGTAGCCGTAGGCAACTCTGGCAAAGCTTCCTACTCCGAAGACGGCATCGATTGGACCTCTCTTCCTGCTGGGCTTGATACGGGTATTAAGTTTGGGACGAATACTGCCCGCTCTGTTGCTTACGGTAAGGGTGTATTCGTGGTTGTGGGTATTAACGGCTTCGGCTCCTATTCTCACGACGGTATCAATTGGACTGCTCTCCCCCGCTTTCCAGCACCTGCTTCTGGTATTACGTTCGGTAGTTCCAACGCCTACTCTGTCACCTATGGTAATGATAAGTTTGTAGTGGTAGGCCACAGTGGCAAAGCCGCCTATTCCGAAGACGGTATCAACTGGACAGCGCTTCCCGCAGGGACTGACACTGGCATCAGGTTTGGCGCTAGTGAGGCCTTCTCCGTTACCTACGGCAGTGGCACGTTTGTGGTAGTGGGCACTCAAGGTAAAGCTTCGTATTCCGAAGATGGTATCAACTGGACAGCGCTTCCCGCAGGGTCAGTGGATAGCGGCATCAAATTTGGGACGTCAGATGCCTATTCGGTTACCTATGGGAACGGTAAATTCGTAGTTGCTGGGGGGTATGGTAATGCCTCTCACTCTAGCAATGGTGTCGATTGGACCTCTCTTCCTGCTGGGGCTGATACTGGTATTAAGTTTGGGAATGATGTGGCTTTCGGTACTTCAAGTGTCTATGCCGTTGCTTCCGGTAATAATACTTTTGTAGCAGTGGGGTATGGAGGTAAGGCCTCATATTCAAGTGGCTGTCCGTGAACCCTTTTTTGCCCAAAATTATAGCTAGTGTCACTATCAAACAATGATTATTGTAACCGGTGGAGCAGGGTTTATCGGCAGCGCCTTAGTACGCGCGCTGAACGAACGTGGAGAAACTAACGTCCTCATTGTTGACGATGTTGACCATGAGGAAAAAGAACATAATATCGGCCACTTGTCATATGAACAACTGGTTGGAATTAAAGACTTTCGGGAGAGGCTGTTAGCTGGCGAGTATGACAACGCGGGAGTAACAGCGGTTCTCCATATGGGAGCCTGCAGCGATACGACGGAAACTGATTGGGAGTATTTGCTCGATAACAACGTGCAATACTCAAAGGACATTATTCGCTGGTGTTTTGATCGAGGAGTGCGGTGTATCTATGCTAGTAGCGCCGCGGCTTATGGGGACGGAGAACAGGGATATAGCGATAGTCATGACTTGTTTGAGGAGCTCAAGCCGTTAAACCTCTATGGAAAGTCAAAGCTGGAAGTTGATATCTGGGCGCGTGATGGAAAGTATCTTGATAAAGTAGTCGGACTTCGATATTTCAATGTTTTTGGTCCTAACGAGTGGCACAAAGAGGGTATGCGCAGCGTTATCTGTAAAAAGTTTCCGGAACTTGCAGCTGGTCAGCCAATGACACTTTTTCGATCGGATGATCCGGACTACCAAGATGGTGGTCAGATGCGCGATTTTATATATGTAAAAGACGTAGTAAGCGCGACGTTATTTTTCATGGACAACGAAGTAGCTGGTGTATTTAACGTGGGAACCGGAAAAGCGCGTACCTGGAATCATGTGGCGAAAGCAATGTTTGCAGCGCTTGATAAGGAACCAAGCATTCAATACATAGATATGCCGGATAATTTAAAAGGACAGTATCAGAACTTTACGCAAGCGGATATACACAAATTACAGGAAGCAGGATTTACGCAGCCCTTCATGACACTTGAGGAAGCTATTGCTGACTACATTCTTAATTACCTTGTCCCACATAAGCACCTTGGGGAATAGTTGATAGTTCTTTCGGATCATGTACTGTATACGTACTTCTGCAAAATCGTAGGCAATTACCCCCGCCCATATGTGAGGGACCCTCAATGCTAGACACCAAACTGCAGGGGTGGAAGCTTTTGTGGTTGGAGTTGTGGAAAGACAAGGCACGCTTCCAGGAGCTCTCTTACGTTAGGTACTTGGATAACGGCTCGGAGACCGTTATTGTGTTTATTAGACAGGAAACTCCAGCCTCGGTTGCCTGCGTTAGCGCAGAGCGGACCAGCTACGATGCGAGCTACCGGCAGTACCGACGGGTGGAAGACGTCATGAGTGAAGCGGAAGTCGGCGAACTCATCCGTCTGTTCAAGGCCTTGTCGGGAGCGGCCGAGGATGTCACCGTGCAACTTTTATGAGTACCGCAAGGAGTCTCGAGCTCCGGGCGGTTTTTTCATATTTATAATTGACGATTTATGCTAAATAGAGCACAATCCACGCATGAAAGGAATTATTCTTGCGGGTGGTTCTGGAACTCGGCTGTATCCTCTCACAATTTCGGTGAGCAAGCAGCTGATGCCTATATATGACAAACCGATGATCTATTACCCACTTGCTACTTTAATGGCAGCTGGTATAAAAGACATTCTTGTTATCTCTACTCCGAAGGACTTGCCTCATTTCCAGCAGCTGTTGGGCGATGGATCACGTATCGGCATTTCACTGCAGTATGCTGAACAGCCGAAGCCCGAAGGTCTCGCACAGGCATTCGTTATCGGTGCAGACTTTGTTGGTGAAGACGATGTTGCGCTCATTCTCGGTGATAACATCTTCTATGGCGGTAATGTTGAAGAAGTGTTAAATGGTGCTCGTCGACATGTCGAAGAAAGTGGTGGTGGAATGATTTTTGCGTATCACGTTTCTGATCCTGAGCGATATGGGGTAGTAGATTTTGATAACGAAGGCAAGGTGACGTCAATTGAGGAAAAGCCAGAACAGCCAAAATCACATTATGCTGTGCCGGGTGTATATTTCTATGACAAATCCATAGTGGAAATTGCTAAGAACTTAGCCCCGTCCGATCGGGGAGAGTTAGAAATTACAGATGTGAATAAAAAGTATTTGAATGCCGGAAAACTGAAAGTATCAATTCTAAACCGTGGTACAGCCTGGCTTGATACAGGAACACATGCCTCTTTAATGCAAGCTGCTAACTTCGTTCAGATCATTGAACAGCGCCAGGAACTTAAAATTGGCTGTATTGAAGAAGTAGCTTACAGGATGGGATATATAACTAAAGAAGATCTTGTAATGCTGGGGCACGAACTGACTAAAAGTGGCTACGGCAACTACCTTCTGGACGTAGCCCAGGAGTAGTAGAGATGGGGCCCTATTCCTCTTGCCCTATTTTTTCTAATTCGCTAGCCGTGTCTCGAACGATCTTGTCCCAAAGCTCTGTATTTCCGGTGATGACAGCGGCTTGCTTGGCTTGGTAGTTGCTGTACATTTTCCTGATCCATCTAGGATCTTCTTCAAAAGCCGCAAGAAGTCTAGTAGTTTGTCATCAGTGAAACCAGCATTAAGATGCCGGCAACATGCCTAGACTTACACTAAATTTTCTAAGATACTTTGCTCTCCTGCAGCAGCCTGAGCAGGCTGGAGTATCTTCGCCTCATTTTCTTTTGGGCCCTCTTCTGGCTGATGCCTTGGAGCAGGGGTGGGGAACCCCCAATTCTGTTCATTGCCAGTAATTGTAGATTGATTGCCAATCTGAGCTATCTCTTGCGCCATATTGAAAAATATGGCGATATGTGCTAGTATAACGGTTCGTAATTCCTTGGTATACTGACGACATTCATATGAAATACAGCGTTGTTGTGCCGGCCCATAATGAAGAAGAATCACTTCGTCCTCTCTACGAAGCGGTTAAGGATGTGTTTGAAAAACTGGATGGAGAGTGGGAGTTAATCGTTGTTGACGACGGCAGCAGCGACAATACTTATGGAATACTGCAGGAGCTTCATAAGAAAGACTCTCGAGTGAAAACAATCCGGTTCCGTCGTCAGTTTGGACAAACAGCTGGATGGTCAGCCGGGTTCGATCATGCCAAAGGCGACTTCGTGATTGTATTAGATGCTGATTTGCAGAATGACCCGAAAGATATTCCCGCGATGCTGGAAAAGCTCGAGAAAGACGATCTGGATGTAGTATCCGGCTGGAGAAAGGATCGTAAAGACAAAAGCTCCTTGAAAGTATTTAGTAAAATGGGCAACACTCTTCGAAAATGGGTTACAGGTGAAAAGATTCATGACCACGGGTGCAGCTTAAAGGTATATCGCAAAGAGGCTTTAGAAGATCTTGAATTGTATGGCGAGATGCATCGGTACATTACGGCCCTTTTAACCTGGAAGGGATACAAGGTAGGTGAGATGGTCGTGCGACATCATCCACGGACTACTGGAGAGACAAAATATAATGTGCGAAAGAAAATGAAAGGGATTCTTGACCTTCTTATCGTAAAATTCTGGATTCAGTATTCGGCCCGGCCTATGCATTTCTTTGGAGCCATCGGAGGCACCTTTATTCTACTTGGATTTATCTTGGGAGGAACACTGGGCACTCTGTGGCTATTTCGGATTATTGGACTTGCCAACCGCACCAGTCCTCTGTTAGCGGTGCTTCTGGTTCTGCTAGGATTTCAGTTTCTGTTGTCTGGAGTAGTTGCAGATGTGGTGGCGCATACCTACTATGCTGAGAAAAAACCATATTCGATTAAGAATAAGAGTGGATTTGCTGCATGAAGCTGCTTCTGATAAATAATGAGTTCCCTCCAATCGGAGGCGGGGGGTCAACTGTTACTAAATACGCCATCAAATACCTGACCAGTGTCGGTCATGATGTAACCCTCATTACATCTCAGTACAAGAACCTGCCAAAGCGTGAACTAATTGATGGGGCCACTATTATTCGCATCCCCACAGTTCGCAGGTACAAGGATTTTTGTGCTACCTGGGAGCTGGTAATTTTTGGAGTTTCGGCCCTCATCTACACCTTCTTCTATACTTTGCGTCATAAAGTGGATTTCATTCAGGCGTATTTTGCAGTTCCTGCCGGCTGGGTCGCCTGGGTTATTCATTTATTGCGTGGTATTCCGTACGCGGTTTACTTTGGCGGATCAGATATTCCTAACGCTAATCCCTCGCGATACAAATCGGTCTACCCGCTTTTAACTCCTTTGTTAAAAGCAATCTGGAAAAAGGCAGAATTTCGAACCGTGTGTTCTCAGGACCTAGTACGCTTAGGACATGAGGCTGATCCGACCAGTGAGTTTTTATGCATTCCGAATGGGGTGGAGACTGAGCGTTTTAAACCCATTGAGCGGCCAGAAAACCCGACAGTTAAAATTTTATTCATTGGACGCCTCATTCCCCGCAAAGGATTTCAGCGTGTAGTGCAAGCGCTCCCAAGGATCCGAGAAATTGCCAAACTCCCATTTGAAGTCGAGGTGGTAGGAACAGGCTCACACCAGCTTATTTTAGACAAACTGGCCGAACAGCTGGCAGTCAGCGACCTTATTAAATACGTGGGGCTTGTACCTTACGACCAGCTCGAACGGTCATATCAGTATGCGGATATCTTTGTGTTGACCTCGTTATCTGAAGGAATGCCGTCGGTTATTTTAGAGGCAATGGGTTGTGGATTGCCGGTCATTGCTAGCGATGTTGGAGGGAACAATGAGATTGTAAAAGAAGGAGAAAACGGCTTTCTCATCCAGGGAGAGGACATTGATACGTTAGCTAAACAGCTGGCCATGTTAATTGATGACAGGGAACTGCGCAGTAGAATGGGGCGCAAGAGTCGTGAAATGGCACTGCAATATGATTGGAAGAATATAATGAAGCAGTACAATGAATTATATCTTTCGTATGCCAGCCACAGATCAGTCAAATAATGTAAAAGAGTTTTTCCGGGATAAGAAGATTCTGATTACCGGAGGAGCTGGTTTTATCGGTAGCTCCCTAGCTCAGGCTACTGTTGCCTTAGGAGCGAAAGTAACAGTATTGGATGCCATGCTCCCTCTATACGGTGGAAATGAATTTAATCTGGAAGGTATTCGGGATCAGGTTGAATTTGTTCAAGGAGACATCCGAGATGCGGATCTGATAAAAACACTGATTCCTGGTAAAGACATTATTTACAACTTTGCAGCTCAAGTTAGCTATATCGATTCTAAGGAGCAGCCCTTTTTGGATTTGGATATTAATGGGAAGGGACACTTAACCGTTCTGGAAGCTATTCGCGAATATGCTCCCAATGCTCGGGTATTATTTTCTTCTTCGCGCATGGTGTACGGCAAGATTCGTACGGTGCCGGTACAGGAATCTCACCCGACAGAACCACTGTCGTTGTACGGTATCCACAAACTGCTGGGAGAAAAATATTATCAGTATTACTGGGACACGTTTGGTATTGACACTGTTTCGGTTCGAATCCCAAATCCCTATGGCCCAAGGCAGCAAATGAAGCACAATAAATATTCTATTGTCGGATGGTTTGTGCGTCAGGCAATGGAAAACAAGAATATTGATATTTTTGGTGAAGGAGAGCAGGAGCGCGACTATCTATATATTGATGACATTGTTGACGCTTTCTTGCATTTAACAGCTAAGGGCCAAGCGGGCGAAGTGTACAACATTGGAACACATGAGCGAGTTAGATTTGTTGATATGGTAGATGCGGTACTAGCTGAAGTTGGATCAGGGCAGAAAACCCATATTCCCTGGCCGGAAAATTATGAGAAAAATGAAACTGGTAACTACATCGCTGATACGACTAAGATCGAGAATGCAACTGGATGGAAGCCTCAGATATCCTTGAAAGACGGTGTGCGACAAATGGTTGAGTACTACAAGGCGAATAAGCAGCACTACTGGTAGGGCCATGTCACCTGTTGGAAAAATAGTCTGGTCGGCAGTTATCTTGGTATTAGCCATAGGGGCGCTTTTGTCTCAGGTTGTTAGTATTCGACAGTCAGACGTTAAGAACATCACCTACACGACAAATTCAGGAGAATTGACGCGAGACGTTCTAGTCGGTCAGACATTTACCGCTTCACAGGATAACCTGTCTGCGTTGTCGGTAATGTTCGCAACGTATTCCGGGCGGGATAATACAAAACAGATTCGCCTGCATCTGCGCTCGTCAATTTACGATTCAACAGATCTTCGGACCGTAACGGTGAGTGCCAATCAGCTGGGGGATAACCAGCTGCATCGTTTTGAATTTGAACCAATTGAGGACTCGAAGGACAAACAATACTTCTTCTTTGTTGTGTCGCCCGACGGTATTACCGGTAATGCTGTTGCGGTTGATTTAGACACACAGGATCCATATCACCTGGGATCAGCTTATGTCGTACGTGGACAGGGACCGGCGGTGACCAATCCGGAAGTCCTGGAACTCTCCGGCAAGCCAACAGTTGATGTTGTTTTTGGTACTGCATATTCCGTACCCGTACGCGTGGCGGTAGTGGACAATGCAGTAAATGCTGTCCGGGTATTTATCAGTACCTGGGATGAAAACAAATCAATCTACAGCATCTGGGCGCAGGCAATTATCCCATCCTTGCTCTTCTTCGTAGTACTGGTACTTGTCCAGCAGTCAGTATATACACGCATCGTGGGTCGGATCGGAAAGAGTAGCTTTACAAACAGTATGCTCCTTCTGTTGTTTATTGCCGCCCTTATCACCCGCTATCTTTATGCTCGCGAGTTACCCTTTACCAATGATGAGGGTAACTATTTGTATGATGCGTATGCGGCCCGGTCTGGTGTGTTGGCAGGCGGGGACGGCTACGTAAAGGCGCCGCTCGTTGTTGCGTGGGTGGCACTATGGCAGGTTTTATTGAACGACACTTTACTAGCCGGTCGGGTTTCCTCAATCGTAGTTGGTTCGTTAACACTTTTCCCACTCTATTTTCTGGCAAAAGATTTGTGGAGCTCTCGAGCGGTGACGAAGGTGTGGGTACCGACGTATCTTTCCTCAGCTTCGGGACAAAAAAAGCAGTTAGATACTGGATGGGGTCGGCGGGTTGGTATAGTTGCCGCTGCAATCTGGGCGTTTTTCGGAGCGGCGGTTGTTTCAAATATTTATGTTCATACTCAGTCTGTTGCTTTATTCTTTGGTGTTTGTGGTTTGGCAGTGCTGTTAATGGCTCTGCGGGGTACCACGCCGCGTCTTACATTTGTAACAAGCAAGAGTGCGCCTTCAGCTGCAGGCTGGTTTCTGCTGGCTGGAGCTTTGCTGGGGCTGGGAGTTGCATCACGTAAAAGTGTTCTGGCGCTAGGGTTATTACCGTTGTTATTCATTCTGCTGGAAGGCAAGGACTGGAAGCTACGTGTTCGGCACCTGATGGCAACGGGTGCCGGTTTTGCGCTAGTTATCACCCTGTTTCTGGGAGCGGCCTGGTATACCTATGGCGAGCAGGGGGTCTGGGAAGCAATCGGATACAATAGCGCTGAAGATGGAGTAACCACTGATCCAGATGTAACACCGGAGCAAATCAGAGCCTACTCTCTTCGGGGAATGACACCTTTCTTCCGGGAATCACTACCTCTTATTCTATTTTCCTTAATAGGGCTGGGTGTAACGCTAGAGCAATTTATTCGTTCGCTGCTGCGCCACTACAGTCGTACCCATTCAGTTGCGGGGGTGGTTGATCACGTTCTGCCTAAGTTGGGATGGGGTGCGCCCTGGCTTGTCTTCTGGTGGGCCTGGCAGTTCTTTTTCGAATATGAGGGAGCAGCATTCACATCCCAGTATGGAATTTCGTGGTTGTGGTATGCCTTTGGGGGGATTATTGCACTGATGACAATTCTGCCGCGTTCAGAATCAGAAGCTACGGTAAAGTCTCCACAGGCGGCGCCTGTGGTGCCTGTCAGTACCCAGCCCGGACGGCTTGAGCCGAAGGCTACCGTAGAGGAGATACAGCGGCGGGAGGAGATGCAGATGAACATCTGGCGTCATCTGACGGCGGCTCTGGCTGTTCCGTTGTGGGTGTTGGGCTTGGTGTTTTTTTACATGAACTGGATCAAATTCCACGCAAACTACATTTCGGAGTTTATTCCTCCGTTAGTATTGTTGTCAGCTTACGGGGCTATTGCTTTCTATCACCGCGTGCAGCCGCGACTATTTCTCAGTAAAGATTATCCACTACTGGAGGTATTGCGTCGGGCCGGAGTGCTGGTGCTTGTTATTGTGGTATTGTGGGCAGTTTCTGTCTCTAACTACATCACTTTTTTCTTCGAACACACTGGTACCTTTACGCAGCGAGCAGTTCAGGAAGCGGCGCAATGGGCTGAACTCAACATACCTGCGCATGAGTCTATCTTTACCGGTGCGGCCATGGTGCCATATCTGTCCGGCCACCGCGTCGTCCTGGATATTGCCCATCCGCGCTGGTATGCATATGGATTTACCAGAAATGATCCCGAGCGACTCAATACCTTTCTGCCGCCAGCCGAAGAGATGGTGCAGGCCTTTCGTGATTCAAAATGGTTTCTACTAGAAGGTCAGACTGGGTTTTCGTTTTTGATGGAATATACTGAAATTGAAGCGGGACTAGAGCGTGATTGGATTTCCGTGAAGGGGATAGAAAACGGTTCGAATACTCTGACGTTTTATCAGCGCATTCGATGAAATTTGCTCGCCGAACAATTCTAATTTTTGTGGGGATATCGTTGCTGGCACTGGCATTGCGTCTGCCGGGACTGGGATCATTTATGACGGTTGATGAAGAGTTGTGGCTGCTGCGCAGTGGGGAATACTGGCACAAGCTGTTTCGCGACCTGGATCCACCTGGCACTTTTGTAACCACACATCCCGGCGCCACTGTAAACTGGCTAGCGGGCGCTGGGGTCGTTATTCGCGAGGCTCAGCTGGGCTACGATATCGATACATCCAACATTCGGGATTTCAGACCTCTGGCACTGGGTGTTATGGTTGTTGCCATCTCGCTTCTTATCGGTGTTGCCGGAATATATCTTATTCGTCTATTCGGGCTATGGCCTGGCCTGGGTGCAATATTTCTCCTGACGGTTGAGCCATACTTAATTGGCATGAGCCAGATTGTGCATGTGGATATGCTGCTGGGTCTGTTCATGCTAAATGCTGTATTGGCGACCCTTCTATTTCTCAGGAACAACACGCTTACACTCCTGTCGGCGGCGGCTGTATTTACCGGCTTGGCTTTGGCTACGAAAATGCTGCCCGCGCTGTGGCTATTTGTATTCCTTGGTGTTCTTTTTGGTTTTCATTATTTCACAACGTTTAAGCGCAGCTGGTATGCATTCGTGCGGGATAGTTCATACCTTGTAGGACTCTCTATCCTCACACTTGTCATTATCTGGCCAGCGATGTGGGCCAAGGCCGACAACCTTCATGACTATATTCAGCACGATACTCAGACTGTGGTGGAAGACACTCATGTGGATCTGGAAGCAGCTGAAGAGCAAATTGCTCCCGCGAGTTTTTACCCTCGCACTGTGGCTGGGCGGCTAACGCCGTTTGTGCAGATTTTAGCGCTTGTGCTCCTAGTAATATCCGTACTTGCTGTAGCCAGGCAGAAAAAGATGAACGTTCCAGTATGGCTTTTCCTATACTCTTTCGGATTTTTGCTCCTCATTACGTTCGTGGCGAAAAAGGCTGATCGATACGCTGTGCCGGCTTTAATTATGTTTACAGTTATGGCGGGATATGCAGGTGGAGCGATTGTGCAGCGTCTTGTGCAACAGCCAAAGATGCAGTGGTGGAAGGTGTCGGTTGGCGTTGTTACGTGCTTGCTTGCCCTCCAGCCGCTAGTGTGGGCGCCATATACCATTGCCTATAATAACCCCTTCCTCGATGTCCGACCGCTTCCGCAGCAGGGATGGGGGGAGGGATTAGATCAGGCCGCAGCCTGGCTCAATGAGCAGCCGTTTATTGATCGTTTAACGGTTGCCTCGTGGTACCCAACCGTCACAGCTTATTACTTTCAGGGGCGAACTATGAGTTTATCTTCACGGGAAGATCATCGAGTGGGATATGTAGTCACATATCGGAATATGGAAGGAAGAGCTGAAGATGATATTGCCAGTAACGTGCTTGATGAATTTATTCATCGCGAACCGGCGCATGTAATCACCATTGGCGGGAAGCCGTATGTGTGGATTTATAACGTTCTGGGCCCCTATTATTTCCGCCAGCACACAGGTGAAATTCTTCCGGGAGTAGAGGTGGGACAGACTGTGGAAGTTCATAAGAATAACTGGAACCGGGTTGATTTTGCTCTGGCGACATTCGGTCGGCAGAATACCGGGACAGTGACGATGCATGTTCGGGAAGACGTGAATAGCACAAACGATATTCGCACCGTAACTATTCCGGTCAGTGATATCCCGGATCAGAACTGGCAGGCCTTTGCCTTTGAGCCAATCCCTGACTCTAACGGAAAAACATATTATGTTGCTTTTACCAGTAGTGCGAGCTCATCGGGGAATGCTGTTACCGTACGGTACGTTGAGGAAGATGTTGCTCCGGGGCAGGCTCTTATCCGGCGGGAAGCTATTAAGACGGGGAAGAGTAATAGCGATTATTTGCGAGAAGGGGATCTGGGATACAGACTTCTGTAGGCTACTGCTCCCACGAGTGACAAGAGTGAAATTGTGACACCCGTACCCAGGCCGGGTGTTTTGTACCGAAACACTAATCGATGCTCACCTGCTGAAACATCTGTTGTTACCCGTCCCGCACGCTCTATAGCAGCCTCTTCATTCACAAACCACCCTTTAGCGTAATTGGTGTTGAGAATGACCTCAGAGTCTTCCTGAGCGGTTATGTCCACTGTCACGCGATTTGGTGTCCATTCAATTAACTGAAACGTACCGTCCTGTCCACTCTTTCCTCTTACTGTAATGATTTCCGTATCAACCTCATCGTGAACGGTGCGTACGGCAGGTTCTGGGCTTAAAACCGAACAATATGCCATTGTGCCGTATCCTTGAAGGCGGGCATCATATGCTCGCGTATAATCCACGCCGTTGTGCCTAGTTTTGTAGTCGAGTGTTGTATATCCGATTGGGCTCGGTGCGGCGGGGATGGCTGGAACTGTATGAGGAAGCACAAAAGCCTGCTTGGATAGTGCGTAGGATAGACTCATTAAGTCAACTGCGGCCAAACCTATTACGACAATCGCCAGAACAGTGCGCCACTGTTTTCTGCTCTGAATCACATCAACACCATATCCGGCTAGTAGGCTTATAGGAATAACGGCAAAAAGAATAAAGCGGGAAATGTTAGAGCGAGGAAGGAAGGGAGCTTGATCGAATAGTGGTTTTAGAAGCGGGCCTGTGGAAGAGATTAGAATTGCCAGCAGAGCGGCAACTCCGAGCATGACCACGATACGCTTATTGTAGTTACGTATCAGGCCAATCAGTGCCAGAATGAGCACGATGGGGCCGATATAAGCTCCATACTCGTGCCAACCCGCTTCCTGTCCGGGAAATACACCTTCGACACCGTGCAAATATCGTCCCAGTAATATCTTGTGTAAAAACGGCAATGTCAGCGGAGAGCTGGCATATACCTGATCCTGAAACTGTGACAGCCACAAGAAGACGGGAATAAGTTTTACGGCGGCAAACCCCAGCGCCCAGAGTCCGGAGTATATGGTAGTAAGAAGGGCCTCTCTGCGGCGCGGACTTACGACGATCAGGCCCGCAAAGGCAATTGCGGTATACATTAGTAGGTAAATACCGCCCTGAAAAAATGTCAGAGTCAGAAGTGCGCCAGTGGCAATTATCCACCACTTGCGATTGGTTGCATTGCGGTAGGCAGCAAGCCAGCTCCATAAAACCCAGGGGATAAACATGGCGGCAAAGATATTGGGATGACCTTCGACAATTTCGAGCAGATTTACACTGCCAAAGGCAAAAGCAGTACCAGCCAGAAGCGCAGCGTACACCGACAGTTTAAGGCGCTTACCAAGCATGAGCATGCCAATTGCTCCGGTGGCAGTGGCCAGCCAGATCGCTAGGCGAAATCCGGCCGGAATACCAAATACCAACTGCAGCAGAAAAGTTGGGGTAAAGAAGCGAAACTCTGGATCAGCCAGGGCCGCTGTTCCGCCGCAAATCCAGGGATTCCATTGCGGCAATTGGTGGTATGTAAGCAGAGTCTGTCGATGGCCGGTGTGCAGTGAAAAGTAGTAGTCCCAGTCGGAGATGCCGAGCTGTCCATGAGAGTGCCAGAATCCGAGAGTGGCCAGCGGAGTAATAAGTGCAAGGAGAACGCCAGCTGCTACCCATTTATATTTTGCTAAGCGCCAAATGAGAAGTAGTGCAAATAGAAAGATGACGCCCACTAGTGCCCCCTGGGTCATAGCCACAGATGTTGTTTCGGTTATGTTAAGCCACTGAAGTACCACAGAGTATTTACTTTACGGGAGGATATAAACCCAGCTTTCGTATAGGCGTTCATTTTTCCCCTCGGCTTTAAAATGAGCCACCTGCTGCCAGGAAGACGGAATGTCAGTGAATATATTATTAGCATTCGTGACGACCATAGTTTTTGGTTTGAATCTATCTAGCCACTGCTGCTCCTGCTGGGGGGTTGGGTTATCTTCAGCCGGAAAGTACTGTACTTCATCATGCTCGTCAAAGTATACACGTGAAGGCAGATATGCCTCATCGAACCCAACCGGCAGAGGCAGTGATTGAGCAAACTCAGTTGCCCGGTAGGCGACAGAGTCAAGCGCAGCATTAGCGTTGTGGTCGTCGATGAGAACAAACATGGATTCCAGCAGCAGAAACATGACAATAAAATAGGGTAGAGTAAGTGCTGTACGAGAAGTAGCAAGTGTCACGTTTCGCAACCAGAGATTGGCGGTCTTCTTGAAAGCCGGTATTGCCGCGGGAGCTGCCAGAGCCGTAGCAATCATAAGGATAAAGAGGGGGTATGACTGCTGATAGTGTTTAGGAAACGGGTGAAACCAGGTGGCAATTAATATTTGTGATAGCATCACAATCCAGACAATGGTCCCATTCCACTTTGTGCGGATCAGGAAGGGAATGCTGCTGGCCAACAGTATTCCAGCAGCAATTAAGGGAAAGCGGCTCGTGAACATTCCCTGACCAAAGGCATTTCCCCATAATGTCGCAGTAGCTAGGACGGTAGCTGCAAGCGACAAGGAAACCATGAGTTCCGGCCTTTTCCAGAGGATTTTTGTCTGCCAAAGTCCCCACCAGACGATGATGCCCAGAAAGCCTATGAGCAGAAGCGGCGCAGTCAAAGAGTATCGCTCCAGCTGCTCCCAACTGACACGCCACATTGACCCAATCACACCCCAGGTGCCGCCCAGGGCATCCAGGAAGGCCGGGTAGGAATCAACAATCTGCAAGCGCTCGCCCTCAAAATATTTTGTGTATAGCGGGTTGTTAAACACGATAGCGTTATGAATGAAAAACGGAAGCACGATCAGCAGGGCAGGCAAAAATGCTCGCGTGTATGGCAGTAGCAGCTTTGAGTCGAAAAGTTTTGGTGTGGTAACGCCAGTTATGGAGCGCCAGCGGAAGAGAGAAGCTACACCCAGAATAACTGCCAGTACAAAGCCCTCCTGACGAGTCATGGCAGCGTAGCCTAATACTAATCCGAAAAGGATTTGTTTCCAGGATTTGTTGAGGGTGAGGAATAGAACGAGGCTTGTCAGGAGCAGGAATGTATAAATGGTATATGGCTCGGGACGAAAAGAAACCCAGAAAAAATCTTTCTGCCAGCCTAAGAGAGCGGGCGCAAATAACTGTATAGTCCAAGGAAGCTTCAAGGAGCGGGCGAGAAGACTGAGCATAATTAAGGAGCCTGCCCCCGCAGCGAGCGATAACAGGCGCATGACAGTTATATCGTCGATTGAAGCTGAGAAGTAACTGGGAACAAGCAGCAGCGGGTATCCTGGTAGACGCTTAGACGCAAAAGGATTTTCAAATTCCGTTAAATTTTTTGTGATGAACAGATAGTTATATGGATCTCCTCCTGTCACCCCGCCAATATGTTCCAGCTGGGTAAAGCGTATGTTAAAAGCTACAGCCGCAAGAGATATGATGATTCCCAGCTGAATGGCACGCTGAATATGTCGTGGTCTGTGACTCCACCCTGGTTTCAGTGACAGGACTGCTAATAACAGTGCGAATACCATGCTGATGCTGTTAAGGGTCCAATCGCGCTTGTTCTGTATGATAGTTGTGTGAAGCACACGCCACAGCGGGACGCGCTCAATCAATTGAATGGCTAGGGTGCCGTCCTCTGGTTCTCCGTTTTCCAGTCGCTGATGAGTGAGTGTCTCCGAATCAAAACGAATTCCTATGGGATTTTTTCCGGTTGCCTGCGGAGCGGAGAACTCTAGAAGCAAGCCCTCAGGAGGAGCGGTGATAGCAGAAGGGAGTGAGGTAAAGGCAAAACGATCGTCTTGAATTGCTGTACTGGGGATAGTAGTCGTCGCGATTTCCTCTTGGGTTCGATTGTGCAGTATCCGTATCTGCACGTCCACCAACTGGTTAGCGCGCACAAAATCAACGAGAATTGCGCCCACTCCAGTTATGGGGTCGTTAGAGTTGATCAGCTGCGATTGGGTACGCGAACCTGCGAGCGGGCGGTGGGTAGAATAACTATCAATGCCTTCAGTAATTGTACGACGCTGGCTGGCGGGTATTAGAAGTACCAGGATGATAACAGCAGCTCCTATTCCCAACCACATTTTTCGTGATATCTTCATGTGTTGTAGTATACAAGAAGATATGGACTCTCAGAACCCTCCAGATATGTGGTATCGTCGAGCCGTTTGGGCAGTGTTTGCGCTTTTTGTAGTGATGAATTCGCTGTGGATTTCGAGTGCCCCTGGCCTGATGGGGGATGAGGGATCGGAGGGGGAAAATGTGTACGAGCTGCTTACCCGCGAAGGCATCACTGTTACAGGCGAGCGGTCATACATCGGACCGCTGATAGATTACCTGCGGGTTCCATTTATCCTGCTGTTTGGCTATACGACCTTGGCGATACGGCTACCGATGCTGTTCTTCTCGTTTGCAACGTTCTGGCTGGCCGAATATGTATTGCGCACACTGTTTGGTCGCTGGGCGGGGTTATATGGCCTCGTGGCTCTTACGTTTACTCCAATATATATTCTGTATCAGCGACTGGGCTGGACGATTACGCTATTTCCTTTCTTTGCATTCTTGATACTAAATATTCTATTGCGCAACTGGAAGCGTAAATGGTTGTGGGCTGGTCTTGCGGGTGGATTGGGTCTGGCTAACCACATTATATTCCTGGCGACACTTGCTGCTGCTGGTCTTGTCGGGCTTGGAGTGTTTGTGAAAGATGCACTCGATCAAAGGGAAGAGGGAGTTAAGTTTCAGCTGAAATTTTTTGGTGTTAGCTTCGTTGAAGCTGCGGTAGGATTCTGAGCTGGTTTCGCAATGCAGTTTGTAGTCCTGGCACTATACAAAGAAGATCAGGGGGACCCCGGTGCGGTTGCGGAACTGTTCTCTGAACGGGCTCAGGCTTTCAAAGAGGCGTGGATGTTATATGTATCAGGATCTTCCTATATAGCTAACTACACGGGATTAGAGCTCACCCCTCCAGTTACGCAGATTATTAGCTGGATTGTTATTGCTCTGGCAATGCTGGCAATTGTATTGCTGTGGCGCCGTAAGGCTATATGGTTGTGGATTGCGGGACTAATGCTGCACCTGGGTATATTGCTTTATATAATCGATCGTCTCAATTTGCGGTACTTCACTATGTTTGTTCTGGGGTTGTGGATTCTGGCAGGGTTGGGTGTGGGGGCAGTCGTCGAGAGATTCATCAAACTAACCTCCGTTCGAACAATACTTGTAATTACACTGACAGTGGGATTATCTGCCTGGACGTTGTTTGGAGTATTTATACCGTTCGTTAAAACCGGTGGTAGTGTAAACGATTTTTCGTTAGGAAATCGGACAAATACTGCAGCTGACCTGGCTGACACCCGGTCGTTGATCCGATGTTTAGAAGATGCGGGGCCGGTATATAGTGAAAACATTCATATCTGGAATCGGCTTCAATATGTCAGTCACACGAATGCAAAACTGACTGTGCTGCCAGAAGATGATGCTAAACAGGCAAAGTGGCTGGTGCATTATAGGCGCCTGGAAACACCAGGAGGAACAGCTCCTGGGGACCTTTGCCCTGAACTGTCGCATTTCCGCATAGTGGGGATATAATAATGGCTTATTAGGGGTAAATATTAGTACTGTAAGTCGGCATTATTGACAATTCCTGAGTCTAGGTGTAAACAAATTATACCTTTGTCAGGCAGCTTCTCATGGTGAGAAGCTAGCCACTTTCAATTTCTCAGAGGAAGAGGAGACCCCCAAAATGCGTGTGTCGTACGCTGGCCGTGGGAGCATCAATAGCGACTGACCGGCGCCGCCGGCCCGCGTGATGCGCTCTGCATCACGCACGTACTTTGGGAAGATGTAACTCTAACTCTCCTCGAGGAGGATAGGACAAGACAGCTTGCCTAGGGTTCTGAGGGGGCCTACCAAGCAAGCTTTGCCGGACTTGTTCGGCATGTGTGGACGTCTTGAGTCTATGTCTTTCCAGATAGCGTCGGGAAGATCTTTCGCCAGGAGCTCCCCGTCGCGAACCCTCCACCCGCTGTGACCCGCGTCTAGTGTGGGTCGCCGCAAAGTACATCCGGCACGAAGTGTCTCCTGTCAGGAGTGCTTTGCAGGCGGGTGGAGGCCTTCCTCTGTCGGCTCTCCGCCTGTCGTGCACCAGCTTTGGCCTCTGTGCGGGCTAAACTCACCCGACACGCCCTCTGTGCAACAGGCGGAGAGCTCTCTTCTTTCGGAACCATTCCTGCAGGAGAAATACATTTGATCGTTCATTTCCTTCTCCTGCAGTAAGCCCCGCGTCGCACCTTGTGACCCGGGGCTTCATTTTTTTATTAACCAAATATTGATACACTGGCGCCATGCAGGTACGGACTCATATCCATCGTTTTTACGTCACTCATAAACGTGACATTCTTATTGTCATCGGAATTTTTATCATTGCAGCACTCCCGCGTCTGCTTGATCTTGGGTCCTTTCTGACTGCGGATGAAAAAAACTGGATGATACGCTCCTATGAGTTCGTGCGAGCGTTCAAAGACCTGCGTTTTAATGACATGTTGCAGACAACGCATCCTGGGGTCACAACTATGTGGCTGTCGGGCACAGCTATTGCGGTTAAAATGATGATCGGCCACGTGCCGTTCTCACTGGCGAATATCATCCATTTTGTAAAGGCAGCTCAATTTCCCATTGCGCTCGTGAATGCACTGGCAGTTCCACTGATATATATTTTTCTTCGTCGTCTGTCTATTTCACAGCTGCTGGCTGGTACTGCTGGGATACTGATTGCACTAAATCCTTTTCTGATTGGATATTCACGTGTGGCTCATGTGGATGCATTGCTGGCGAGCCTACTGGTATTAGCCGCCTTATCAGTCATCATCTACGCGCAAGAAGGTTATTCCCGCCGGTGGCTGGTGATCTCGGGGGTGTTGTCAGCTGCGGCTATTCTCACTAAGGCTCCTGCCATATTTATCATCCCGTTTTTCCTACTGACAGTATTGGTGTATGAGAACAAAAAGATATTCTTAAAGCGTGTTTTGCTGGCACGTAGTCGTGACCTGGTAGCGTGGTTGCTTATGATTATATTGCTCATTCTCTTTACCTGGCCGGCTTTAATATTCGTCCCTAACCCCGAAGGCAACGCTAACCTTATTAGACGAGACTTAACAATTGCTGCCGTAACACCTCACCACATGGCCGAGGAATATACTTTAAATCCCTGGCATTATCCGGCAGCACTGGTGACGCGCACTACCCCAGTAACGCTAATATTTGCGACTCTAGCCGTCTTGTATATTATCTGGCGTATTGCAAAAGAGGGGTTGGCTGGGCGAGATAGTCGCCCGGTACTGCTGCTCGTATCGTTCGTGATATTTTTTGTGCTCATGATGACTCTGGGAGCAAAGAAAGGTGACCGGTACATTTTGCCAGTGTACCCGGTGCTGGATATACTGGCGGCCACTGCTCTTCTTGGCATTGGCACCATGGCTATTAAACGCTGGCGCATAGCTCCGGTAGTACCGATAAGCGCTGCTGTGATATATCTCGCAACAGTGGTTTGGCAGTACCATCCGTACGAGATTGCGTACAGTAACCCCATATTCCCCGATAACCTAAGTCAGGAACTGGGCTGGGGAGAGGGGTTGGATCAGGTGGGCTTGTGGCTTTCGGAAAATCATCCTGAGGCTGTTGTAGCTTCGTGGTATCCGCAGGAGCTCCAGGCATATACTTCCGCCCAGGTTCTGGACTACGGCGCCCATGAACATCCCCAGAATCAATTCGTCGTGCTGTATCGCAACATGTTCGGGCGAGCTGCTGATCATCCAGCTACGGAGATGGTTGAACAGTATTACAGCAAACGAACGCCAGTATTTGTCGCTATGATTTCTGGTAAGGAATATGCCTGGGTATATGAGCAGCGGTCATATGAACGGCATGTGGGCGAGCTTACAACAGCGGTTAGAGTAGGGCAGGAAATAGCAGTCGAGCACGAACAACTCGGGGGTATTGATGTGCTTGTACCGACATTCAGCGGCAGAGCTGACTCGGGCGTATTTGTTGCCGAACTTAAAGATGCGCTCCAGGGTCACCTGCTTCATCGTTGGGAGGTACCCGTTAGCAATATTGCAAACGATGAATGGATGACCTTGCCATTGCCGCAAGCGATCAATCGAAGCGGGCAAGCGGTGTTTGTAGAAATATATGCTACTGGTACTGCAACAGGAAACGCTCCAACAGTCCGATACACTAGTGAGCATAAGTATCGCAACTCAAACATGTTCTTTTCGCAAAGCGGAAGTATTACTGACAGTGACGTAAGAGAAGGTAATCTTGCTATACGGCTACGCTATGCAGTTGGCGGTGTCTTGGTGTCGGAGGAAGAATCGCGTTTGCTGAGATAAAGAGTCAGGCCGGATAAAAGGACAACGGCAGCTAGGCCCGTCAATGTTAGGTTTTTCGATAACTCAATTGCCGGGGAGGAATATGTGAAGGATACTTTCTGGGTTCCGGCCGGAATGAAAGCGGCTTTAAAAACAGAGTACGCAACATATTGTGCAGCGGGCTCCTCGTTAATCGTTGTATGCCATTGCGGAGTGGTGGAGTCGGTCATCACCAGCCAGGCGTCTTCGTCAGTTTGAACGGTAAGATCAACTTGAGTGGGGGTATACTGATCAACAGTAGCCGTATATGTCAGAGAAGAGGTGTCGGCTAAGGCCAGCTCTTCAGCTGCCTCCCAGTCCTGGTTAACAAGCTCAGTCGGGGGTCTGGGGCCGCTGATATATACAACTTTTTGGGGATCAAATGCTGATGAACGCATGCGATCACGGGTCTCGTCTGCGGCTGATTTCCAAACGGCGTTTTTTACCATAAAGGCTTTAGGGTAAGCCTGTGGATTGGTATATAGGCGGGCGCGCTTGTTACTTACAGCCACCTCATCGGTTAACTCGAAGTTATTACTTAACATGCTGTCCTCGTTGGTGAGGGGGAGTATCTGGGCTAGGTGAGTAACTCCAACCATATTCAGGATATTACGGTAGCGCTGGATAACATGTAGACCATCTCCGTCAATAGGCTCCCTGTCATTAGCAAAGAAGAATTCGATGAAGGCACGGTAGTCACGCAGAGATAACGCACCAATCCAGCGGGCACTCGAGCTGTCGGCAGGTACGTTTAAGTGACGGGCTAGAAGAATCGCTTCCTCGTCAATTTGTTTGGGGAAGATTGGTTCAGCGATTACCACCGCGTTTTTTTGAGATTGCCGCCATTGCTCGACTGTGGGGTCTGCTTTACGAACAAAGTATACTTGAGGTTGCGATTGCTCCGTGTCCTGATAAAAGAGAGTTACTCCACTGACGGAATCACTGGTAATTGAGAGCCAGTATTGTTTACCGGCACTGTCTGAAACCGGATTGAAGCATACTTTTTCCTCAAATATGGCGTCTACTTCAGCGCTATCAAGTGTCAGGGTGCGAATGGGCTGTGCTAGAGGGTCTTCGTGCAACCCCAGGTGAATCTCGCCAACTGCTTCGGGTCCTGACTGCATAGGCAGTCGGAAGCAGCTGAGATTGTCTAGTTCAATATCAAACGGCTGGTAGACAGCAAAGACAGGAGAAATTGGATCAGTATGCTTTGTGATAGAGGAATTTTGGATCAGATCGGGACGAGAGTACAGGCGGGCAGGAGTGACACTGTCGGTGGTGTATTGTTTGAGGTTGTCAGCAAAGATAACTGAAGCGTTTGCGGCAGAGCGGTAAGTAAGCGGATTGTAATTCCATGAGTATGTAAGGAGAGTGGCTGTGGCGATGATACTTATCATCACCGATACAGGTTTCACCAATCGTTGCCTGTATGCCACAAGGACGTAGGCAGGAATAATCAGTAGTCCAAGAAGCGCGGCAATCCAAGTAGCGTCTGCAGATGAAGCTATAGAAATAAAGCGGGTATAGACATCCGGTGTGCCCTGCATGTAAATGAAGAAGGGGGTGAGAATACCGGCAGTAAAAAGAAGACCAGTTATGCATGCCAGCAAAGCATACTTCTTCTTTGAAGTTTGTAGATCCTGAAGCGCGGACGCGGCCAGCAGCATGATTCCCAGGTCAAAGAAAAATACGAATCGTCCGGCGACGCCCAGGGAGGTTATAATATGACGATCGACCAGGTAGGCGTAGAGGAAAGAATGTCGACCCAGAGCCATAATGACTGCCAGGGCGATGAACAGTATTCCTACTACTCGCTCGGGTTTGTGAGTTTTCCAGCGCACTAAGGCTGCTCCAGATAGGAATAGCGGGATCAGGCCCGTGAATGCCGCCAGTTCCTGAAAGCCCTTAGCCCCCCAGTAGTTTTCGTGATTACCAAAGAAATACGGTAATACCAGCGTAACAGCATGGAGGGGCGGGTAGCTAAATTCCAGACGCTCTGTCGGCGGAAGCGGCTCAGCTCGTTCGGTAAGCGGAATAAATTCATACAAAGGGAGAATAGCAAAGGCTGACAGCACAAGGCCCAGGCCGCCGGCCAGGATCGTCAAGGATACTAGTTTCGCAATACGTTTTCTTTGCTTTTTAATCTGTAGCGCATATTTTTCGATAAGCAGTCCCAGACTCACTCCCGCTGCGGCAATAAAGACAAATAGTACTATCTGTGGCTGACCGCTGACAGTGGTGGCAGCGGCAACTAGGGCAAGAACAAGAGATCTTCCCAGGGTTGGTTTCTGAAGTAATGCATATGCTGACACCAGTAGCCAGGGCAGTAGCATGGTGGAAGTATAAAAGTTCACATGATTCAAATGCCCAATCGCAAAACCGGAGAATGCGAAGATAACAGCAGCCACGGCTGATGGTAGCTGATCAAAGAGGCGTTGACGGAAAAAGGTGTACATGCCCAGTAGCCCTACTAAAAAGTAGGACACAACGGACACCTGTAGAAGATTGAGGGGAGCAATTCCTATAAGCCGTAGGAGAAGGTGAATGGGGGTAAGGAAGCCGAGTTGACCCCAGGCGATAAGCGGTTGCCCAAATCCAAAGGTATTACTCCACACAGGTAGCTGCCAGTTCTCCTGAGCCTGGGCATATTCATACTCCAAGGGGTAGTAAATGATTTTTAAGTCATCGAGAAAGTAAACATATTTCCCCGACAGAATGGGACTAAAAAATATAATCCAGGCAATAACGATCAGCGCAAGGCCTACTCGGTTATCGCGAAGAAGTTGTATGGCTTTAGTCCTGATCATAGTGAGGGTAAAAGGCGTCGTAATCTGACATGTCAATTACGATATCATGTTCTGAAAATTCTGTGGGCATCCTATCGGTGCGGATAAGTGGGGTGTTGGCTGGCATACCAGCCAGACGGAACAGATAGGCATTGACCGAGGTTGTTTGATGAGGAGTAACGCCTACTACCACTACTTTGGAGTCAGCATTCAGCACATGTTTTTGGTCCTTAAATTGATTAAATGCTACGCGGCTATACGCTGCTTGTTCCCGAGAAAATTTTGTATGTTCTTCGTCACGAGCTTGCCAGAAGCCGTAACCAAGAAGAGCGACTATAGATAAGATGACGAGTGGATTTCTTAACTGCGGCTTCAGGAGGAGAAACAGGACACCCAAGATGAATCCCACTCCAAAGATAGGCATATACAACCAGCGCGCATCCCATTGGTGGTTAAGAAAAAGCGTTGGACCCAGAAAAAGAAGCCACCATGCAGTCCCAAGCAAGAGATTGGTTCGAATATTCGTTTTTTTCCAGAATAGTATGGGTAGAAGAAGTAGGGCGATGAGCGCAATAATACCGGGATACAGCGGTTTCTGAATCTTTATCTCCCACATCCAGCTTCCAAGAGCGCCATCGAGCCCATTAAAAATATTTTCAGGCCAGATCCATTGCTCAGCTGACCAGGCACCGTAAGTGACAAAATTTTGAGCGATTTTGCTCACGCTCGTTGCCATCTCGTAGGTTGTGTCGTTGCGAAACAGTTCCGGCAACGTTTGATCACTAAAGGCAATAGTGCGTAAGGCAAGATATATACCCGCTGTGAAAACAAAGGGAGCAATACGTATAAAGGAGGCGACAAGGTATTTTTTCTTCCAGGCCTGAAGAAGAGGCGGAAATTCACAAAAGATCCAGATAATGAGGGGAGCTAGAATGGCGTGCTCTTTGGAGAGCATTGCCAGAGCTGCTGTACTAATTGCTCCGTACAATACAACGCGCTTAGAAGGATATGAGCGCCAGTAGCTATATAGCAGTATGCTAGTGAGAATTAAGAGGCTGGCAAGAATGTCTTGAGAAGAACTCCACCAGTATAGCGCCCCAACCTTTGAAGAATGTGCAAGCCAAAATGTGACCGTCAATCCACTAACTATCGGTTTTTGCAGATAGAGCAGTGCTAACAAGAAGAGAAGGCCACCAGTAATTCCGGTAAGGAGAAGATGGAGTGCAAATACGGCGACGCTATTGAGTTTAAACAGAAAGAAAGTTACCAGGGGGTATATCCCGGCCGAAAGTGGCCGCCAAAACGGAAGAGCAAACTGAGAGTAAGGGTCCGTTTCTAGGTATGCCCTGGCGCTAATAATTTCCCAGGGATGCTCACTGGTAAATTGAATACCGCGGGCCAGGAGAGCTAAGTCATCGTGGTAGTAAAACTGCTGCAGTGCCGGCCAGTACAGGAAAAAAGTAGCGGTTAAGATACCTAGAAACCAAAAGAAGAGATGCTTTCGCGGAACGTGATTCCAACGGTCGTGCCACCATGTTTCAGCTCTTGCGGCATTTTTCTGGTAGTGCCACCCAAGTATTCCAAAGATCATTGCAGCAATAGAAGGCCATACAAGGAAATTATCAGAGTCGATTATCCATCGAGCGATAATGGCGAGAGCTGAGGGCTCCTCAATCACAACGAATCCCAGGCTGCCTTGCTTTGCCTCATCTGATGACCATGACCGACCAAGCGGATATTTACTCGCATCAGTTTGATAGCGAATACGGAGCGCTTGGGACTGATTGAGCGAAGGAGCTTCGAGCTCGAATTCGTATGCCCTGTCATGAGTATTTTCAATCCGTTCAAAGGCAAACACAAGGCGCTCGCCATGCTGAGTCTTGGCGATAGACTGCTTGACGGTGCGAATGTCTTCATCCGTTCCTGCTAAGCGAACGTGAAGAAAGAGCGGGGCATCCGCGGGTGTTAGTGAGTTCTCATCTACAAACAGTTCTAAACCGGCCAGTGTGTCCGTGGGGGCAACGATCTGTTGAGTGATACGGTGCCGCCCGAATACTTGATGTAGGTGCTTATCATCGGGAGTATGCGTAAGGGTGGCTCGGGGATGCAGCCGAACGAAGCTGCTCAGAATAAGCAGTCCAAGAATAATTATGCCGACGAAGCCGGTTATGCGTCCTGCGGTTTGCATTGTGTCTCTGTCCCACCACAAACACGGTACAGAGTCTTGTCGTCCTGATTCAAAATCCGATAGTCAAATTTTCGACTCTCGTCCTCATCAAAACCAATTTCTGGTTCTAGACGCTGTTCCAAGTGTGCTTCAAGGTAATACCCAGTTGTGCGCCCACTCTGAATGTCGGTAGCACAGTAGACATAGTGCCGATCGGTGGACTCACGTACATCGTGTGGTAGAGCATCAATATGCCCCTCCTTGATCAGGCTCGAGTTGCTTCCAAATAGCCAGCTGTCTAACTCCATAGATGTTGTACAAGGAGAAGTAGTGGTTGGAGGGGTGACATAAAAATCATGCGTATTGTTGTATTGTTCGACGGCCTGTTTGAGAATAGCCATATCCTGCATACGCAAATCATCTCGAACGGCTATTCGGGCCTTAAAGACAGCAGGAATAATAATTAGTAGAGCCAAAATTCCTAAAGCTCCGATTACTAAATATTCATATTTTGCCAGCTGTTGCACGAAATTAAGTCTATCAGATTTTTAAAAAGCGACCAGCGGCCATTCATATTTTGCCAAGCAGCCGAAGGCTAGTATGCTGGCTATATGAAAACCGCTGCCAGACTATTATTAATCACCAGATATCTCCAGCGCCATTCCCGGTTGTTAGTGTTAACTATTCTAATCGGATTGGGGCTGACGTACCTGTTTTCCCCTATCCCGGTTTCCCATACGATCCCAGCTGCGCCGAATCAAAAAGCCGGAATCAGCTTTGGAGATACACGGACTGTGGGACAGTCCTTTATCGCTGTTCCTGGACTGAAGTCTTTGACCATTCCCTTAGAGATTCTAGTAGAAGATAGTGGGCCGATTCTGCTGCATATCCGAGAGGGATTGGATGGCGAGGACCTACGGGTAATACCGATGTTCGCACCACAGTCGGGAGAAGCAAAGTTTTCTTTTGAGCCTCTGCATGGAAATCGTAAGCTAACCTGGATACTGGAGGCCCCCCACAATGCCGATAAGACGGTGGTGGTATATCGGGAGATTGATGATAACGCATACATTCAGGGGGATGCATACGTAAAAGCAGTTGTCATCAGCGGAAACTATGCTTTTAGTATGAATGGAAGCCAGGCTCGGATTCTTAATTTTATATCCACGCGTCCCTGGACCCATGTTGATCCTGAGCAGGTCTGGTTAAATTTGGCTGGTGGCCGGTACTTTGTTCAAGGATTCTTTGTAGCTCTTGCCCTAATGGCGGTATATCGACTGGTTCGAAGGCCTGCGGTGCGTGTCCGAAGAGTGGTGTACATTAGTGCCTTACTGGCACTGCTGTTTCACTTCTGGAGCGCTAACATTTTTCCGTTAAATAACGATGAGGGCGCATATCTGCAGGATGCTGTTCAGACAAATGTCCATAACGTGCCAATTGCGGATTTCTTGACGAAGGGGCCGGTATACATTTACCTCCTCAAGATGTGGCAGATCATTGTTCCTGATTCCATACTGTGGCTGCGGACACTATCGGCCATCGCCTGGAGTGCGGTGATCCTACTGTTTGATGTGTTTCTGAGACGCAACCGAGTAACCCCATTGTTACGCGGAATCACTGCGGCTTTGCTAGCTCTATCGCCCGCAGCAGTTGTTTTGACAACACCTCTCCTCTTGCAGGTAGTTAGCACAATGTTTGTCGTCGGCGGTCTAGCCGCGCTGGCCACAGGGAGTAGTAAGAAGAATCAGTATTATATCGCGCTTGCTGGTGCTCTGATGGTTATTGCGTATTTAACCCGGGCCAGCAGTGCCGTGGGAATTTTTATGGGGTTGTTGTACCTGCTGCTCTTTAACCGCAGCTGGCGCAATGTTGCGACGTATGTCATCTCTGGACTCGTTATAACCGCGGGTATAGTCTTCGCTTCTCTTGGCACGATAGGACAAACTAAAACCGCTATTTTGTTTAACATTGAAGCTCTCACTATTGCTGGCGAGCGACAGGCTGTAGCATCTGAGCATACCGAAGAACCCATTCTTCGTTCTATCGCTGAAAATGCTCGAGTTCTCTGGAAAAGCTCTCCCTGGCTGATTCTCGGAGTGCTTCTTATTCCTTTATTTACTGTGCATTATCGCAATGCGTGGACTCGCCGCATTGTGCTAATTATCTGGTCTGCTGGAGTGTTTATGTTCTTCTGGCACGCGCACGACATGGCGTATCTACTGCCCACAGGCTCCCCGCTTATCATTATTGCAACTTCTCTGGCTACGGTCGTTGTCTACATTGTCGCTCTGGTACTGCGAATCCTAGGCGATCAGGAGAACAATGATTATGAAACCCGATGGATAGCGTTTTGGGGGATCTGGGTTGGATTGCTGATTCTCTTGTATGGCTCGTGGGGAAATTTCGTGCAGAACTACTTGGTGGAATTCCTGCCACCACTTACTATTATGGCCGCTATGAGCCTTACCGGATTTGTCCGGGTTGTACGCAACGCAACCCGGACACCGGGGCGAATGTTGGCATATTTCAGCCTGTTGTGGCTTGTTTCTCTATCGTATTTGCTGAGCTGGAACCTGGCGCTTAAGTATCCTCACGCAGGCGATATTGAGCATGATGAAATTGCTCAAGTATCCCAGGCAATTCAGCGATTTGTTCCGGAGAATGAACCCATTTTTACAGCGCAGTCGGCATTTACCGCTCTCGCAGACCGAGAAATTATGTTCTCATACAGCCATTCAGGCTGGTATCTGTACGAGGCGGAAGGGGAAGTGTCTACGGAATTACGAAAAGTATATTTCCAGGATCCGGAGAATATTACAGAATTTCTGGATTCGCAGGTTAACTTTGTTCTCACGGATCGCCGAACTAACGAAGTATATTTCAATGGGTATTCTCAGCGACAGGAAATTTTAGCGAGCAGGTTTGAACCGGTGTTTACGCTGAACGCGGCTCAGACGGACGATGACTACATTCTGCATCGACGTCGATAGAACCTACTTACCCGGAATGCGTTCGTAAATCCACACGTATGGTAGGTTGTTGATGGTGACCACATGGAGTGGCTCCACGCCAGCAAACAAATAGTTATTCAAGATGTCAGTTTCAGGAGTGTCAGGGCCGCGTTCGAGCATAGAGCGGTAGAGAATGAGAAGAGAGGGCTTAGTGTTGGGCTCGTGCTCGGTCGACTGAACACTTGCCTTGCCCTCGTAGAAATGCTCAAAGACGCGAGGATAAAAGGTGCTAATTGGCCAGTCAGGATGGTTTTCATTCACCCAGATAGCTGCCTCCTCGAGTCCTTCGCCCCAGCCAATCTTCTGGTACTGCTTGAATGGGTAAAACTGGTTATAATAGGCCAGCTGATGCGGGTGGAGCCTACCTGATTGCACTGTGAGAAACAAGATACAAATGGTGGTTATAACTGTAAAAAGCACTTTCTCCCGACCATGCCATTCGCGGCGTAACCAGCCAATGGTCGCCTGCACCCCAAGGGTGGCAACTCCAATGAAGGAAATCATACTGAAGAGGATGTAGCGATCACTTTTTTCTCCGCGGAGACTTAAAATGACAGCGTATATAATCGCTGTTGCCAGCAGCAAGAGGATAGCCTGATTCTGACGCTCCTTAACATTTTTAATCGCGGTAATCAATCCAACTATTCCAAAGATGCTGGTAATGGGAGTGATGCGAACGAGTGTTTCACGAAAATAGAACCACCACTGATTCGTCACTTCCTGCTCCCGAGTACCTTCAGCAAACGGGGCAATTTCATTCATCATACGCAAAACAACTCCCCCGGCATCCAGCCAAAGAGCCGGCCACAAGGTGTAGATCGTCAACACCGTAATCCCTAGCCAGAGCACGTAACGTGTTAGAATCAACCGCCACTGCTTACTTTGAAAAAGAGGGATAGCAATTAACACAAAAGCCAGGGGCCAGAAAGCGAAAGCGAAAATTTTGGTTAGCACCCCCAGGCCACAGAAAACCCCGGAATATACGTAGTAGCGAGCTTGTTTTCGCAGGGCGGAAGTTCGAGCGTATCCGGCCACCAGAAGAGTGAAAGTCGCGTTAAGAAGGGAAAGTGCTAGCAGGGAGTCTGTGTGGGCAACACGCCCATGAGCGATTAGGAAAGGATCAAGGGCCAAAAGTAAGCCGAACAACAGGCCATAGCGTCTGCCGAATAGCAGCACGGCAAAGTAAGTGGCGCTAAGTACTAGCGCACCAGAAGCCATGGCTATTCCGGCCTGGGCGGCGGCGAGACTATTAAAGATAGATCCAATACCAGTCAGCCAGGCTGTTGTAACTCCAGGCTGTGTGTGTGGAAAAGTATTGGCAAAATGAAAAGTGCTAATAGCCTGAAAGAAGTTCTTGCCGCGGTCTACCCACAGGGGTTCATCAATTGTTAAAACCGATCCCAGCTGGTATAGGCGTGGGCCGAAAACGGCGACAACGAGGAGGGTGGTGACAGCAAGGAGGCGAATAATCTTCTTTTGCTGAGCGTTTATACGCTCAACTTCAATAGTGGGGTGGGTCATGCGCTCTGATCTTCAATGACGATAAAGGTAGGAGATAGGAACCCAATCCCGGAACTGATGACCAATTTTATCAAGGTATACGGAAAGAACCCGTATATGTATGCCTGGGGGAACAGACGCTGCATATCGGCAAAGGAAAAAAACTGCTTGTGATCCGGATTTTGAATTTTCGGCGGAGTAATCCCAAAAGGCCTTAGGATGCGATAGAGCCAGAAATTAGAATTGGGAGTAGTGATAATTATGCGTCCCCCAGGCTTCGTGATACGTCTAAACTCGTCGAGAAGCTGCTCTACATGCTTAACATGTTCAACCACTTCGAGTACCCAAACTAACTCAAATGTATTGTCGGGGAATGAAAGCTTCTGTTCGGCATCTACTTGCTGAGTGTATTTGTAACGGAAGTCATAATTATCAACCGAGGTTACGTCCCAGCCGCGACTTTTAAGCTGTTCCGACCAGAAACCATCTCCGCAGCCGAAATCTAAAGCCTTTTTTCCGTTTCCGTCTCCAGCCAGAGCAAAAGCAACTGTTTTGGCCTTCGTTTCATGACGGTAATGGCCCTGGCCTAGATCAATAGGGAGTCGCTTAATCAAGTTTAGTATTGCCATACAAATTACAGTACCATCAACCATCGTGCTGTCCAGCTAAAGAGGCCTTACAGCGCTCCGGGCGTTAGGATGGCTAGTGAGAGTAATGGTGCTTAGGTGCGAGAAAGCGTTTTCGCATACAGTGTTTCATACTGCTGAGCGATATGGGGCCAGTTAAATATTCGGGCGCGTTCTCTCCCCTTATCACCAAGTTCCCGGATTAGGGATTCGTCACGGATCAAGCTGTCTAGCGCAGCTCTAATTTGCTGGGGATTATTAGGTTCGACTAATAAAGCCGTGTTTTCAACCACTTCGGGTAGTGCGCTAACGTTGGTCGTAATAATTGCCAGCCCAGCACTCATGGCCTCAAGTAAAACAACGCCAAAAGATTCATTTTGAGAGGTGAAAATGAAAATAGAAGATGTTTCATAGAGGGAACGAAGCTGCTCATTTTGAACAAAGCCGACAAAGTTAACTCGCGGCTTGATTACTTCCGCCTGCTTTTTTAAGTGACTTAAGTAGGGACCATCTCCGGCAATGGTAATTTCCCAGTCCAGATCCATATCTTTAATCGCTTCCAGGAAATGCTGTACTCCTTTACGGCGAAAAATACGACTGACAATCAGAATCTTGCGTTCTCGAGTCGAGGGGCGCAGGTTTCCCATGCGGAATCCGTTAGGAACAACTTCCACTGCTTTGGTAGTAAATTTCTGGATATGATGCTTCATGTATTGTGATGGAGCCACCAAGGTATCGACGCGGCGCACGATAAGTTGCCACAGCGGATGCATTAGCCGATGCAGAAACCGAAATCGCTCTGGATTGTAGAATGGAACATCTGATCCGTGAGCGGTGACGATTAACGGTATTTTGGTAATGAGCTTGAGGGGGTAGGCGAGGATACCAGTGGGAAAAATAAAATGCACATGCATAATGTCATATTTCTTCTTTTTAGTAAGTCGTAAACAAAAAAAGAAGGCGGAGAGGACATACGTAAGCATTTCGTGGGGGTAGCAAATCTCGGTCTTCTTCCGTAGGGCGGGTACGCGAAAGACGCGAATCCCGTCAACTATTTCAAACCGCTTTGTTCCGCGAGCGTGCATGGTCACAACATCTACCTCATGACCGCGGCCAACCAGTTCGCGGCATAGTTCGTACGTTACTGGGGCACCGCCACCTCCCACTGGAGGGAACTCATAGTTAAGCATCAGTATCTTCACAGCGCCGGGCGTAAAATAGTTATGGGTCCCGACTGATCATTTTCAATTGTCTTTACCACCTCATATTTCTCAGCGAGGATAGCATCGATGCGGGGATGTTCACGATATGTATCGGTTGTGAGCTTTTCGTCAATTACCCACGGGATCTGCTGAGCCTCTAGCTGATCAGCTACAGGATCAAATAGTTGGTTAAACCGCTCGTCGGGCCGACCTCGAAACATAGGGGCAATCCAAGCGGGATGAGAAATTCTGTTTGCCGGATCACGTTGAGCCAGGAGAGGAATGAGATTTGCCCCGGTCAGCACCTTTTCATCGGAACGGCTATTCTTTTTCAAATACTCTACTGTTTCAGTAACTGCCTCAACCGAAAGCGTGCCAGCGTAGGGATGCTTAATTGGCTGCTGTACCCAGGGGAGAAGCCACAGAATCAAAATGAAGAAGGCAAGGCCTCCCGCAACTTTCCTCTGACGAATATGCTGGAATATTACTCCCAGACCTAGACCGGCCATAAGAATGAAAACGGGCATGAATTCAGCCAGATACTTTGCGTTAATCTTATGGAAAATAATATAGGAAATAACTGGAGGTATGCTAAATATAGCGACATCAAGAAGAGCCCGCCTTGAGTAAATTGGTTTAAACGTGAACCCTAAAAACAACAGAGTAAGGGGGAGGAATATGGCAAGTTGTTGGTACTGAGGATACGTTGGAAGGCGAGAGCCTATTTCCAGCACTGGGAAGATAGTGAGGATAAGAACAAGGACAATCATTGCATATATTATCCGCCGTACACGGTTGCCTCCGCTATATCCCCAGGCACTTATTACAAGCAGGGGGGTAATATTGGCGAAAGGAACGCGCCAGGCAGCAAACTTTGTTAGCCATCCCCTGGCACTGGATTGCTCGAAAAATTCCGCGAACATTTCTGTGATGCGCCAGCCACGTAGAATATTCGGAAATATAGCAATAAAGGCCAAGAACGCGGCGACGTAGGGAAGAATCAGCCATCCAACTCTTCTCGCATATTCGCGGGGAGCCCGTATACGGAACAGCAAAACAATAGCTATGAGCCAGAAAATTCCGCTCCAGCGAGCGAGAGTGGTTACTCCCACTAACACACTCACAATTAGCAACTGCCACCATAGTATTTTTTTTCTGTCCCGCAAGGATATTGTCAGTGTGGCGGCTCCAATTGCCGGTAGCAGCATCATATGCTCAGTCATGATCAGCGAGGTGTATGGGATCACCGTCGGAAGGAGCATTCCAACTACCAATGTTGCAGCTCCGGCAACTTTACCGGCTAGTCGATAGGCGGTGTAGGCGAGCAAGCTTAAGGCAGCAGCACATATGAGTATAGGGAGGGTGCGAAGAGCCAGGAGAGAAGAGGCGCCCGTAATAGACATCCAAACGCGAAGACCTGTAATAAGGAGAGGGCTTTTCCAGAAGTGGGGGTCTGAAGGGCTGAATAAAACTGCATCATACACGTAAAACTGCTCATCATTTATCAGCGGAAGCTGTCGCGCAAACCAGACTCGGGCAGCTATTCCTCCAATGAGCACGCAGCTCCCTAGGATAAGAAAAACCATTTGTTTTGTATTCCTTGAAGCTTTAGCCAGGGCATTGACTGCAAGTATGCTTGCGATAACGAAAAGAACTGACAATCCTGCCCAGAGAGCAGCTTGCTGTGTCGACTGTTTGTCTTGCGATGTTAACCCTGGCCAGCGCAGTTGTCGGCGCAGATGAGTAGTCGAGAGGGCTAAGGGCAGTCGATGCTTCTCATCTGCAATATCAATTAGAACCGTTGCATCTTGGCTATCTGTTGATCGCTCGTCAGCTACAATGTTTATAGGATCCCGGGCTGTGTCTGTAATCGAGATTTCAATAGCATGCCCAACATCTGCCTCAAGAGCCGGAATTGGCCACCATGCTCCTGAGATAGATCGTTCTTCGGTTACTGGTATTCTAGCTGGTTGGCCAAAGCCGATGTCAATTGGAGAGCTGTTAGTAGAGGAGATAAGGTGTCCCTGGATGCGAGATGCCTCGGATGAATGTTCTAAAGCGATAAACAGGCTATTAGCCGGATTTTCCGGAATCTCTATGTTTTGACGAAACGTCGTGCCGGGAGAGAGCTCCGCGTATACTCCGCTGCCGCCCGGGCCGCTGACAATGACAAATTCCGGTAACGCTAGCGGCAGCAGAAATGCCACTCCTCCAATCATGACTATACTCAAAAGAACCACGATACTTCGCCATAATTCGTAGATTTCCCGAATTTTCTTCAGCATAATAGTGTTACTATACTACCAGATTATGCGAATGACACTGATACAACGAGTTAGCATTCTTGTCGGTTTATTTGCAGCAATTTTTGTTCCGCGGATCATAACTCTCGGGACAATCTTCACAATTGATGAGCGTCTTTGGCTGGCGAGGGGTGCAAAGTTTATGGAAGCCTTTGCCAGTCTGCATATGGCTGATACGAGAGTTGCCTTTCAGCCCGGTGTTACCACTACCTGGCTGTCAGCTGTAACCACCCATTTTAATTCTCTGGCAGCCTCTCAGGCGTCGATCGCTGTTGCCACAGGTTTGCTTATCGCTGTTGCTACCTACTTTCTGGTGAGGGTTCTAGCTTGGCGCTGGGGTGTAATTACCGGCTTCATACTGGCTTTAGATCCGTTCCTGATCGCTCATAGTCGTGTCGTTCATACGGATGCTCTACTGGCTCTCTTACTATTAACTGCAGTGCTCGGTCTATGCGTTGCCAGAAAGGAGGGAGGCTCCAACGGGTATGAAACTCGTTATCTTGTTTTCAGCGCCATTCTGGCAGGACTCGCCGTTACAACAAAAATATTTGCTCTTTTCGCACTTGGACCGATTGCTTTGATTGTCGCGTGGGACGTCTGGCAAAAAACTCATCGGGTAAAACAGGTGGGAAGTACAGTGGGGTTTTGGGTTGTCATAGCTGTCGCCACCGCTTTTGCTGTTTGGCCCGCTTTGTGGGTTGATGCCTTGGGAGTACTCGACTATCTATGGTCTAACATCAGTGGGTATTCTTCCTCTTCCAATCGACGATTGGGAGAAACTTCGACGCAGTGGTGGTACTACATGCGAGAAGGCCCAATGCGTCTGACGGCGGCTATCTCAATTCTCTTCGTTGTGAGCGTCGCAACTTTCTGGCGTGAAAAGAGGACTCATGTGCGCTTTATGTTATTTACTCTGCTGGCTTCCGGTCTTGTGTATGCCCTGTGTCTCCATGCTAGTAATGATCGGGCTGATCGTTATCTGCTGTTTCTACTGCTTACAGTAGATATTTGGGCAGTTATGGGACTGCGTCAATTAGTTATCTTGCTTAAGCGTTTTATCACCCCCCAAGTGGGGCTGGTCTTGGCAGCCCTACCCATTCTTTTACTTGCTATTACAGATTTTCGCCTTCATCCGTATTACTTGAGTCACTACAATCGTCTGCTTCCGTTTCACGAGCGGCAAAAACTCGGGTGGGGTGAAGGATTAGAAGAGGCGGCAAAATATATTGCTGCGCGCGACCCTCAAGCTAGTGTTGTAGCTTTTTACAGCAGCGTGTTTGAATACAGCTGGAATAAATTTGGAGGGACTGGGTATGTAACTTCGCTGGAACATATGAGTGATGATACTGACTATGTAGTCATCTATCGGTCAATGTTTGAGCGGGCGCCTGATTCGGTTGAGTCAGATTTTACGAAGCGGTATTTGGATGATCCGGAGCGAGTTCCCGTGCACGTTGTGACAGTTAATAAGCTCCCGTACGTATGGATTTTTCAAGAACCATCTTTATAGACTAGGAGTCTCGTCGGCAAACAAAAATAATCGGAGTATAAAATTCCCACCGCTTGCCCAAGACCTCGACGATCTTTAATAGTCGAAGCTTTCGAGCTATCTCGACAACCCTCAGAAGACGACTGGTGTAGCCCCACGCGGGCATTTTCTTGTACAGCCGTTCCCGCCATACCTCATAACCAAGATTCTCAATATTTGCTTTGATGGGAGCTTTGGATACAGCCTCGTGAAGGAGCTGGGGAGTAATGAAGTTAAGAGTGTCTGCGTAAGCCGGATCGCGGCGCATGAGGCGGATGTATCGGCTCATAAGGGGTTTATACCGATGCAGGTTCGGCCACCAGAAAATACCATAATGCCCTTCCCAGAAAGAATGATAACTGGGGATGATGAAGAATATGTAGCCACCCGGGCGCAAAACTCGCAGTGACTCGTTAATAACCTGCTGGGGATCGTCAACGTGCTCTAATACCTGAAAGGAGGTAGCAAGGTCGTACGACTGATCAGGATATGGTAGATGCTCTCCAGTACCGACACGCACGTCAGCTGATATACCTTCCTGCTGTAGCCTCTCGTTATTCAACTCTACTAACTCCTTTACCGGCTCAATACCGTCTACAGAAAGCCCCTGGCGAACCCCAGCCATCACAAATGTTCCCACGCCGCTTCCAATTTCTAACGTCTTAGATTTTTTTAGATCAATCGGGAGTAGCCGCTCGATCAGTTTCCAGCGGTCGAGGTCTCGTGTTTCGTCCAACCAGTCTCGAGCCAGTTTTTCTCGGTCGGCATGGGCATCACATACCAGATGGTCTGGCATATTGCTTTGTAGTTCGACAACCCGGGCAACAAATTTCTCGTCACGTGAAGCTAAGCTCATTGGTATACTGTAGGAGATATTTTGTTCCTTGGCTATGGGGTTCAATGCTTACGGAACAGAGGCTGTGTGGGGCCATTCCTGCAAGTTGACGCTGTATAACAATTGAGTGAGACTACATGTATTCCTATGCACACAAAGATTAAGGAAGGCTGGGCTGCTTCGTCACGGGCAACGACAGGCACAAAAAAATTCTGGGAGCGTAGCGCTTTAGTGCTATTGTTGCTTGAGGTCGTTGATTCGAAATTACGGAAGCACGCGAAAGGGGACTTGCTGGATGCAGGTGCGGGTACGTTATCGTACCGGCACTTAGTTCGGGACGCTGGTTGTTCCTACAAAAGCATTGATTTTAAGGAGACGCATCCAGAGTTAGATAAAGTGGGGGACATTCAAGATATGTCCTTTGAGGATAATTCTTTCGACACAGTCTTATGTGTTGAAGTGCTCGAGCACGTTCCGTATCCGGCCAAGGCATTAAAAGAATTTTATCGTGTCCTTCGCCCAGGAGGAAAGGTAATTATTACTGTTCCGCACTTGGGTTATCTGCACAACGAGCCGTATGATTTCTACCGATACACAAAGTATGGATTAGAGGTATTAGTCACTGACGCCGGTTTTCGAATTAAAACGATTGAACCTAGTGGAGGGCTTATTGCTTTCTTGCAGCACATTCCCGCTACGTTACTTATTGGGGTAACTCATGACATTCCAATAATTGGACTAGTTGTGCATGAGCTCACTTATTGGTGCAGTAAATTGACCATTGCCATTGATAGAGTAGTTGATAAGCGTAAATTGTTTGCTGTTCACTATGTCCTCGTTGCAGAAAAGGATTAATACGCACCTTGTTGTAGTTGGAGGATATCTTCTCCTTGGGTTATTCATGACCTGGCCTGTGGCTGGGTACATTGGAACGCATGTGGCCGGAAGCGGAGGTGATCCCTGGCAGACTATGTGGCGCTTTGAGCATAAAGCACAAATGTTGAGCGAGGCGGTACAGGCGGGCAGTGTCGGGACATATGTGGCGGAGGAGTTTTTTGGTCGCAGTCAGCCTGCATTAGTTAATCTATCCGTCTGGCCCTGGATGTGGGTACAGTGGTTATTTGGTCAGCCGCTTGCATACAACATCGTGTGGCTATTGTCATTTATACTGTCAGGCTATGCAGTGTTTTTGCTTGTTGGCACGTTGGCTTCTAGAAACGAAAAACTACCTGAGGCGGCAGCTTTTATTGCTGGTATGACCTATATGTTTCTGCCATATCACGTTGCTCACGCCTACGGGCACTTTGGAGCCATGCAGCTTCAATGGATCCCGTTCATTATTGTTCTCAGTATCAGTTTCATTCGTAAGGCGACTCAACTTAAGGTAATTGGATTAGCTGCCTTACTTATTGTGCAGGGGTGGACAGAACATCACTATTTCCTCTGGTTGATGCTGTTTGCCACCATCGCTGCTGTCTACTATCGCGCTGACGTGCGGACTGCACTTACGCGTCGGACTGCCTATAGTGGGATTGGAATTTTACTGATCGCAGGTAGTATCATTTTTTTGTCATACCTTCCTACTATTCGCTTAGCGCTGCAGGCAGATTCGTCTCTTAACTTAGGATACCAACAGCTAGTGCGTTTTTCGGCTGACCCCTTTGCCTATGTGGTTCCGGCGGCATTTCACTCCCTCTGGGGACAGATTGCTACTCCTTTGTATGCGGACCCGGGTGGCTTTACGGGAAATATATCTGAAGCAACTCAATTTATTGGGTTTATTGTTTTGTTACTCATAGCTTTTTTCCACCAGCAGATAGATAAACGCACCAAGTGGTTCTGGAATATTGTGGTGGCCATCTTTTTTATCATCAGCCTAGGTCCACGACTGCATATTTTTGGAACGGTTACAATTCTGCCGTTGCCGTATGAAGCGATCGACAGTTTACCGGTTTTCTCTTCCATTAGAGCAGTGGCGCGGGCGGGAGCGCTGGTGGGATTAGCGGCTACGGTGCTTTTCGGTCTAGTGCTGGCAACACAGCTAAAGCGGCGTGGTAGTGCAGTTGCAGTTGGAGTTGCAGTACTGATTGAGTTTTTATTTCTGCCTGTTCCAATTCAATCCACCAAGCTTTCGGCAGCATACGAATACATTGCAGCGGATGCTAGCGGCACGGTTCTGGAAATTCCCGCTGCGACTAACTACACGATTGCCTCGCGGGCCTTGTACGCTAGCAACAAACATCATAAGGAAGTACTGGGCAACATTGCTTTGGAACGCGCGTTAGACGACGAGGCTTTCGTTCTAGCTAAGCAGCTTCCTGGTGTTAGACAGATAATGTTACTGCGAACGACTGAGCTACGGGAAGATCGCGAAGAGTTTTTTGGTCAGTCTCTGAATGATTCACTGCTTGATGCAATGGATTATCTCAAGGCTGCTAATGTGGTTGTTCATACTGATTCTTTATCCGCTTTACAAAATTCAGCTTTGGAGACCTTTCTGGCTCAGCGGGCAGGGTTCGCCGCGGTTGACTACGATGACGTTCGGGTGTTTACGAAGCCAGCCAGCCAGCATGGTGACGGTGTGCTGCTCATGCGCGGGGAAGGGTGGATGAGCGTGGGGTTTGATAAAGTGCGCAGTAGCGTTTTTGCGGAAGTTCCGGAAATAGCGACGGTGACACTAATCAACACCACCACGTCCGTGAAAAGTGTTATTATCTCCTTTCAATTGCCTCCAGAGAATACTACTTCGGGTCAGATATGGATTGATGAGCAACAAGCATCAACGTTTGATCGTAGCGGCAGTGTGTCAATGCGATATGAGCTACTTCCGGGAGAGCACCAGCTTTTAATACAGTCGAGGGGACCTGGGAAACTCATTATTCAAAATCCAGTTTTAACGGTTGAATCAAGATGAAAATTCTAATTGTTAATTATGAATATCCGCCACTGGGAGGCGGGGGAGGAGTGGCAACAAAGCAAATTGCTGAGGAGCTCGCCAAGAAACATGAAGTTCATGTGTTAACCTCAGCTACCAAGAATACTGTCCCTGACGAAATAACGTTCGGTGTCCGAGTGCACCGGGTGCCTGTGTGGGGGCGAAGCGATCTGCCAACTGCAAGCTTCATTTCGATGCTAACATTTGTTCCGGCAGCATTGTGGCGGGGATTTTGGCTTTGCTTGGGAGATAAATTTGATGTGCTTAACGCTCAGTTTGTGTTGCCAAGCGGTTTGCCAGCTTATGCCCTGGTGAAGCTTTTCAGAATCCCGTTTGTTTTGAGCTTCATTGGCGGAGATATTTATGATCCTACAAAAAGCATTTCCCCTCATCGTCATTTGTTGTTCCGTGCTTTAATACGACTTATTTCTCGAGCAGCGGTTTCTTGCACTGCTATTTCGGAGGATACCAAGCGGCGAGCGCAGCAACTGCACGGTGTTACGAAAAATATTACAGTCACACCGCTAGGCATTGTGCCTCAACACACAGAGGTGACCTCTCGAGAGTCTCTTGGGCTGCCAGCGAATGTGAAAGTGGCAGTTTCGGTAGGGCGTTTAATTCCACGCAAGGGGTATGAAGTACTACTAGATGCCTGGAAGGACGTGCCACAGGCTCACTTGCTTATCGTTGGTGACGGCCCATTAAGGGCTAATCTGCTTAAGCGGATCAAAGATTACGGCTTGCAGGAGCGTGTAACACTCACGGGGTTTATTTCAGAAGAGAGGAAACTTCAACTTTTGCGAGCGGCAGACATGTACGTCTCGGCTGCCAAGCACGAGGGATTCGGGATCGTCTTTATTGAAGCGATGGACGCGGGGCTGCCCCTGGTGGCACCAAGCGATGGAGGACAGCTTGATTTTCTCATTGATGGAGAGAACGCTATCCTGGTGGACTCCGATCATCCGCAACGTTTGGCTGAGGCGGTGAGGCGATTACTTTCAGATGAGGATTTGTCTCAGCGCATGAGTGCTGCAAATGCGAAAAAGGCGACAGCTTTCTACGTTGATAACACCACGCGACAATTTGAGACGGTATTACAGCGTGCCGTTAAGATTGCCTAATATATGAAGCTTGTTATTGAAGCTCGATCTTTGTCCGGACCTGGTGGTGGTATCCAGACATATACTAGGGAGCTTATCTCATACCTGCTGAAAGAGCCGGGAAAGTATGACGTCACGGTTCTGTATAGTGATAAACGACAGGAGAGTATTTTTCCAGCAGCGCATGGGGAAGTAGTTCCACTTCACGCGGAGGCGTTTCTGCCGTTCTGGCTTAACCAACAGGTGCCAAAAGCTCTTAACCGGTTACAGCCCGACATCGTGCACTTCACGAAGGCTGACGTCCCAGTACACAAGCGTTTCCCGACGATTGTAACAATACATGATGTCATTCCCCTGTTACTGCCGAATATGCAATCACCACTACGCCGTCTGTATTGGCCGCGGGCCCTTCAGCGAGCTGCCAGTCAATCTGATCACATTCTGACAATTTCGGAGGCAAGTAAGCGTGGGATTATTGAGCATCTGCATGTTAACCCCCATAAAATTACGGTGACTCCCCTTGGTATCAATCATGATCACTTTAAACCGGTGGAGCAGGAGAGTGTACGACGGATTCTACGGTTGTATAACATAACGGGTCCGTACATTCTCTTTGTGGGTACGCGAGATGCGCGAAAAAATATTGCCGCATTACTGCGGGCTTTCGCCAGGATACAGAATCAAATTCCCCACACTGTTGTTATTGCTGGACGAGCTGCGGACAAGCGGGATGATACGGAGCACCTGGTAGGCGAACTTCAATTAGAAAGTCGGGTACGTATCCTTGGGAAAGTGGGGTATGAGGATTTACCTGCCTTGTACACAGCTGCTGATATCTTTGTATGGCCGAGTATATATGAGGGGTGGGGATTTCCGCCATTGGAGGCGATGGCATGCGGTACACCGGTTATTACAAGTGACGGTGGCGCGCTGCCTGAAGCAGTCGGTCAAGAAGGAATCATTGTACCGTTTTCGGAAGGAACGGTTGCTTCAAGACTTCAAGATAAGGACTTCGTACAGAGACTATCAGAGGAAATACTGCGGGTGCTTCAGGACAGAGCTTTGCGGGATAGTCTTATTCAGCAAGGGCAGCGACATGCGATGCAATTCTCCTGGCCGCCAGTTATTCAGAAAACGCTTGCCGTGTACGATCGAGTGGCAGTATTGTAGGTCGATGTCAAGGATTGCCTACATTACAAACGGAAGTAGTTATAGCGGAGTGGGCCACCGTGCTCATGCCATCGTTTCAATACTCAAAGAGCAATATGCAGCCGAAGTCCAGCCGAGCGAGTTTCGGCTTGATGGGCAGACTAGATCTCTAGCTGTGGATGGGCAGCAGTTGTTTGAGTTTTCAAGCTGGCCGGGATTGCTAAATGCAAAGAGTGTGCAATGGGTGCGGCTGGGAACGCGTCTGGTGCAGTATGTTCGCGATAAAAATAGTCCAGATTTTGGGTTGTATCATCTGACTAATCAAACACTGAGCTTTTTAGCAGGGAAGCTGTCACCAAGCGTGGTTACAGTTCATGACATCATCGAACTCCTCGATCCGCAGGATAAGCAAGCATATCTCATCAACCGGTACCTATACAGCGGGATTGCTCGCGCGAATCAGATTATTTGCGTATCAGACTATACCAAGAAGGCCGTGCAGGACCGATACGATATCCCGGATGAGCGCATTACCGTTATTTACAACGGGGTAGGGAGAGAATTTTTTCCCATTGAGAATTTTTCAAATACGGTCGGATACCAACAGCTGCGTAAGCGGCTCCAGCTGGAGACTCAGGCAGGACCTATAATATTGTATGTTGGCTCTGACCATGTCCGAAAGAATCTTGTTACAGCTGTTGAGGCTTTTAGTCGGATACGTAAGGCATTTCCAAATGCTGTCTTTGTTAAGGTTGGAGCACCTGGTATAGCGTCAGGGCGGGAACTATTGCTGAGAACGATTGATCGGCTCCAGCTACGTGAGGCTATACGGATTATTAACTCCCCTCTGTCTAATCAGGAGCTCAACGAGTTTTTCAATCTTGCTGATATGTTTGTCTTTCCCTCTACTCATGAAGGTTTTGGATTGCCGCCATTACAGGCAATGGCCGCTGGCACACCTGTTATATGTTCTAACACTACATCACTGCCGGAAGTGGTGGGAAGCGCCGCCTTAACGCATGATCCGCTGGATGTAGCAGTTCTTTCAGAGCATATGCAGCATGTTCTACAGGATAGTAAACTCGTTGATGAGTTGCGTAGTCAGGGGTTAGTGCGGGCGAAGATGTTTTCCTGGGACACGGCAGCTAAACAGGAGCTCGAGGTCTACAAACGATTGATATAGACTGAAGGAGTATGAAGCTTCTTTTTTTATCCGGCCACTATCCGCCAAACACGAGCGGCGGAGGTGAAATCTCAACTCATCTTATTGCGCGTGGACTTGTTCAGGCTGGTCATGAAGTTCATGTGGTGTGTGAAGGAATGCGTCGCGAAGATACAGAGCTGGAAGGGGTACACGTAACGCGATTGCCACTAGGGCTAACGGGTAAGCCTTTATTTGAAAGGCGGGCAAGTAGGCGGATGTCCCGCCAGGTTCAGAAAGTAGTTGATTGCACGCAGTACGACATTCTCCATGCTCATGATTTTCGTTCGGCACTGGTGCTCTCCGAAATTAGTCATCCCCGCGTTGTGCTGACAGCGCGTGATTATGCCCAAATAGCTGGAGATACCAATCATTACCTTTGGACAGGCCAAATCCCGCAGGAGCCATTTCGCTGGAAGTCGATCTGGGACTCCCATCGCGTGCGGGAAGCGCCGTTTCCTCGCAACCTTCTTCGGTTCTGGCAGTATGCCTACAATATTAAATATCGTCAGGAGGCATTTTTGCGTATCAAGAACCATATTTACATTTCACACAGTCAGCAGAAAGAAATTTCTAAATTTCAGAACCTCTCAGAAGCTCTTACAGCGGTTATTTACAACCCAATTGATCCGGAGTACTTAACAGAGCCTTTTCACGAGGGTGAAGCCGCACAGGTGTTATACATCGGCCGCGTGGAAGATTACAAAGGCGTTCGCGTGCTACTAAGTATCTGGACCAATGTTATAAAGGCAGTTCCTCAGGTCCACTTAGTTATTGTTGGTCGTGGTGCTCAGAAGAAAGAATATGAACAATATGTAGCGGCACGAGGGTTGCAGTATTCGGTGACGTTCGAGGAATCTGTTCCTCATTGGCAGATTATGCAGACGTATGATAAGGCGGCTGTTGTTGTGGCACCACATATGTGGATCGAGCCGTTTGGGCGTACTGTTATCGAAGGGATGGCTCGAGGAAAAACTGTGATTACTTCTAACTTGGGCGGTCCCGGCGAGTTTGTCACCGATGGCGAAACGGGGTTGGTGTGTGAGGCTGGTGTGCCCAAATCATTGGAGCAGAACATAATAAAAGCCCTAACGATAGACCGTTATGCAAAGCGGGAAATGCAGCGTAATGCCCGTAGGTGGGTAGAACAGAATCTGACGATTCAAACTATTGCTGCACAATATGAACAATTTTACGAGATAGCTTCCTAGGACGCTGTAAGAATTGTTGATATAACCAGTTCGGGAGTAATGGACAACATGGTTTCGTGCGGCCCCGAGCCCAGGTTGTAATTTTCTTCAGTGTTGTAGACTGGCACTGTATTCTCCGCGCGAATAACTGTGCTAGCAATTCCGCGCGGGCCGGTTTTGATTTCATCGGTCGGGCCAAAGAATCCGAACACCTTTACTCCGGAGGCTGCAGCCAGGTGCATTAATCCCGAATCATTTGTAATCACGTATTTGAGGTGTCGCATGATAGCTGCGGTAGTTAGGAGGGGAGCGGAAACGGACGTAACCGCAGAATGGTTAATGAGCTGTCTGAGCTCCTCTTTTTGACTGTCTTCATCCGGACCGCCAAAGAGTAATACATGAGCATTTTGTTTATCGATGAGGTGACGAGCGACTGTTGAAAAGCGATCGAGCGGCCAGCGTTTCCACGGAAAATCTGGAGCCGATCCGGCATGAATTCCCACCAGGTGTTTATCAGTTGGGATCCTCTTTTGCTTAAGAAACTCCCTAGCTTTTACTTGATGGTCTTCAGGGACGTGCAGATGGTAGGAGGCGTTCCAGAAATTTTCAGTCGGTATCTGAAGGGGCTCAAGCAGGCACAGATTTTGTTCAATATCGTGGCGATTCTCCTCTTCAATAACGGGATGAGTTAACAGAAAACGACTGTGCTGCTGTCCTCGAAACGGGTACGTGTTGCCGACACGAATCGGGATTCCAGCTAAGAATGTATATGCAGCGCTTTTGACGAGTTGCCCAGGCGACAACACAATTCCCGTGTCGAATCGCCGCTGAGCTAGCTTCCAGTTCATCTGAATGTGTCCCAGCAATGAAGTCTTAATAGGGGCCTCAATAACAGAATCAATAAAGGGAGAGGCCTCTGCAACTACTTTAGTGCCGCGGGGGGCGACCCATACAGTAATGCGAGCCTTGGGTCGGGCTTCTTTGAATGCTTCAATAGTAGGAAGCTGCATGAGGAAATTGCCGATACCGGAGAGGGCCACGAATAAAACATTTTTGCTCTCATATCTGTTTGTTGCCATACTGCTTGTACCGTAGTTCATTCCGTGTCAGGAAAGCAAGAGGGAAAAATGGCGCTCAAGGCGGAAACTCGTGTTGCGATCAGAAAGGTGTACAGCTGGATCCATTCTCAAGGGGTGGGCGATATTGCACGGTGCCATATCGCCTTCGCTAGCCTCCCAGTCGAGCAGCAGGCACGCATTGGAGTCCTGGCGAAAGACTGGGTAGATTTGAAGGCGGAGGATGATCTGGACGAGCTCCTGGGGAGCATCTCCTACGCCCAGTCGCTCGTGCGCGATAGTGAGTTTGGCGACGAGCCGAAACATGAGTATCGCCGTGTCATCGCAGCAGCTATCGGGGCCTTCCTGATGCGCTTCGAGCGGCCAGAGTTGGTGTCCAGTGAAGCGCTGGAGCTGCTCTGGGGACACGTGGCGGAGGTCAACGGGGAAGCTCGGAAGCTTCTACAGTTACTTATCAAGTGAGTCGTACAACGCGACCACTTTTTTTATTACTTTATCCCAACCGAATTCTTTCACAACGCGCTGTTTCCCTTGAGCGCCATACTGCTGACGCAACCCTGGATTCTGTAAGAGGGTTGTAATTGACCGAGTAAATTCCTCAGAGGTTGAACACAAAAGACCTGCTTTTTCATGTGGGGCCACGAAAGGAATAGCTGACGCGTTTCGGGCAACGACGGGAGTACCGGCAGCCAGTGCCTCAGCCACAACAATCCCAAAGGCTTCATAGTGAGATGGGTGCACAAAGACATCTGCATGCTGATAGGCTCCGGCCAGCTCGGTATCAGATACCTTCCCAAGGAAGTGAAGGTGGTCTGAGACGCCCACGATGTTTGCTTGTTGCAGTAGAGTTTCCCTGTATCCAAAGTCCTCACCGACAATAACATACTGAAGATCCGGTACTATGCGAATAATATCAGGTAGAATGGCAATGATATCCTGAATTCCTTTGCTTTCGGCAATCCGGGAGACCGACAGAAGTATAGGGCCAGCTATTTCTCGCTCCATAAAAGGATTAGGACACGTTGTTTCAAAGCGGGAGGTATCAATCCCCGGTGGAATTAACTCGAAACGGTTTACCGGGAATCCGGCCTGTTCTATAAGTTGTTGTTCCTGGGGCGAGATAACAACCACAATGTCTGCAGTGGCAAACGTTTTTCGCCCGATTACTTGTTTGTACAATTGCCATACCGCTTTTTGTCTGATTTCATTCTCGTAATAGATTGGATGAAAAATGAAAGGAATATGATGATGCAGCGCGTATCGAGCAGCAGTGTCAGCCGGCTGGTACCAAAATCCATATCCGTGGAGTACGTCAGGCTTATGGTGTCCTAAGTAATACCGGAGAGCTTGTAGGCGGGGATATGATATTCCTAGTGTGCTGGCATGGTGAAGTCGTTGAACATATGGAGGATCATCTACAAGCAGCTCAGGATCAAGCTCGCTAATTGGGCCATGAGTGCGCATTCTGCTTGTTAGTACGCGTACATCACGTCCAGCTTCAATGTCTCGCGTTCGTTCGACAATATTTTGGATGTACGTTTCTGCGCCGCCTGAGGCGGGAGGATATCGCAAAGCTGTGTGTACTATTCTCATACCCTTTTGTATTTAGTGGCCATTTCCCACTCATAATACGCTGACATAAGACTCCACATAAAACCTGCAAAACCGTCGAGAATACCACGCCTATAGAAGTAAAGCTTTACAAATTGCTTTACGGAGAGGTGCAACGGAAGTAGGGGGTGAGAAGGGATGGGCTTACCTGAACGCAGCTTACCAGTAGAGCGCATCTGACGAGCATCCAGCGTTGTATACTGATGCATTTTTTGTATATATGAGGCTAAAGTGGGATGGGAGTAATGCAGTAACGGAGCAGTTAACAAACCATGGTCCCGATCGCCAAATTTTACATCATCTCCATCGGAGGTAACCAGCTGCTCATGTACAAAACTGTTTGTCCATCGGGCTGCGGAACGCTTAAGTAAGCGAGGGTTATGACCGTAGAGGCGATGGAGGGGCTTGCCGAGGAATACGGTTATCACTCGAATCCAGTAAACATCATGGTGACCGTTTGCAACTGCCAGTTTAATTGCTTCTTGCAGCTCGGAGGAAACTTCTTCATCAGCATCTATAAATAATACCCACTCGGAAGATGTTTGTTCCAGGGCAAAGTTTTTCTGCTGGCCGTACCCCGCCCAGGGACGCTCGAAGACAATGGCTCCATATTTTTTGGCAATCTGAGCCGTCTTATCAGTGCTACTCGAATCGACCACCACCACGATTTCATCGACAAATTGCACTGAGCGCAGCGTATGCTCGAGCGAGCCTTCCGCGTTCTTGGCAATAATGGCAGCAGAGAGACTCATAAGGAAAGATGCTGTCGAATTGTTTCGGTAGCAATGGGAAGACGTTTGATGAATTCAAGATGCTTCTTAAAGGCCGAAAGGGGGACAGAATGCATCAGCTCGTCATCATCAACCATGTGATATGTTTCAATCAGCCAAGTATTAGTTAGGTAAGCCCAAGTCGCTAACGCATTTACTTTCCAGACAGAAAAATTCTTCTGTGTGAAGTTGAAACTTTTCAGTCGCATAGAGTCAGCTGGTTGAAACGACTCAAATCCTCTTACGACTGTTCGTCCAGCTCTGTAATATTTTTGGGCTGTGGCTACCACTTGTTCGTTGTAAGCTCCGCCCGGATAGACAACAGTGGTCGCGCCCAGTACCTGTTCCGGCTCGCGAAGTTCCTGGTCGAGCTCCACGTCTTGCAAGGTAGTCAGATTCCGATGGGATACTGTATGAGCTGCGATCTCATGCCCATCTGTCTCAATTTTTTTCCACTCCTGCCAGGGGGTTACCAATCGCTTCTCACTTCGCTCAATAGCTGCAAAATCCAGTGGCACTGCAAAGACCCCTGGGATACGGTATTTGGTCAACATGGGGACGACAGTCTCGTATACCTGCTTATACCCATCATCGAATACGATAGTGACAGCTCCACGTTTCGTCATATTCCAAGTTATGTGCTAAACAAGCTGTTTTATCCTATTAAGTACTCTTTGTCCAGTAGTACCGTCAACGGTAGAGATCATTCGCTGCACCGTTTTGGCGCGTGCTCCCTCATCTATTACAGGATTCTCTAGTAGTTCTTTTGTTGCCGATACAAGCTGCTTATTGTTATGAACAACTCGCGTAGCATTGTATTTCACGATGTCTAAATAGTGTTCCTTGAAGTCACTGTACACACTTGATCGATACCAGCGCCACCAGTCGAGTGGTTGACCATACTTCACGTTGATGACCGGTGTTTTGGCAATCAATGATTCAAGCGCAGTACTAGAGGAGTGATTAATTAAGAGATCCGCATGCTTGAACACGGCCGTCAGCATATATTGCTCATCAGGAGTAATATTGTATGCAAACTCTTTCATCGGGGCATTGTCCCGTCGGCCGAAAGAGTAGCGGACAGTAACGTCGTACTGCTTAAGATCCTTGTGATTATCCATATTGCCGCCTGGATGCACTGAAGCATATAGATAGGGATTTCGTGGTATTTCCCCTTTGGTTATACCCTCTCGGATAGCCTTTACTAGGTAGCCCATAGGGTAGAGTTCGGTTGTAGAAAAATGGATTAAGGGGCGGCTTGTATCAGTAAGCCCTAAGTATTCATATAGAGCCTGTTTGGTTGGAATTCTGTCCTCGTGCCAGAAATAGTCGAGTCGGGGAGCGCCAATGACAGCGACCTGTTCGCCTAAAACTGGAGACACTATGGAGAGCAGGTGTTCTTTCATCATCTCGTTCCAGACAATGAAAGAATCAGCAAAAGCGACATTTTTTCCGGCCTGCATATGGCGGTTTATCTTCCAAACATTGTCCCAGCTGGCAATGAACGTCAGTGTTTTCAGCCGTAGTTCCTGCGCTGCTTTCAGGACCGGATAATCAAGGAAGTCGATACCGACTGTATCGGTTATGACAATGTCAGGATGATGCTCTTGGAGAAGAGTTTTATGCGCCTCGATATTTTCAATGGCGGGGTTTTCAATGAATACGAATTTTTCAGGGTACAACGCAAATATTTCGGTGCGATACCTAGCTCCTGGAGTCATAACAATGACTTGTTCAATTGCACTATCGGCCTCCAGATGCTCCTTGAGTGGCATAAGGAGTTCGCGCAAGTGATAGCCAGTGGGAACAGAGAAAAGAAGTTTCATCGTATCTTTCGCTTAGGAATTAGTGCTATAAGACGCACAATTTAGCGTACACTGAAATCAGACGATATGTCATTTCCACTATTATGAGTTAGTCGAGCCATCAACGGGGGTTAAAAGGCTAAACAAACAAATCTTATTTACCAAAAAAACGCAGCTTCCAAACCAACCACAAAGCTTCCCAAATAATACTTTTGCTCATCTTGGATTGGCCTTCTCGACGCTCAGTAAAAATGATCGGTATTTCGGCAATGGTTTTTTTTTGTTTCCAGGCACGGTAGTTCATGACAACTTGAAACCCATAGCCATCAGCGGCTACGGTTGGCAGGTCAATTTCGCGCAATGTTTGCGCCCGCCACGCTTTTAGTCCGCCGGTAGCGTCTTTGATTGGCAGTCCGGTGATTTTACTTGCATAAAGATTCCCGGCAATGCTAATAAGCAGGCGCTTCAGGGGCCAGTTAATAACGCTGATGCCGTTAGCGTAACGCGAGCCAATCACAAGGTCATGCTTCTGGAGAGCGTGGAGCAGCTTAGGCACATCCTTGGGGTCGTGAGAGAAATCAGCATCCATTTGAACAACGGCATCTGCGCCGTGATCGAGGGCATATTGAAACCCGTGCACATAAGCTCGTCCCAGTCCTGCTTTTTTTCCCCGTACTTCCAGATGAAGATTGGAATACTTCTTTTGAAATTCTCGTACTGCTCCAGCTGTCCCATCGGGGGAATTGTCGTCGACAACAAGAACATGAAGATTTTCAATATTGAGACCGAACAGCTGAGGCACCATCTGTTCAATATTAGCTTTTTCGTTATATGTCGGGATTACTACCCAGGGATTTTGCATATTCGTACCTTAATCTGTTGCCAGAACATCAGCAAGCACCACCATTATTTCATCTACGGTAATAACTGCTAGGCAGCTTTTGGTCGATTGGCGCCCGGGGTTCTGCCAATTTTCGTAACCCTGTGCTTTAACCTCTACGGGGGTAAGATTTACAAACGTAGAATCATCCTTTAAAAACTTTATTTCATTCCAATTTGTCGGCCCCATAATCGTGCGATGATACTTTTTTGGACTATGAATGTATTCATTTAAAAAATAGGCAGGTGCAGCTCTATGTAAGGGCTGATCACCATATAGGGTAATGGTTGGACACCCGACTGCGGCCGCAAAATGCAGAGGGCCAGACATAACACCAATAGCGGCGTCACAGAAAGTCAGGGTGGCAATATTCTCTCTCAGGGTTAGGGGGCGTCCTTCAAATGTGGGTGTGTATCGTCCGCCAAACCAGATGGGTTTTACTCCATAGTTCTTTTTAATTGCAGCTTCAAGTGCTGGAATCTTTCCCGGGTCCCAGCCGCGGGTTGTAGTTCCTTCTAAGCCTTCTAGCAGCACAATGCGCGGCGTGGAATGCTGCTCCATAGCAGCTTTGGCAATCGCTTTGTCATCCTCGGTGAGATGTATTTTATAATCTGAAAACATTTCCCCGGACATACCAATGGCTTCATACATTCGATCCAGGGGGTTATCCTCGTACCCGATCCCAAAATCAAGCTCATACACGCCGTCATATTTACCGGACTCTTTCTGTTTCTCGTAATAACTCTTATTCCACGTCGGAAACCTTCGACCTTCTTCAGCGCAAATCATTCCTTCGAGCGAGAGGTCCTCATCGTGCCAGTGAACAAGCTCGTCAATGTGCGGATTATGCATCATGAGCGCGATGCAGAACCCACTTTGATTCCGGTCTCCCCAGAATTCTTTCTTTGAAACAAAAGGAAAGGGTCGCTTAGTAGTTTTAAACCCCCAGGCAGTAACGAAGGTGATGTGACTATCGGGATATTTCTTCTTCAGTGTTTCAAGAACGGGAGAGACGAAAAACAGCATGTCTCCCATGTTTCCCAAATGCCTGATCAAGAACTTCTTCATATATTTATTGTTGCCGAAACCTTTGAATCACGGCTGTTAGACGCCTAGCTGATTCCTCATAATTACATGCTCGTAATCTTTCTTTTGCCTTTTGCGCCACTGCATCATAAAATTCAGGCTCGATTAGAAGACGACGTGCTTGAGCAAGCAGCTCTTCTTCTGTCTGTTTACTGTCCGCAGGCAGGTCAGAAAACAGATCGATTTGGCCGTCGGAGTCTGCTCCAATGCTTGGAGTCCCCACTGCAGCACAGTCAACCTGTACTCGCCCGCGTGTTTGCGTGTAGTCGGTATTTATAACCAGTTTCACCTTCGACATAGACCAAAGATGTTCTTGCCACAACTCGAATGGCATAACCTTGTACGGCGACCCTTCCAACTCTGAGGTATCAAGCGGCATACCATCAATTTTTGTAACGTGAATAACGTATTCCGGAAACTCCTGCTGCAATTGTTTAGCAATGCGGTGGCCTTTTATGATATTCGGCCGGTCAGTTACACCTGCGACGAAAATTACGTTATCCTTTCTCTCTCTTGAAAGAAAATGACGTTCGGCATACTCAACGGGATAGGGTTGAGGGAGGTATTCTACAGGAGTTTTTGTCATGGCCTGCCAGCGCTCCTGAGTGCTCTTAACAATTGTCAGAAACACGTCACAGGCATTCATGAAATCAACTATCTCAGATTTAGCTTGAGGGTTCTTGTTCCAGTGTATTTCTAACAAGCCCCATGGCTGAGTCGGCACCCCCACGATGACCTTGTCGGGAAACTCCTTTTTAAGACGCTTAACAAGCCGTACCATCTCATGTCCATCACTTATCTGATAAACCACTAGGAGCGCATCAAAGGGCTCTAAGTAGGAGAGATCGTACTGGCCGGGCCAGGATCCACTTAGGCGCTTTATTACCTTTTTATAGAAATTGGGCTTAATAAGGGCTAGGAGGGGAATATGCTCACCTTGCAGGGCTGATACATAGCAGCCAAAACTGGTTGGATCAATCTCCTTTACTGGGTCACACAGATAGTTTGGCCGCTCTGAAGTATGCTTCCAGATTGCGCCTGTTTTGGAGCTATATTCAATAACGGCGAATTTCATGAATACACTTTAGCATTAAATCAGCTGCGGTATAGTACACATATGGTTAAAAAAGGCACGTCCGATATTCACGACGATATCTTAGCAACCCACGGAGATCTTGCGCTGTTTGCGGGTCAAGTTCAAAATCAGCTTACCAAACTGCAGGAGAATATCGACGAACGCTTTACGCGGGATTTGAACAAGTAACGAAAGAATAACGATCTTACGGCGCCTGACGCCATTTGGCAACTTTACCCTGCACAATACCCAGAACCTCATGCATTTCTTGTACCTTCCAGAGATACGCTCCGCCAAAGAAGAGCAGAGCTCCAATAACGCTCGGGATGACCAAGCTTGCGAAAGAACTAACTCCGGACGGAAGTGGGAGCTGTCGAACCAGAGCAAGCGACAATATAATAGCGGCAGCAAGTGCTATTGCCAGTACGGCTGTTTTTGCATAGGTGCGATGAACAAAGATTAATGACATATTTGGCACATGGCGTCGCAAGTACAGAAAATACAGTAAAGCAGCACTCACTGGCACCAAGGAAGAGGCTAAGGCCAAGCCTGCGTGCTGCATCGGGGGAACAAGGAGAACAAACAACGCAATAGCGATCACCTGAGAGGCAACCGTCACGGCTACTGCCGCACGTGTCTGCTGCAGGGCGAGTACTGCATGTCCGAAAACGGAACTTATACCGTTCGTGGTTAGGCCAATAACTAAGAAGAGAAGCGCGATGCTTGTCATAGCAGCATCTTCAGCACTAAAGGAGCCGCGCTCGTATACAGCATCAATTAGCGGATCTCGTAGCAGGGCAACGCCAATGACCAACGGAATGGTCACAAAGAAAATGAGGCGGATTGCTGAAGCCATTGTCTCCTGCATCCCCGGTGCATCTTTCTTGCCGGCTTTTTCTGACAACAGGGGATAGATCACAAGGGTTACCGAATTGAGGAACATAATCATTAGTAGTTGCGTAATCTTCTCGGCAAACTTTAGTGATGCTAAGCTCCCAGAACTTAAGTCGGACACCAGAATACGATACACAATGCCCGCTCCCTGAGTCACCAAAACCGAAAAGATGAAAGGGTAAACCAGCTGCAGCAGGCGTCGGATGGCTGGGTCTTTGGGCGCAAAGATGAAGCGATATGTTAGGCCTTGGCGTCGCAAGCCCCAGGCCAGAATACTAAACTGTAGAATTGCACCAATGACAGTGCCCAGGGCCAACGAGTAGATGCCGAGCAGTTGTACCGAGAGAATAATTGTTACAATAGATGTCACGGGAGCAACCACTCGTAGGAGTGCAGGAAGAGCAAACTGGCGCAGGGAATGCAGCATTGATGTCGCTAGTTCAACTAGGAAGAGGAAAAAGAAGGAGGGCAGTAATACCCGCAGGAGCGTAACAGTTAGGTCAAATGTTTCTCCAGTAAATCCAGGCGCTATAAACGCCACAAACGGTCGAGTAAAGGCAAGTAGCAGAACAATGAATATCAGATATAAAGCCGCCATGAGGTGCAGGATGTTTAGAGCCAAACTCCAGGCATCGGTTTTTTTACCTTTCGTCAGTCGTTCGACGAACATGGGAATGAACACGGCCGTGATTGATCCTCCCATCAGTAATTTTCCCAGTAGCTCGGAAGTCGACTGCGCCATAAAGAAGGCATCCGTTGTTCCGCCAGCTCCAAAGTAATAGGCAACGAGGAGTTGTAGGACAAAGCCCACTAGCGCTCCGCCAAAGGCAGCCAAACCGATCACTCCGGCACTGCTGGCTGTTTGCTGAAATTCGGTTGTTGATTTGACGCTCATAAGGACAGTGTTGATTGAAGTGAAGCAGAGCCCACCGTATATAGATCAAGGAGGACAATAACAGCAAGAGCGATAATCAGCACATCTGATATCAGCGTTTTTTTGCCCAGGAAGACATACAGAGCTTCAAGTCCGAAAGAGGCAAACCAGCTTAATATAAATACGGGGATGATAACAAGATGCGGAATGGCAATGGGCTGTAAAAATGTCAGAAGACTGGTGAGTAAGGCAATGTAAATAAAGCTCATAAACCGTCTGCCGGCAGTAATAATTCCAAGTATTGCCAGAAGCGTAGCAGGGATACCGATATAGGATCCCGCAGCATGCGAAGAGACGACCTGATTGGGGTCCCACAGGGCATCCTTTATCGATAACGGATCAAAGGATAATGATGACCCCACTACATGCATTACCCACCAGGTGGTAAGCGCAAATACCAGACTGCCAAGCATAATTGCGGGCAGGGAAAGTTGATGCCGCCGTAGCGCGACAGCTGTCAGTAACGCAGCGACAACCTGAAGAACAATAAGGGTAATCGATACTCTGCCAGACAATATCAACGGCAGAGAGTACAAGACACTAGCGCCGGCGACGAATCCTAGCTGCACTTCGGGGCGTCTGCGTAAATACTGCTGTGCTAGCAGGTATATTCCTGTCAAAATTAATAATCCACCAACCTGAAGAGGAAAAACAGGAATCGTCTGTTGAAATACCTGGTAGGCCAATGGTGCATCCTGGACTACTCCATCGATAGAAAACGTAGTGTCCTGGATGTTAAACGTTTCATCTGGCTGCCGCAGCTGAACACCAACTTTTTCACTAAGAGTTGCAGGTACTGTTATCTGGACTGTTAGCTTTTGCCCTGGAGTTACGTGAAGGGGAGGGTCAACAGGAATTTGCGCCGAGGAATCAGGATCAAGAAATATCCCTGGAACGGCGTGACTACTGACGACTTCGCCATCTTGTAATAGTTCAACCTGAACAGAATCTGCAGGAAGGTTCCGCTGAAGAGGACGAAGGTAAAGCGCCAACACACTGATAGAGTCTTCATAGACCGAGAATTCTTGAGCATAGGTAGTGTTGTTTTTGAGTGTTACGGTGTGTGGGGAGCCTTCAGTTGGAGCTAGGAAAATGAATTGGCGATCAGCTCGCACCAGGCACAATACCAGTCCCAGGAGAATAGCTAGAAAGCCAAATATTGTACGCGAGGACAGCATTAGGAGGATTTTTTAAGATACAGAACCCCCACAATAAAGGTAATCACAGTCACGACCAGAAATGTTTGCACGCTAAAAGTTGCGGGATGTAGCCAACGGGCAGCAGCAATGATTCCGATGGCAATCAAGAGTGTCCAAAATACACGGTCTGTAAAAGTATTTACCATATATTACAGGGGTCGCTCGCGCTTAATAACGCTGCGGATGTAATCTTTCATCTCATCTGTAGTTGGAAACGTAAACTCCGTATGTGCTGTGAAGTTATACAACTCCCACAGCGCAGTATCATCAACGCCTTCATCCTCCTTTGAGGTTGCCCCTTCGGCTGCAGCAAAGAACATTACGTCAACTGAACGATCTGAATCTTGCAACTTGTCTGTAAGGTTAATTGGAATAGTTATACTTTTGCGACCCGACGTGTGCTGCAAAGCGTCATAAATCGTATGCCTGGGATAGCTCAGCCAAAACTCTCCTTCTCGAACTCCTACATCTAGTTGCCGCAGGTTCTGCGGGTCGAATTCCACAGTTATGACTAGTCGCTTAAACAATGCAGGTTCCCGTAAGTACACATCAAGGTGGGCAAGTTTTTCCGTGACCAGTGTTGCCTCATTAGCCACGGTAAAAGGAACCCCGTCGATGTTCTCGATTAATCCGTATGCTCGCTCCCCGGACAGAACTAGCGATAACGCAAATATACCGCCGGTTATTATAACCGCGGCAATTAAGGTGATAAGTATTTGCAGACCAGCGTTCATATACTACTTCTTAATCACCCACTTAAGCTTCGGATGCAGAGAAGCAAGATACGTGCGATCCTTGACTGAAATTTCACCCAGAACCCATAGCGCAATAATATACAGCAACAGCAAAACGACGTATTGGACTGGTAGTAGAAGCGAGGGAGCTGACCAGACATATGTCGGCGCAACAGCGATGCCGGTAGCAATAATAATGTTAATAACACTTTTCACCGGCACAGGAATGCTGAAAGTTCGGAAAGAATATACTCCCAGGACTAGTAGCCCCACGAGCGAGGTAATTGTTGTTTGCCAGGCGCCGCCGATTAAGCCAAAACGAGGTATTAGAATGGTGCCCAGGATAGCGCTCAACACAATGAGTCCAACTGTAATATACAGCCCAATCTTGGCCTTACCGGCTCCTGCGACAATTGTTGTGAGCAGGAGATAAAAGGCTAACCCGCCTAGACCCACCATCAACACTGTGAGGAGAGGTGCGGCAGGTAAATATTCACGAGAGAGGAACAGAATAATGAGATTCTTACTGGTTGCTGCCGCCAAAGCAACGCTGGGAACTATAAGGGCGATTAAATACCGCAGGACGTCACGAATAAATGCAGCCGCCTTATCATGTGACATTCCCGGTTTGGTTAGAGCGGAGACACTGGGCAGAATAATATAAGTCAGCCCTTGGAGAATGAAGTAGGAAATACGTGACAGGGTTACGGCCGCATTATAATAGCCTGCCTGCACATCATCCTGTAAAAGAGCCTTGACCATAAATAAATCCAGGCTCATGAGTAGCTGGAGACCAACAAGAATCAGAACGTAGATTCCGGCGAAAGAAAGAAAAGACTTCATTGGTAGTTTTTTGTGTCGATCGCCGCCAACTTTTTTCGTCCAGTACCACCCCACAGCCGCTGCAATGGTACCTCCGACAATAAAGCCAGCGAAGGCTCCGTACACTCCGAACACAAAGATGAGAGCCAAGGCTCCAACAAGTTTGGCCACAGCATACAGAGATGTTAGTGCTGCCTGCCGATTGAAAAAGTGCATGCCACTTAAGAACTGAGCGTGCACTTGATAAAACGCTTGAGAGAAGATAACCAATGCAACAAAGTAGATAATCGGCGTCAGGTTGGTATCGTTTAGTATCCGAGCAATAACTGGAGCGAGTAGAACTGTACTGAGAGATAACCCAACGGCGATATATGCCTGTAGTCTGAGCGCCTGACGTAAGATACTTTTAGCGTGCTGCTCATCTTGAGCTACAAAACGCGATACGGCACTTGGTACTCCAAGGGCCAAGAATATTCCCAAAATTGACTGTATGGACAGCACGACGCCATAGACGCCGTATGGCCCCGGCCCCAACAATCGTCCAATGATGAGGTGTGTGATATATCCCAAGCCGAGCACAAAAGCTTGGGCTCCCATCAGAAAGACAGCACCAGTGAGTCGTGATTGTTTCATGGAATGTGGCTTAACCCTAAGGCAATCATATCAATTGCGACAAGTTCCTGCGCGGGGTTTTGTACACTCAGGGTTATAAATCCGCGCTCATCGAAAGGCACCTCACGCCCGGGAATTCGGATTACTCCTGTGGGCGGGATGGGGTAGGGTACTCCGGTCGCTGTTAGGATAGTTAGGGGGTTAGAAGGCGTGTAAGCAAATTCGATCATCAGTTCGACCGCCGTATCTGGGCGGCCAGTGTGCTCCTTATCCCACAAAATACGAGCAAAGTCCCCAACATTAAATGCCAAGGGAATAATTGGTGCAGTGGTGGTTCGGAAGGTGGATGTAATGTTTTGCTGAGGAGTTGATAAGCGGGCAGCGCGAATACTGGCTGGTAGATGTTCGAACGTATCTTCGTTATCCCCGATATCATTAACGAGGGTGCTGGCCCGAAGAAGCCAGGCGCAGCGAGAATTAATTTCGCACGACACAGCCTCTTCTGGGCTATACAGCGTAATGTCTCCGTCGGTGGCCACTGGAGCTAAAGCAGGGTTTTTTGCGAAAGACGTATTGCTGCTTTTTGATATTCCCGTAACCCAGTGAATGTTGTGCTTGTAGAGCAGGTGAATCAGTTCAGGCCTGCTACCCAATGAAAATATTTTCTCGTAATCCAGAAGAGTAAGATATAGCTCTTCTCGAGTCGGCGACTGCTCAGCCTCCTCCATCTGTCGTTCAATATCCGCAGCGATTCTGGTGTACATTGGTTGCCCCGAGAGAATTAACCAGGAACTGCTGCGACGGTTATAATCATCAATGAGTATCCCAGCTGTGGGATCGGTGGTCTGTTCCTTTATTGCATCAACAAGAACGAGTTGCTCAGGAGTTAGCGTCGAGTTCGTTTGAACAGTGTGACTAGTTGTTGTAAACGCCCTACCCGTTGATGACCATGCGGGAAAGAATATCACTACCAGCCAGATGCCCGTAAGTACGAAGCGAATGAGCAGACTATTTGACATTCGAATAGTCTGCAGGAGCTTGGCAAAGAAATATGCGGCGCCAATACTCAACGGCACGATCGAGTACAGGAGGGCGCGAACGGGAGGAATATCGATATATAGTCGCGGGCCCTGCGAAAGCAGAAGGATAACCAGCGTCACTCCGGCGAAGGCCCAAACCGCCTCATAGTGTGCCTGATATTTCTTCGCCTGCCACAACATGAGAATAAATCCGGCAATACCGCTTACAAACCATATAGATCCCATGGTGAGTGGGTATTCCGTGAGCGGGCGAACAAGAGAAATGAGATGTGGGTCGCTAGAGAAAATGTGCGGAATTTTTTGGTGAAGCCCCAGGAGAAACCCGCCTCCGATGATGATGGCAGCGGCGATCATCAAGGCAACGGCGGCTGCAACGTGCTTCCAAAAGAACTGCCGGATATGTTGACGGTCTTTGACTAAAGCCGCAATAACAATCGGTATTAAAACGAAAGGAGCGATAAATGCTGAGAACTGGTGAGTAAAGATAAGCGAAAGACCCGCAGCTACTCCCAGAATCACATCACTGGTTTTCTTTTTCTTTATGAATCGCAGACCATAGAACACTAACGCAAATAGAAAGAACTCCCCGACGAGATTCTGGAAATGGTATCCTGGCTCACGAATATACCGTAGAAAGCGAAAATTGGTCAGTACAAAAACTGCGGCTAGAAGCGGTGGAATAATATGGGGGTAATCATCAAATAGCTCCTTAATTATTGCCGCAGCCAGAAACGCCACTGCGACAGATATAACGAGGGCGAGTAAGCCCACAGACATAAGTGGAGCAGGAGAAAGGTCCATAACCGCAGCAACCAGGGAATGCAGTCCGGGCGTAAAGAAATCAACCGGATCTCTATTCAATACCGCCGGCGCTCGACTGTAGTCAGGTAAAGCAGGGCGCTCCAAGACATCTTGAGCCCAGTAAATCGCTTTCTGAGAATCCCCGGTGGGTAGTCCGTTGTGAATGCGTAGATACGGAATCGTAAAGGCGGCATAGGTAATAAGGAGAGGGAGAGTAATCGCCAGTACATACCATAGAGTTTTAAGCTGGAATAACTGGTAACGATGCCACCATAGCAACCCTAGACAGACAACAATGCCAATCCCATAAAAAACACTTAATGGCAGATGAATAACTGTCAGCAGCAGTGCGCCAAGAGTCCAGATACTTAAACTAGATACAAAAATATGTACGGCTGTTGCTGCAATATTGCGCGGGTTCGAAAAAGAAACCAGGAATTTTCCGGGAACAGCAATAACGAGCAAAGGCAGGATAACGACCCATATTGCCTGCCAAAAATTAAGCTCAGTTAACATACGGATAGCATACAGCGATTCAAGCCAACATCGAAAGGAGCTAGACGAGGAGTTTTCCGTACGCCTGGGCCATGGTTTCCGGAGTGTTCTGCCCTGCCCGTGCAAGTAAACTGTCACCATCTTGTGTGGATAGCGGACTTTCGAGCAGGTCAATGACTTGTTTTGCGTATGATGTGGCGTCACCAGGTTGAGCAAAAAAGCGCGTATGAAGATGTTCCGGCAGAAGTAGGGGACGAATTCCAATATTACTGGTTACGATTGGCATTCCGACGGCTGCTGCTAGGGCGACACGAAAACTGCTTTTTGAACGATTCACAATACTGCCGTCAATCGGATCAATGATCACTGCGGTTTCAGAAAGTATCTGAGGAACTTGATTGAATGAGAATCGCCCTAGCCATGTTACGGCTGACGTAAGGCCCTTGGCTTCAAATTGTTTTTTTAAACCCTCTATATCATCTCCCGAGCCGGCAATTGTAAGCGTGACGTTTGGGATTTCCCGACGCACATACTCAAGAATTTCAGGTAGTAAATCCACACGATGTCCTGAGGATCTGGAAACACTTCCGATGTATAGCAAGGTGTGCAGAGAAGAGTCACTAACAATTCTTGATATGCTCAGTGGTAAAGGAGTTGGAAGGAGCTCTATATGTTTTTTCGCCGCGGTAAGCTGTCGAAAGTGGTCTTCGAGAAAAGGAGTTGCGGTAGCAATAGCGGATGATATTGATGCCCCGCTGCGCTCTGCCCAGTGAACTGTCGCTCGCTGATAGACTGATGCGAGGTCGTTGGCTGTTAGTTCAAAGTCGTCGACATCTAAAATTACCCTTCGTTTCGAGTTAAAGAGATGCCACAACCAAACTGCCAATACATTTTGAGGGAGCGGTTTAACAATAATAGCCACATCAGGCTGAACATGAACCAGTGCTAAAAGTGTTTGCCAGGCGTTTAACAGCATCCGTCCTATAAGAGCTATGCCGCGCAATCTTTTCTTGCCCGAAGCTGTACGAATGAACGGATCTTTTCCAATACTTTCAATTTTTATTTCATCAGGGAGCTCTACGCCACTCTCATGTACAAACATATAAACTTCGTGCGTGCCGGCGAGTTTTTTCGCAAGCGGGAGGACACGCCCAACAACAGTGGAACCGGCAAGCGTCTGCGTAGTGACAAAGGCGATTTTCATAGGTTGAACAGTTTACGTAATGCTTTTCCCTCAGCTTCTTCATCCAGACGAATACCACTGGCCTTCTGGAGAGTTTCAACATCATCTGCCGTAACCCAGCGGTGACCGGTATGCTCACGACTGAGTCTCACAACAGGTAGCTCGGTCTTGATACGGAAAAAGATTAAGATTAGTGGTAGCCCATCTCCGGTGTTCTGAAGAAGACGACCCACATGAATGACCCGGCCGATTTGAATATCAGAACTAATAATCGAAGGAATTTCTTCCTTCAACTCCCGTATAAGGGTCTGTTCTATCGTCTCATTATCTCGTACTCTTCCGCCAGGAAAATCCCAGTGCGCATTCCCTTTATAATCAACTGCCTCCAGCAACAGAACTTCGTCGCTCCGGGTAATGCACCCTTTTACCCCAACATGAAATTGCTCATACTTTTGATTCATATTTTCTGTTTCTTTATTCTCTGGATAAGCGGCCAGATAGACATTGCTGACTTGAGTAAATCAAACGAGCTTAGCTTACTGCCGTCAACTGACTTCCATTCAATTGGAAAGTTTTTGATTCGATATCCGCGCTGTACCGCCTTATAGGCGATTTCGGTATCAAAGAGCCAGCGCGGCTCTATTAGGTCGTGAAATAAATCCCGGGCAACAGAGACTTCATACCCTTTAAAGCCACACATAGTGTCGATACCACTTAGGCCGAACATGCTCATGTATGTCTTATACACCCAGCCGGAAATGTGCCTAAGAGGAGAGCTGCGGTGAACCTTAGCTCCAGGCATCCAGCGGTTACCAACAGCAATTTGGGCCGAAGTTAGAGCTTCCCGCATGGCTGGTAACTCTGTAACGGGAGTAGCTCCGTCTGCATCTATGAAAACAACTAGCTCAGTAGTCGCTGCCTGGACACCGGTTTTTATAGCTGCTCCTTTTCCCTGATTACTTGGCTGCTTAATCAGTTTAAATCCGGGAAGTTCCCGGGCCAGTTTTTCGGTAACAGCTGCCGTGTTGTCATTGCTACCGTCGTCGATAACAAGAAGTTCCTGAATGTAGTCAGGATGCTGTTGAACATAGTCTGCGATAGACTTCAGAAACGGCGGCAGACGCTTTTCTTCATTATATGCCGGAATGATAAGGGAGAGAGATTTCATTACCTATACCCTAGCAGATGAAGCCGCTATATTGCCATGACTCGTTTATTTTGTCATGCTTAGCCCATGCTAATTGCCATTGTGTTGCTAGGAGTTGCTTCGCTACTTGCTAGCGGGGTTCTGTTCACTCATCGACGCGCGTTAACGTATCTTGGAGTAGCTGGTGCTCTCTGGCAAACAGGATGGCTGACACTAACATTGCTAGACCGCACAATACTGCAATCGATTTCGACACCAACCGTTTTCGTTGCTGGATCAGCTGTCCTTCTGGTCGCGTTTGGATCTTTCTACAAACGATGGCATCTGCCATATGGAAATGGAGTGGGGAGTGGCAAGAGAGACGCATGGGTGTTGCTACCCCTCGGATTGGTTATTGCGGGGGCTGTCTTAATTGCCCAGCACAACGGGTTTAAAGACAATAAGTGGATTACGCACGGATTTTATAACGGGGACACGGCCACTCTAATGGCGCTAACACAGCGTTCATTCTCAACTGCAGGCCTGGTAAATGAGAATCCCTTTGCCGCTAACGGTTACCTAGAGTATCCGACACTGCTGCATGCTGGGCTGGCTACTTTTCTTGATGCCGTTCATGTTGGAGCCAACTGGTTTCATTTCATGCCGTTTATGACATACATACAGCTGGTGGTTCTTATACCGCTCTTTTTTCTTCTGTGGGACATAGTTATGATCGAGCCCAACCGTGAGCGCTGGGTAGGAGTGCCTTCTGCCTGGATGATTTATGCCCTTCAGAGTCTAATTGTTATCTATGTTTTGGCTGTTAGCTGGGACGGATACGTATACCCTCAGAGCCACTTTTTTATAACCTCTATTTTTATATTACAGACTGCTCTTCTTCGGGTTGGCTATGGTTTGAAAAAGAAAGCGCAGACTATATATGTTCTGACGGCACTGGCAGCTGGTGTGGCTCTCCTTTTTTCCAATGCTGTCACAGGCACTGCAGCCATAACACTTCTTTTGGTGTTTGCAGGTTTGCGGGTGACTGACAAGGGAAGATTGTTAGCGGAACGGCAAGTCTTTCTGGTGGGGGGAATCATTCTTGCCGGATTGTACCTTGTGGCTACCCCGGGTGATGCACAGTTTTCCCTACCTGGTATTTCATATATCGGGGCTTTCGACATGCTGCGCCTTTCAATTGTCGTTGTTCCTCTTATTGTTGCTGTCTTCCAGCAATTATCGCGCGAACCTTTCCTTGGTGCCTCTGCCTCTTTCCTTATCCTCCTGTCATTCATTACATTCTTTTTCTCCGGCCGGGAAATTGTAGTGGGAAATGCTTCTCGCTTTTTCTATCACGGCCTCCTTATTGGCTTTCCATTAGTGCTAGGGCTCATCATTCAACTCTTTTTTTACGTTAAGCGGGAGTTGATGTATAGCACAAAAAATATTGGGGAGAAGGCTGCCGGCTTTGCTGCGGTAGCGGCGGTACTCCTGCTGGTTGCCCTGCCAGCAGGAGGCAGTGTGGCGAGTACCTACGATAATCTTATATTCAAAGACGAGCAGGTTATCGCAACTTCCATGCGTGAAGCCTTGTGGTGGATTGAAGATAATACTGTCCGTGACGCAGTATTTATTACTTCCGAGCAGCCACCATTTGCAGTCCCGGCGTTTACAGGACGGGCAATGCTGCGCGCTGATTTCTGGCTATCTCCCAATGACGAAATTTACAGCATGCTCCTGATGGCGAGAGAAGGAGACAAAGAGACCCAGGCTGCATTGCTATCTGAAGCGGATTATTTACTAATTACTCAAGAAACTTCAGCCGTCTGGCAGGAAACAGTTGATACTCTAAATAGCGAACCAGTCTTTACGAATGGTCCGGTAGCAATTTACGCCCTTCGATGACACGAGAGTGGATATTGGACACCTGGCGGGTTCGAATCATTCCTCAAGAGGAGGCATCAACTATTTTACTGCCAGTCACGGGCACACACACCGGAACGATTCAACCAGCAAGTGTCTCGCCGGAAGTAGGCTCTGACGCGGGCGGGTTTCTTATTGCCTCAGGGGAGCGAGCAGGGGTGCGGACGGCTGATTGTATGCCATTAGTGATTACGACGGTACAGCAGGCGCTTGTCTTACACATCAGTCGTAAATCACTACTTCGCTCTATTCTCGATCAAGTAGCACTAAGCATATCCCTGCCAGATATCGAGTATGTCTGGATCGGCCCGCATATCTGTGAAAAACATTTTGGTTTTGAATATGAAGGGGAAGAAATACAACAATTTACCAAGCTATTTCCCACTGCTGTCGAGCGTCGGAAAGAGAAAACGTACCTATCCTTACGCCAAGCCGTTGGCCACTATCTTGAGAAATGGGAGATTCTACCGGAGATGATTGTTGATACTAATACCTGTACTTATGAAGGTACGTTACCCTCGTGGCGAAGGTGGCGGGAAGAAAACGGTGACGTTAAACCGTTTCCTCAGTTTGTGACAGTTGTTGAAAAACTGACCGATACTGCTGACTGATTTTGTCCCAGGAAAATTGAGTCAGGGTATATTCACGAGCATTCGGCAGCTTTTGCGCCGCTAGAACCACATCGCGCCATCTCGAGGCTTGTTGAGCCTCCACTAGATACCCATTCTTTTTGTCATGAATAGCTGCCGGAATACCATCAATATTTGCTGCGATAACTATACGATCACATAGCGCAGCTTCAGTTAATACGATCCCAAACCCTTCAGCATCAGTCGACATGGGAATATTTGGCTGGATAAATATATCAACTGTGTTGTAGAGGGTGCGGAGTGTATCGTTCGACACGCGCCCTAGCATGATGACACGATTTTGCAGCTGATCCTGCTTCACGGCTTGCTCAATGGAAGATCGCTCCTGCCCATCGCCTGCTATGACGTATATGAAATGCTCAGGTAGTAGGGGGAGAACATTGGTGATAAACCAGGCGTGTCCTTTGCGGGCCACGAGGCGCCCAGCAGTTAATAGCACAACTTTATGAGATATATCTGTTTTTAAGAGATCAGTTAGCTGCTCCCTAGTAATAGTAGGGTCATGCAAGCGGTCGTGGATGCCAGGAGGGATAACATGGATAGTTCCAGCGACGCGCCAGCGAAGTAAAGCCTCCTTGGCATGCTCGCTAATCGCGATATAGGCATCAAAATTTCGGAAAAAGAATCGTAAGTATAAACGGTATAGAGGATTACTGTACTGCACGTCCAATCCGTGGACGGTTACAGTGACCGGCTTATGCCAAAGTTTTTGTATAAACCAACCAATTTTGCTCAAAAGAGGATCACCTAAGTGAACGACGTCAGCCGTGCGTGCAGCCCAGATTGCTCGGGGCGCAATTAAAGTAATAAACAAAAGAGATTGCAGCCGCACTCGCATCAGCGAAGCTCCTGCGGGAGTATTGTTCACAATAGCCGTGGCTTCTATCTCCGGCAGTTGAGAAACAGAATCAATGAGCTCATAACTGAGCCGCTCCATCCCACCGGCATGCTGACCGTATGAGCGGCTGATTAACAGAACCTTAAGCAGTTTTGTCATTTCGGTGGGCTTCCCGTCCATACGCTTCCTTACGAGCCAGGTAGAGCATTTCTTCAATCAGGACGCGGTTGCGGTGCAACATGTCGGCTAAGAGCGAAATAAAGAACACCAGAAATCCGATAATTAATAAAATTCCCGAAACAGTAACGAGGGAGCGAAAGGGAGAGGTTTGTCCCGTTTGTAGATAATGGTTGAGGACAAAGAGTCCACCTGCTACACCAATCATGAAAATGATAATTCCTGGAACACCAATAAAGTAAAATGGCTTGTAATCTCGAGCAGCTCGAAACATAATCGTTGCTGATTTCGTTCCGTAGCGCCAAAGATTAGACGCCACGCGTGAGGTGCCGTGCTCCCGTTCACCGCGCACTTTCAGAGGAACTTCCAAGATACGCATATTCTTAAAAGCCAGATCAATGAAAGTTTCCTGAGTATAGGTGAAGTGTCCGAAGAGAGTTAGGCGCAGTGCCGCTTCCCGTGAATATGCACGAAAGCCACAGGACACATCGGTGAACTTTTTCCCGGTTAAGATATTTACAATCGTGGTAACCCATCCATTGCCCCATCGTTTTACATCCGGCATGTGAGGAGCTAGCGCGGGGTCGGCAAAACGACTGGCCGTCACAAAATCAGCATCATTGTCGAGGATAGGCTTGAGGAGGCGAGGAATATCGCTCGGGTCAAATTGACCGTCAGCGTCGATGTTTATAATAACATCTGCCCCTGCCATTAAAGCCTCCTTAATACCAGTATGGAAAGCAGCACCCACACCCATCGGCTTGTGGTGAGAAACGACAGTTGCGCCGGCCTCACCGGCGACTGCAGCAGTAGTATCCGTTGAACCATCATTCACAACAATAACTTGGGTAAGGGTAATCGCTTCCAAGTGATTGGGAATTGCGGAAATTACTTCCGCGATGGTTTTTTCCTCGTTAAGGGCAGGAATGATAACAACGAGTTTTTTGGAAGACTCCATAGTATCTATTGTAGTATAAATTGGATATTACAATACTATAATAAGAATAATATGTCAACATTTTGGCATCCCGCCTAATTTGGTATTATGCACAGGCTATGAAGAAACTTTCCTTCGCATTGGGCTGTCTGGTTATTCTTTTATTTGCTGGAAACGCCCATGCTCAAACCCCACCATTGGTAAGTCGTGTCAATGAGGCTTTCCGCACCGCTTATGGGAAAAACCCCACTCCTACAGAAAACCTCTATTGGGCGGGACGTGTCGTTAGGGGTGAAAAGAAAACCTATGAAGCTTTGCTTGGAGCCATGTATTACCAGAAAGCGGGGGGCGGCAGCACTGCCCCAGCCGCCGCAGCTACTACGATCATAGGCTCTAATGATAAGCAGACCATGATAAAAGATGTCTTGCCTCTCTTTGTACAAATTTATAGCTCAGATCCTTCCAACACCGAAAAAGCCTGGTGGAGAAAGCGCATTTCGTGTGGGGAGATTAAGTCTCGGACCGCTTTGATTGGTTCGATGAAATATCACCATGCGAAAAAGTCTCGAAAGGGATCGGACACTATTTGTGGACAGAAGCCGGCTGCAGCTGTGGCGTCTGCTGGAGGCGGCATTATTCGTAGAAGTATTGCTGGGGTGAGCACTCATCCAGCTGGTGATCAAATCCGGATCGGGATTTTCAAAACCGATGGTAGAGCAATTCATGTTACCGCCAATGGTTCCTACCAGATTCGGGAGGGTGGCTTTAAGGTTTTGGGAACTCTCGGTAAGGACGATGACGTACAGGTCTCCTGGTCTGATGGTAAGTACCACGTGCGCGGCTCGGGAGTTAGTTTTGATACAGTTGGAGAAATTCGTCTGGTGCCTCTTAATCAGGCGATCATGCAAATAACCAGCTACAGCGATCCCTCCGTTACATATGCCGGTAAGAACTACAATCGTTTTCGGGGGATTATTGAAATCCGAAAGTGCAATGGGTGTAATGAGTTGTGGGCGATTAATGAGCTTCGTTTGGAGTATTATCTGCGTGGATTAGCCGAAACTTCAGGAGAGGGGCCAGAGGAATATATTAAAGCCCTGGGAGCAGCGGCTCGAACATATGCTCTTTACCACAAGGTAGTTACTGGCGGACGAAATCCCGCTAAAGGATATGACATTACTAATACTGCCGATGACCAGCTTTACCGTGGATATGAATATGAACTTATAACTTCTCGCATGTCGAGTATCTTTGATAAGACAAAGGGAGTTGTAGTGACTGATAGTCAGGCAGATAACTTGGTGACCACAGTATACTTCTCGGATTCTGATGGGCGCACTCGCAGTGCCAAGGAAGTCTGGAACACAAGCCGTTTCCCTCATCTCCAGCACTCGGTAAAAGATCCGCATCACGCTTCGAGTAGTTGTAGGGGACACTGTGTTGGTATGAGTGCTCAAGGAGCCTTTGGGTTTGCCAAGGCTGATGGTTGGAGCTTTCAAAAAATTCTGAGCTATTACTTCAAGGGGGTAAAGCTGGTTAAAGCATATTAAAAACCCACCGCGGGTTAGGTGGGGACACTGAGGCATCGGAGTATTGCCGTAAAGCGACTCCAAAAGTCACATGCCTTGTCATGGTCTGCGCGACACCGCCTCAGAAGGTGTCCGAAGATCCGTCCTCGGTAGGAGTGGGAGTGCCGAAGTTGGCTTCGGTCAAACCACACCGGAGCAGTGGGAAACATCTCAGTAGCTCCTCGGCTGTACACATACGTTCCTTCCTTTGTGCTGCCCAGGGCCACACAGATTACTGTCCCGCCACGCTCAACAAAGAACATTTCCTCTTCCAAGCTTAACCCTCCTTAGATAACGACTTGGTGGTGATGAGTTTGTATTTGCCAACCTCTTCTGCTGACCAACGTATAATATCGGAATAAGAGCGAGTGTCAAAAAAAGAGCCGCGATCCGTGTCGCGGTTGCGTCATCTCCCTGTCATCTTCTTGATCTCATCAAGGAGCCGGTAATCCTCAGTCTCCTGCAGGGCCTTCAAAAAGGCAGGGTGCCTCTTGATTACCTCCGTGAGCAACGCGCGTGCCTTGAGGCGTTCCCACAAGTAGACGATAGAGCCTGTGCCGAGTCCTGCCGCCAGTACCAGGAGCCCAACTGCCACGTTCCAGTTCGAACGCCACGGAACGGGAACGTACACTGGGAGCTCTGTCAGAGCTGCCAGTACTAGCACAGTTGCAAGGGCCGAGAGGAAACAAAATCCTCGAAATGTCTCGGCTGGCCTTCTTGCCATCTCCTGCACTTGAGCGCGAAACGGCAAAGCTTCTGGGTGCCAGACTATCTTCTCCTCCGGCTCATTCTCATCCAGCACATGACCGCTGAGATCTTCGAACCGGATGTACGTGACCTGGCGCCAAACAAAAGGACGGCCGTAGTCCAACATGATGCCTCCCCTTGAAATGTGCTTTCAGAACACCTCCTGGTACGACGGTATGCGGCATGGAATACTCTGTCAATTCCAGCTAGCATGAGGCTATGAAGATATTACTGCTGACAGAAAACTGGCCACCTCGGGTTGGAGGTATCGAGCGATATCTTACCAACCTTGTGAAAGAGCTGCGACTACTGAACCACGAGGTTGAAGTTATAGCGCCCCAAGGCAGTACGGGCGGTGAGGGTATTACCGCTAGGCGTTTCTTTTGGCCGATTATAAAACCGGCGTGGTTGCCGCTGTACTGGCATATCGCCAGAAAAGCTAAGCGGAAAGAAATTGATATGTTACTTTGCGGCAAAGGATTATTCGAAGGGTTACTTGGATATATACTAAACAAGAAATATGGAGTTCCGTATATCGTCTTCACATATGCGATGGAAATTGAAGAGTGGGAGAAGACCAAGAAGAAGAAGCTAATCCAAGCGCTGACTCACGCACAATCGGTTGTGTATATAAATGATCATACGAAATCAAAGTTAGAAGCACTTGGTGTTACGTCTGATAAGCTTGTGGAGGTACAACCTGGAGTTGAGGAAACGTATCTTAATGCGTCAGAGAATGGAGACGTATTAGAAAAATACGACATCGAGAAGCCATACATCATTATCGTCGCCCGGCTTATACCTCGCAAAGGCGTTGATGATTTAATCACAGCATATTCAAAGCTAGAACAAACAACCCTTGGCGATGTTCAGCTGGTGATTGTTGGTGAGGGGCCGGAGAAAGAGCGGCTGCAACAGCTTTCACGACAGTTATTTGTTCAACCAAAATTCTTAGGCCACGTTGATGAAGCTGACCTGCCAGCACTTTTAGCTGGAGCTTCCGTATTCGCTTTAACGCCAAAGAATGTTGATGGGGATATAGAGGGATTTGGAATTGTGTATTTAGAAGCGAATGCAGCGGGAACTCCTGTTATTGGAACGAAACATGGGGGAGTGCCGGGAGCCGTTGTTGATAACGAGACGGGGCTGTTAGTAGAAGAGGGGGATGCTGATGGCATAAAGGGAGCACTGGAAAAATTATTGCTAGATACAACACTTGCGATTCGTTTAGGGGACGAGGGACAGAAGCGGGCTAGACAGAGGTTTATCTGGAAAGTCCAAGCGAAGAAGTTAGACTTGCTGCTACAAAGATAACCGTTGCAATTTTTTAATGCATATGCTAAATAAGACTGTCTTGTTTGTCGCTCTAGCGTGACTGCGAGGACACAGACGAATGTTCCTTAACATAGGGGAGACAGCAAGTGTCTGATCAAGTTGATAGCAAGGAATGGGTGAATCGATGGCAAGACGCTGCAAAAAGATGGTCTTCGACCACTCTTTTCCAGGAAGCGTTCGATCGCGCCATCTCGGAGCTCCGCGATTTACTTGAAGGGGAAGAGGCGCAGGCCATCAAAGCGCTCCTCGAGACGATGCGCAAACAAGGAAGCCACAACTACATTCTTGACGTCTTCGAAAACTACTCGTTTAGGGCAGACGGACTGTGGCGGTTCACCCCGGGGCCGGATACGCACGGGCTCGCATCAACGGATGATCTTGTCTCGTCTCTGTTCGAATCAGGGTCAGTGCAGCGGTACTATGATGAGCCGGTCAGTCAGGACAAACGGAACCGCGTCCGTATTCAGATTGAGCGCATCATTTCCACGGTACGAAGCAAACTGAATCACCTTGCCCAGATGGCTCCTCCCTGGCCAGCGCAGGAGTAGGGCGGCTAAGCACTTTGATTGAAGGAATCAGCAGTGTAGAAAACGCTGCTATTTTTTTGTTTAATAAATTTCTTCTACTTGCAAAACTCCCTAAGACGCGCTAGTTGTTACGGGTTACAATACGCCTTATGGATTTAGCGCGAACCCAATTCTTCTCATTAACGACTAAGGCGGTTACTACCGTCTTAGGCGTCATTCAAAGCATTATCATCGTCCGCGTCCTATCACCCGCCGAATTCGGTTTAGTGGGCCTTGTTATGTCCATTGGCAGCGTTATTGGCGTCTCACAACACCTCGGCATCGTCGATGGCGCTATTCGCGAGATCGCTATCAGAAAGAAAAAAGATGAGATAGGGAAGGTGTTTTGGGTATCGAATATTGTCAGGCAAGCAGTTACTCTTCCGCTCTCACTTGGCCTGATGGCTCTAGCCGGCGTTATTGCCGTGAAGGTATATAACAAACCGGAGATTATTCCATACATCTATCTATTTGCTGCTTCGCTCGTACTGCAAGGGTTCCAAGACGTATTCGGCGCCACCTTAACCGGCATGAAAAAGTTTGCCGCCCTGTACTGGGTGCAAATTATTACCGCGACATTGAATGTCGCAGCCTTTGGGTATCTAACCTGGCGCTTTAGTGTCAGTGGATTTTTCTGGGCAGTTATTCTCACCACTACCGTCATGGTCGTGATGTTCTGGTGGCTGTTACGCAAATATCTGGCAGGAAATCTGTCGCTACCGAATAAGGCAGATATAAAGAAATATGGGCGGAACGTAATGCGCATCGGCGCCTTTATGTATGTGGCTCGCATCTTTTTTGTGGTCTGGCAGCGACTGCCAATCTTAGCGCTAGGCGGGATTGTAACGGTAGAAGAATTGGGATATCTGAACGTTTCGTCTACTTTTGGATCCAAGCTAACCATTATTGCTATGGCACTCTCCGAAGTAAACCTCGCCTGGATGAGCTCGTTGTATGAGAGCGAACGGAAAGAATTTTCAAAGAATGTAACCAAGAATATGCATCGGGTGTTAGTGCTGATGATGCTCATGACACTCGTTCTGTTATTCTTCACGCCCGAAATACTGCGGTACATCATCGGACCGCAGTACCTCCCGGCCGAGCCCATTATCTGGCTGATGACGCTCGCGTTCTTTCTGTACGCCCTCCTGGATATCGGTACCAGCAGCATTTTTGTACCGGCTAATGATCCGAAGCGCCGAATGTCAATCTATGGTGTCATGCTGGCAACAACTGCGGTTCTCACAGTATGGATCCTGTTTGTTAAGCCTGATCCGCTACTTGCCAGTGCAGCCATGTTGGCTGGCGCCGCTATCTCTTATGTGTGGATGAACGTGGTCGCGAAGCGGCTACATGGAATTGCCCTCCTAACGAAACCGCTGGCAGTACTCCTTACACTGTTATTTGCTAGTGTTTGGTGGCTGTTTCAGGAGCCTAGTCTGGTGTATCGGATCATCGGATTTATCCTCATCGGCGTATATACCGGGTACGAAGCCCATCGCAGCCAGCTGATTCCAACCAAGGTCGCTCGTCTCCTTAAGCGACAAAAGGGAGCAGAAACTACCAGCGACCAATGGAATGTTGTCTGTTTTGCCGGCGCGGAATATTTGCAACCTACCTGGACGAATCGTCAGCACGTGATGCATCGCGTCGCGAAGCAGCACCGCGTATTGTACGTCGAACCACGCGTGTGGATACTGCGGTATCTCTTGAAACGCCTAGCGAAGCCTGCTGAACTTCTTCAATTCGCAAAACAAGTACTCTGGTATCAGCAACATGAGCAAAACCTCTACGTTATTTCTCAGTGGAATCTCATTCCCGGTTCCCGTGAATACCGCTGGGTGGCACTGCTGAATCACTACCTCAATCGCTGGTGTGTGTTGAGCAAGGCTTGGTGGCTGGGTTTTCGAGAGGGAACACAGGTGATGTGGATTTATGACACGGAGGCGGCTGAGTACCTGAATGCCTTTTCGAACTCAACGGTGATATATGACTGTGTTGATAATCACGCGATGCAGGCGGGGGTAAGTCGCAATCCGAAACGCGTTCATGCTGAAGAACACCGGATATTTCAGCACTCTGATCTCGTCACTGTTACTTCTAAAGCGCTATATGACATGAAGAAAGGTCAGCACAAGAACGTGCGTCTGGTTTTGAATGCTGGGGATGTTGAACTGTTTAGTAAACCCGTATCCGCAACAGCGCAGCAGGGGGCGCTCGAAGCGCTTCAGGATATCCCGCATCCGATCATAGGATCGGTTGGTGCGCTAGATGCTTACAAATTTGATTTCGAGCTTCTTAAGTCAGTAGCTCGCGCGCATCCAGACTGGCAATTTGTTTTTGTCGGGTCGCCAGTTGTTGATGAAAGAACTCCAGCCTTAACGGAGTTGGTAAAGCTACCGAATGTGCACATAATGGGAACAATCGTGCGAGAAGACGTACCTGCGTATGTCCACTACTTTGATGTTTGCGTCATTCCATACCGGGCGAGCGCGTACAACAAGGCCAGCTTCCCCCTAAAGTTCTGGGAGTTTATGGCTACGGGCAAACCGCTGGTGGTTTCCGGATTGCCTGAATTGAAGCAGTATGAGGATTTGATCGGCTATGCTCATTCGTCGAGGGAATTCGAGCGATTAATCGAAGAGTGGATGCGACATGAGACGCTGGGGGAAATTAAACGGAAAGAACTAGCTCGACAGCATGGATGGGATGCCCGTGTGGGGCAATTACTTGCATTAATTCGTGATACGCTACGGTCATGAAAATCGCCTTTGATGCATCCGATCTGTGTGCCGGCCAGGCTGACGGAACGACTCGGTACACATACGAGCTCGTCGCCCGTCTTCCAAAAGTAGCACCTGAACATACCTGGAAGATGATGCTGCAATGTCAGGTTCCGGCACACCCAAGGCTGAGAGATAATGCAGCGTGGGCGCCGTCTCCGTGGCCGAAATACTGGACTCAGTCCCGAATGCCGATGGAGTTGTATAAAGAAAAGCCGGATCTTTTGTTTATGCCAATTCAGCAGCTGCCCCTTGTTCGTCCCCGCAAAATGAAAACCCTCGCAGTCATTCATGATCTGGCCTATCATTACTTCCCCGAGCAGTTTACTTACAAGAACTGGCTGTTGCTAACCATTTTCGGTGCACAGGCAATTATTGAGGCTGATCACCTAATTGCGGTGTCTCAAACAACAGCTGATGATATTAAAAAGATATATGGCCGTACTAAGAATGTGCACGTCGTCCATCACGGTGTGGATCATGAAAAGTTTGATGTGCAGGAGAAGGAATCTGCTTGGAAACAACTTGCAACTGCCTATCCGGCATTACGCAAGCCATATATCTTGTATCTTGGACAAATTCAGCCTCGAAAAAATCTGGTTCGTTTAATTGAAGCATTCGAAGAACTTAAAAAGGAGGACTCGGAAATACAGCTGGTTATCGGCGGCAGTCACGGTTGGCTACGAAAACCGATTGAAGATCGTATCAAGTCCTCACCCTATGTCAGGGACATTTTATTGCTGGGTCGCGTATCCGACGAACTTCTCCCGGCTTTATATACTTATGCTGAAGTATTTACGTTGGTCAGCTTGTATGAGGGCTTTGGTATCCCGATTATAGAAGCGATGGCGTGTGGCGCACCTGTTGTTACGAGTGATGTTTCCTCCATGCCAGAAGTGGCCGGGGAGGCTGCTATACTTGTTGATCCCTATAACCCTACGAGTATTGCTCGTGGTATTCAGCAGGCGCGCCTTGAGCGAGACAAGCTCATTACAAAGAGCCTTGCTCAAGCCCAGAAGTTTACCTGGGAGAAAACAGCACAACAAACGTTTGATATTATTAATCGGTGTCTGTCATGAAAGGTTTATCTGTAATCATCGTTAACTGGAATACTGGATCGCTGCTTAAGCGTTGTCTGGAATCTTTGAGCGCCTTACCGGAAAAAGATCTGATCACTCAGGTGGTAGTGGTTGACAACGCATCAACGGATGATTCGGTTGAGCAGGCTAAGGTGGATACCTACGGTATACCGGTTGAGTGGAAGCAGTTAAAAACAAATGCAGGGTTTGCCAAAGCCAATAACGTAGGCATTGATTGGACTTTGCACGCTCATGGAATGGATCAGCATATCCTGTTATTAAATCCCGATACGGAAGTTCAACCGGCAGCCCTCCTGACAATGCTGAACGTATTGGATCGGCACGGCGATGTAGGTATTGTGGGGCCAAAACTGTTTGAGCCGGGGGGAAAGTTTCAGGCTTCCGTTCATTCTTTTCCTACACTAGGAACACTTATTACGGTGTACCTGAAGTTGCATTCACTGTTTCCCAACAGCATGAAGGGGCAGGCTGGGATCAGTACCGAAACGGTGGTGGACGAAGTAAAGGGGGCAGCCTATCTTATTCGCGACGAAACTATGGATGCGGTCGGCCCGCTAGATGAAAGGTATTGGATCTGGTTTGAAGAGGTTGATTACTGCAAACGAGCCCAGCAGGCTGGATGGAAAACTATGTATACACCGAACGCTGCTGTACTGCACTACGGGGGAGTAAGTTTTAATCAACTAGTGGGACTGCGACGCTCGCTACCTTTTCTCGTGAGTGGTTACCGGTATGCAAACAAACATCTGGGAATCATTGCTGGTGCAGTTCTCACGCTTTTGTTCCCGGTTGCCGTCCTTCTGTCTCTTCCGGCATCATTAAAGCATCGAATGGTGCAGAAGAAAAATAAAAAAGTGCTTATATCATGATTGGACGCTTTGAACATGCAAGAGGATTAACAGTTAACCCGCGCTATGCCTGGGCGCTTATTATTACCCTGGTGGCAGCGTTTATCAGTTTTTTCTTTAGTCTGCAATTTGGCGTCTTTACTCTACTGTTTGCCGCTGTTGCCTGGTGGGTATGGGAATATCCAGAGGAAGGCTTTCTCCTTTTTCTGGTGTTAATGCCCATTCTGCCAATGCTTAAAATTACGCAGACAATCGGCACCTTCTCTCTCATTAAAGATGTTATTATCATCACGTTATTTATGCGGATGTTCTTCATTCCGCTGCTTGCGAAGAAATTGGAGTATCGCCGTAATATCTTGTGGGCACCGATCGTAGCCTTAGTGATCTGGTCAACTATTTCCGCCCTTCAGGCGGATTCTCTTGTGCTGGGTATTTTGCGCTTGCGAGATATCGTGTTGTATATCCTCCTGTTTTTCGGAGTGCTGTACCTACGGCATGATAAAAAAACCTTGCAGCAGCGCCTGGGGTGGGTACTGGCCACGTTTATCGTCACATTATCTCTAGGCGCCTGGCAGTGGTTCTTTGCCCAGGACAGTGCGGTGCTCCGGTTTGAACCGCTAACCCAGAACTGGATTCCGCGCATCTCCGGAATCCTGGCTCACCCCAGTATTTTCGGAGAATACCTAATTACTGTCCAAACATTGCTGGTAGCAATTGCTGTGTCAGTCCGTTCAATGAAGATTCGAGCTGGTGTGTTAGCAACGGTTATACTGTCTCTTATAGTGACATACGCCACCTATTCACGAGGAGTCTGGCTTGGCTTGGCAGCAGCTCTTGGTGTTGGGGGACTACTCTACCTGCTGCATCTGGCAGCAGGACGCCTCTCCAGAAAAAAAGTTGCCAGTCTGGCGACCGGATTTGGAGTCGGGGGATTGCTGCTGGGAATTCTGCTTGTCACAGCGACTCCTGCTGGGCCGCTTCTGCGATCAATTGTGGATCCTACCTACGGCAGTAATGAGGAGCGTCTCGAGTTTCTCGTGCGCTTGATTGCTCCCATGACGTATGCAGAAGCAGTATTCGGACGGGGGTTAGGAGACGTGCTTGAGCAAAATTTCCGTGAAACTGATCTGGGAGTCTACGATATCGCCACCGGTGCCTCCCGTAGTGTGCAACTGACGAAAGACCAAACTCTTGTTGATAACCAGTACCTGAAGACGTTTATAGAAATGGGAGTAGTAGGGCTAGTGCTCTACGGTTGGCTGTACTGGCGGGTGGGAAGTGCGGCCGTGCGCATTGCTCGAACACAAAAGCCTCTGATTGGTCTGTGGGCCGGAGCATTCTTAACCGCTTTTCTCGTTCAAGCCCTTATCATTGATATCTGGGATATCTTTCCCACAAACGCGATTTTCTGGATTGTCGCCGCAGTTACTTCACAAGCGTTGCTGACCGCAGAAACTGATGGCATAATGAGCGAATGATTGCTGAAATTCTTCCCGCCGAAGGTGATCCTAATGAGCCTGTCACTCGAGGTGAGTTTAACGAAGCGATGCACGCGGTAAATTCCGCGTTTCAGCAGGTTGCCACCAAGGACGATTTAAAGGCACTTGAAAACAGGATGGCTACAAAGGATGATATGGAGACACTCAGGATGGCTACAAAGGATGATATGGAGACACTCAGGATGGCTACAAAGAGCGACTTGAATGGTCTAGAGAGCAGAATGGATAAACGATTTGATGAATTGTTTGAACATATTGATTCATATATTGATAACCGAATGGTGGATGTCGGTGCCGCCCGTAGTGATGAAGTTCTGATGATCAAGGAAAAACAGGAGCGGTACGAGAAACGAATTTCTGCTCTTGAAGCGAACAAATACTAGAACCCGCGGCGTATTCTCCGATACGTATCTATAGCCCACAGTTTCCAGTACCTGGGCGACAGCGGCAGGTCCTGGGCGTGTAGGTAATCTACAGCTTTACCACCGAATCCTTTTTTAAATGTCGTGATGCCGGCGAAGGGATGATTCGGCTGATCGTCTGGCGCAATTCCCCAGAAATTATACCGGGTTGCACCACTGTGTTTGGCTTCCCGTATTGCCTCCCACTGCAGCAGCTGAGCTGCCGGTACGGATGCTGGTAGTTTCGTTGAAGCACCGTGGTAGTAGAAAGAAGTAGAGCCAAACTGGAAAATGACAGCGGCTGCTACGTCTTCATTATTGTATCGAGCAATGATAGCAAAGGCCCGATCTTCCTTCATGAATTCTTCAAACTGCGCCGCAATAAACTCTTTAGGAAACGGGACAAACTCGTGACGGTTTTTTGTCGCGATATACAAGGGCCAAAAGCGATCTAAGGCTGTGATATTGCGGACAACTTCAACCGTTACACCTTCCTTCTGGGCTTTCTTGATAGCGTGCCGGGTTGTCTTGCGCATAGCAGTAAGCAAGGACTCCTCATCTGCGGAAATATCCTTCACCCAGGTAAGTTCCGCGTGAACATGCAGTGGGGATGGACGGAAGCCGAGATCTTTAAAGAGCTGCTTCGTATCCACTGTAGTTTCCAGCAGAGGAGCAATGCGCAGGGCTACAGCACCATCTTCCCGAGCAAAGGCCGGGACCTGCTGAACGAGTTCCCGGATAATTTTACGGGTTGTCACCTCATCTTTTCCAATCGGGCCATGCGGGCAGAATAAATGAGTACCCCGTCTCGCCTTTACGGTTATGAGCAGCGATGCGCCAACCTGTTGCTCTTCATCAAACCATCCCAAGTATCGAACCTTCTCACCATCACGCTGTTGTATCTGACCCCACTCCCAGGACTGTAAAAACGTATTGGGCGCTTTGGCCAATACAAAATCATTCCACTGTCTCTTATCTGTTACTTCTCGAAATTCCATGATTCAAGACTACTGCCTTCGGTGTGTTTTACCAATTCCACCACCTGAGTCGCCTGCTTGTCAGTTAAGAGGGGATACGTCGGAAGATTCACCACCCGACGTGCGACGTCCTCAGCATTCGGGCAGGAACCCGCTGTATATTTAAATGCTTCAAGGGAGCATGTGCTGGGCACGAGCGGGGCATCGTACCAGTCACCCAGCATCATCTCCTGACCCAACGCCTCGTCTCGGAGTTTCCTGGGGTCTTTAGACAAAATAGGAAATCGCAGCCAGGCCGGCTCGCAGTTTGCCGGGATAGTGGGCAGCGTTACAACATCGCGTAACTCATCCAAGTACACACGAACAAGATCTTGACGTGCTTTGGTAAATCGCTGGAGTTTATGGATCTGCATATGAAGCAGATGACCTAAAGCTGGAGAGAAGCGATAACGAAAATGTCCAGGTCGGCGACCCTGCCGCTCTTCGACAGCTACGGCCTTGCTTAATATCCCCAACTTCTGAGCGAGCACTAAGGCTGCCTTGCCTATACCGCCGGTGAAATACAGAGGTAGAAGAAGGTGGAGCAGAACAGGGTGCATCAGCTGTTGGAATACCCAGCGATGAGGCGGATATGAACGCTCCTGAGCGTATTGCTGGATGCGTCGGATAAGGGTTTGATTAGCGCTCACAACCGCTCCCCCAAACACTGATGATAGCGTCTTGTCACGACCAAAGCTCAAAATGGCCATGTCTCCGAATGTACCCAACGCTTGATTGTGATAGGTGCCCCCTAAAGCATGGGCACAATCCTCGATCAGCAGCAGGTTGTGCTCTCGTGCGATTGCCCGAAGCTCCTCAATCGGTCCGGGAATACCGAATGTATGCTGTATGATAATTGCCTTTGTTTTTTCAGTTATCCGCTCCCGCACACTTGCTGGATCAATATTGTACGTATCCGGAATGATATCGGCATAGACAGGTGTAGCGCTAAGCCAGAGAATCGGCTCGGGTACAGCAATGCAGGTGAAAGCCTGAACTATAACTTCATCACCCTTGCCGATTCCGGCAGCCCGCAAGCCGTCATACAAAGCCTGGCGAGCCGAACTGGTAAGGGCAATCATTCTTCCACCTAGATGCGAAGAAAGAGCGCTGGTGATCTCTGAAAAGATTGATGTATCTTTCCAGGATGCCGGGTGCCACAATACCCGATGCGCCTGCCGGATATCGTCCAGTTCGGTATTGGGGGAGAGAGAAATAGTGACCGGTCGCTGCATAGGACTTAGAGAAAAAAGGACTTACGGACAACCGCGGGAATACGGCCTTCCAGCAAAACAACAGTATCTTTTGATACTCCTTCCGTCGCCGCTGAGGCTAATGCTTTAGCATCAGCGAACCACGAAATTTGATCAGCGGGAATTGCTGACGACAACTCCTCTGCGAATGTGTCCCCATACACAAATACGCGCGCCTTGCTTGCAGCTAACACTTTGCTTAAGCGCGTATGTACAGCTGATCCTTCTGTGCCAAGTTCAATCACTGGAACCATAATAACCCGCTTATCACTCCGCGGGAATTGCGAAAGATGTTTTACTGCATTGCACACCGCATCTTCACTGGCGGAATAGCTGTCGTCGATGACAATCGAGCTATTTTTACCAGAACGAATTTCCATTGTGCGACTAAAGGACTTCATCGATGAAGCAGCCTCGGCAATCACGGAGGCTTCAACTCCCAGGGCGTGAGCAGTAGCTGCCGCGGCCGTAAAGCTAATGAGCAATCCCTCGCTGACCAACGGCAGCGTTATGGGATACGAGCCGTCTTGTATATGAAGTGTGGCCGTGGTTTCAGTTGACCCCAGTGTTACATCGCTCATATATACATCGACCTGCTTATGAATCGAATACCAGATAATAGTGCCGGTGAATGATTTGGCCCTCTGTTGCAGCAGCTGATCATCAGCGTTTAAAACAGCCGTGCCATTCTTCGGAAGCGCATCAATTAACTCCCACTTGGCATTCAGAAGGCTTTCCCGGCTGCCAAAAAGTGCTATGTGCTGATTGCCGATTGCAGTAATAACTCCAACGGAAGGTTGAGCCAGCGCCGCCAGAAGTTTGATTTCATTTTTTCTGTAGGCACCCATCTCCGCCACGTAGACATCAATATCTGAAGTCAACTGTTCGAGCATATCCTGCGCTACGGTAAATTCTGAATTGCGGTGCTGCTTGGTCGAACGTACGCTTCTGCTGGCTTGTTCAAGGAGCTGGTGCAAAAAGAATTTTGTCGATGTTTTTCCCACGCTACCGGTAATGCCAACAACGGCAGGATGTACCTTGTTCCGATCAAAAGCAGCCTGTCTGATAATCTGCTGCTTTCGAACCCAGGCAGGAATATTCACCAGCCCTACTGCAGCCGCAACAATGAGTGGAAGAAATGCTACTAAAAACGCAACAATAATAAAGATATCTGGTTCGCCCAGGATGCGTATGCCGATCGTAAGCAAGAGATATATCAGCACGGTAGCAACCACAAACACCAGACGAGCCTTGAGCGTCATATCAGGGCGCAGCATGCCCTGACGGCGAATACGAATCAGGTGATGAGCCAGTACTGCCAATAGAGTCAGCCAGGGAAAGAAATGGAGGGCGAACGCGCTACTGTGACCGAACAGTCCCCCAAGAGCGGCCGAGACCATTGCCAGCAGTACCAGAAAGTAATGCCTGGGCGCTCCTTCAGAGCCGACTAGGTGAACTTTTATCCGATCCCAGCGGTATTCTTTGCGTTGCCACCAGAAGATCTGAGAGAGGAGTCCCAGTAATGCATCTGCCAGAACAACGACCGTAAGTGCAACTATCTCAATTGACATAGTGATAGAGTAGAATACAAAGAAGCTTTATGGAATCACCCGTCAAAAAACTTACGATCCAGATTATAGGCTGGAACAGCGCTGAACACCTGCGGGATGCCTGCAGAGCCCTTAGCGCTATTCCGGCAGAAATGGTTCAAATTCGGTATATCGATAACGCTTCAGGTGATAATTCAGTTGAGATTATCCGCAACGCTCTGCCTGACGCTGACATCATTGAACTTTCCGAAAATGTCGGATTTGTGGGTGGGCACAATATTGCCTTTGCTAAATGCGATACGGACTTCGTTTTAACACATGATCCGGATGTGGAAATAGATTGGATGGGGACGCAGGCAGTGCTTCAAGTATTTGCTGATTCTAAAGTCGGCGCTGTTCAGGGAAAGCTGATGCGCAAGAACGAGCTAGGGGGTATAGACTCGGCGGGAATTGTGCAGACACGGACACTGAACGGAAAAGAACGGGGAGCTGGAGAACCCGATAGCGGGCAGTTTAACTCACAGGCAGAGCTCCTGGCTGTGACCGGAGCATACGGGCTGTATCGAATGAAGACGCTGCGGGAGTTGGCGCATAGCGAGTACGAGGTGGCGGGACACAAGGCACTGGAAGTATTTGATATGGATTTCTTCGCGTACAAGGATGATGTTGATTTGGGGTGGCGAATGAATCGTCACAATTGGAAAGTGGTCTATGAACCGATATTTGTGGGAACTCATGCCCGCACGCTGGGAAAACGCGGCAAGGTCCCGTGGGCATTTCATACCAGAGGAATGCAGGAACGGCTTTCGAGTCTGCGTACCCGGTACTCATTTCGCAACTACCTCTGGATGCTGATAAAAAACATGACCCTTCTAGATGAGATAAAGTACGACTGGTTTATTCTGCCGCGAATTATATATATGGTATTGCTTTCACTTCTATACCCACCTCTCTTTACAGTATGGGGCGAAGTTCTTCGCGGATTGTTTAGAATGATACGAAAAAGAAATTAGACTGCAGACCCGCATCATCGATCTCCAGGAAGCAGGGTCCAACAGGGGAACTTCGCTGTACTGGCCCGGTGTCAGAATGATCACATTACGCTGAGGATTTTGTCGGCTCGTGATCCTCAGATACTAGCAGGGCCCGCTCGGGCGCGGTCAACTCTTTTACTTGCCCTTGTGTCCCTTAACCAATTACAGTAGTCTGCAGCGGTTATGACTCTCTCAATTATTATTGTGAATTACAACACCGGGCCTCTGACTAAGGCTTTGGTGGAGTCGCTCTTGATTGATACGTCAGTTCCCAAGCGTACTGAGATCATTGTTGTCGACAACAATTCAAAAGATGAGAGTGTATCCTTTCTACGATCTGACTATCCGGAAATTACAGTGATTGATAACAAAGAGAATCTGGGGCTGGCAGCGGGTATTAATACCGGATTAAAAGTTGCCAAAGGTAAATACTATCTAATATTGAATCCGGACATGATTGCTCTGGAGGGTTCGGTAGCCAAGCTAGTTGAATACATGGATCAGAACCCTAAGGTCGGTATGGCCGGCGGAAAACTTATTTCTCCCAATGGGAAACTCCAGTACTCTTGCTATCGTTTTTACACACTAATGACAATTATCTATCGTCGAACACCTCTCGGGAAGACTGCTCGGGGACGTCAGACTGTCCGGCGTTTTCTGATGAGGGATTATGATCATGAAGCACCACGAGATGTTGACTGGCTGATGGGCGCCTGCCTTATCGTCCGTCGTGAAGTGGTAAAAGAAACTAAAGGAATGGATGAACGTTTTTTCCTCTACTTTGAAGACGTTGACTGGTGTCGGCGTGTATGGGAAGCCGGCTGGAGGGTCGCCTATGTACCACAGGCGGTCTTCTCACACTTTCACCAGCGCAGCAGTGAGAGAGGAGCGCTGCTGGGAATTTTTACGAATCGCAGTACGCGGGAGCATATAAAGTCGGCGTTTAAATACTTTTGGAAGTTTCGAGGGAAGCCGGTGCCGAGTAGGGTTGGGTAAAAGAAAACGGAGATAAACCAGCAAAGTAGTTCATCTCCGCGTGTTTGCCTGTGTGCCATGGTTCAATGTTCAGGCACCCAGGACGCTTCCTGCAGAAGGAGCACACCACACTGAATCGGCATCCTCGCCGCATACGATGTGGTGGCCGAGTGTCGGGACTTCATCGTCCAAGTAAAGGTACGGCACCCGCAACTTGTAACGAGAGCCGCACAAACCCAGATAGCGGCCCTGGAGGACGCCTGGAAATACTATGGCGTGAACGAGTCCGTACCACAGAAAATAGGGCTGGCGTCCTTCGCGCGTAATGTCGTAGTAGGCCATTCCAGCTGTCCTGTTGAACCGGCGTCGTCCATCCTCGACGTCAAGGATGAGATGTGCCCCTTGTGGCACTGCACCTACATCGATCAGGTACTGCGGGTTGAGGCAGTTCACACCACTTTTGCCTTGGACCGTGATGAGTGCCATTAGACTATCGAGATCGAACTCATCAGGCTTGGGCGGAACGACAAGGAAATCCTGCGTCTCGCAAAGAATGAGCGAATGCAACCGGTCCACATCGTGACCCTGAAGGCTGAACCCTTTGTTGCGCAGCGCGTCGACTTGGAAATCGAAGCGCTCCTTGAAAGGCAACAGACTCTCTGCTGGGAACATGGCAGTTCCTTACTTAAATGTGCACGTGATGTTGAGACAGCTTCCCAAAACCGGTGGAGAAACTCCAGCCCCTCTAATTTACATAATTATATAACATTGTCAAGTTGCGCAAGTATCTCCGGTTGTGTTCTGGTATACTGCCTATGTTTATGAGCGCCCCGCTACCAACTATAAAACTGGAAAACTTTGAAGGGCCGTTTGACCTGCTGCTTGAGCTTGCTCGCAAAAAGAAGCTTGATTTGACCGAGATATCCCTGCGGGAGATTACCGAGGACTTTTTACAGTATGTTCAGAGCAATAATATCCCTTCCGGATTACAGGGTGATTTTTTGGTGGTAGCAGCAACCTTACTCTTGCTTAAAGTCCGCCAGCTAGCGCCTTCCTTAACGCCTGAAGAGGAGGAAGAAGTGTATGACTTAACTGAGCGTGTGAAGCTGTATCAGTTGTATCGCGAGCGTGCAACGTGGCTTGCTGCACGCTGGGATACCCGCCCGCTGTTTCCAGCGGCATTCTGGGGCACAACACAGACACCTGTACAGACGCAGGGAATGCCGGTAATAACAATAGAGGACATTCGGGCTGCAGTTGAGCGAGCATCGAGGAAGCTCCCGAAGCCGCTGCGTCCTCAGGCACACTTAGTTCGTCGCGGGCGATCTCTGGCCGAGTGTCTGTCACTCTTCAAGGAGCGTCTCCAGCGTGTCCGAAAATTTACGTTTCAGGAGGCGGTTCATGGAGCATCCAGGCAAGACACTGCCGTCTCTTTTTTAGCTGTACTGGAGATGGCTCGGAAGAGAGAGGTAGAGCTACGCCAGGAGACCGCGTTCACTACTTTATTGATTGAGAAAATATGAATGAGATAACTAGAAAACTGGAGGCACTGCTGTTTGTCGCGGGAGAGGCGATACCCAGACAGGATCTGACGGAACTACTAGGCGCCGACACTCAGACTGTTGAGCAAGCTGTCACTGAACTTGTTGAAGCGTTGGACGACAGTGGTTTGAGTGTTGTGCAAACGCAAACGCATGTGGGCCTTACAACCAACCCGGTCGTGGCAGAATTTCTGGCAGCGTTTAACACTCATGAACAATCGACTCTCTCAAAAGCTTCGGCGGAAACATTAAGCCTGATTGCCTACCGCGGCCCATTATCCCGATATGATATTGATGCACTGCGTGGAGTTGACTCCAGAAGCATGATTCGTCAACTACTCCATCGTGGCGTCATTCAGCAAATAAAGGATGGTGGCAGTACACCGAAGTATGATATTTCTGATGAATTTCTCCTCCATCTTGGAATTGGAAGAAGAGAGGATTTGCCAGAATACGACAAACTATCGAACAATGAGCGAATTAAAGAATTACTGGATTCAAGCAAGAAATGAGTTGGATCGCTCAGCTAGTATTTATTGGTGCAACATGCCTGCTCTCCGGACAGGCTGATTTGCAGTGTGTAACCCAGTCGCTTAACAACGATCCTGCCCTTGCGCAACAAACTGCGCCGGAGCGTACGGGCGAGGCGATTGACGTTATCTTAACCGCCGACGCGGTCATTGTGTGGGATGTGGCCAGCGATAGAATTCTCTACGAAAAAAACCCGGACAAACAACGGCCGGTTGCCAGTCTATCCAAGCTATTATCAATGCTGGCAGCTCGAGCTCAGCTTGCTCCGAATACTGCTGTCGAGATTCCAACTGAGGCCGCTCGAGCCCAGCGTCTAGGAGCACATATTCGACTGCCGGTTGGAGAGCATGCGACAGTCTCTGATCTTTTGGCTGCCAGTGCGATTGCTTCCGCAAATGACGCGATGGTAACCCTGGCAGTTGCCAGTAGCGGATCCGAAGAAGCCTTTGCGCGATACGCCAGCCAGTATGCAAAGGATCACCTGGGGGTATACAATACGCGCCTGGCCAATGCGACGGGACTTTCCGGGGGCGATCAATTTTCAACAGCTCGGGATATAAAAACGCTTTTAATAGCCGCGCATCAGGACTCCTTGATCGGCCCATCCTTATCAAAGCCATCAGAAGTGTTAACTACTGTTGAAGGAACCCGCCGGGCGTATGAGACAACAAACGACTTACTGGGAACGTATCTGCCAATCGTTGTTGGGAAAACCGGATATACAATTGAGGCCGGGGAAAACCTGGCAGTTATTACCCGCGGGGAGTCCGGGCAGCAAATTGGAGCGGTGGTTCTCGGCAGCAGTCAGCGCTTCCAGGATATGAAGATCTTGGTTGAGTGGATTTGGCGTAATTACACTTGGCCATCGTAAGGTTGCGGGCAGGGTAGGGAACACGGTAAGCTCTAAAGATATCAATATGCTTCAGTTTGCTGATCCAGTATTAGTTTTGAGCGTTGTCCGGGTTGTTGGAATTGGAACCCTGACGTTTATTGTCGCGATGGCGTTTACGCCATGGCTGTTAAGACTCCTGACTAAGCACAAATTCGGAAAAAGTATTCGGGATGACGGCTTAACACCGCTGTATTCCAAGTTGCATCGCAAAAAAGCCGGGACTCCTGTCGGCGGCGGCATTATTATCTGGGGCACTGTTTTGGCCCTGGCGTTACTTTTTTCCATTGCTCGCTGGCTGTTTCCCTCTGAAATTACGCTGAGTCTGAATTTTCTCACTCGGCCCCAGACCCTTTTGCCGCTTGGCGCTCTGGTAGCGTCCGCGATTGTGGGACTAATTGACGACTACCTGAATGTGCGCAAGATTGGTCCAAACGGCGGAGGACTGCGGATGAAACACCGCTTGGCGCTGTATACCATTGTGGCCGCCTTCGGTGCCTACTGGTTTTATACCAAACTTGGCTGGGACACGATCCACGTGCCGGCCTTAGGAGACTTCGAAATCGGCTGGTGGTATATTCCGCTCTTCCTGTTTGTTATTGTGGCGACAGCGTTTTCAGTGAATGAAGCTGATGGTCTGGATGGGCTAGCCGGAGGAATATTACTCTTCTGCTACGGTGCGTATACAGCGCTAGCGTTTGCCATCGGCAGGTATGAACTGGCTATGTTCTGCTCGGCTATCGTTGGGGGACTGCTAGCCTTCCTGTGGTTTAACATTTATCCGGCCCGTTTTTTTATTGGCGACACTGGAGCGATGAGTCTGGGAACAACTTTAGGTGTTATTGCCATGCTTACAAACTCAGCTCTAGTTCTTCCAATTATTGCCTTTCCGCTCGTAGCTGAATCCGCCTCCGTTATTATCCAGATAATTTCCAAGAAAGTGCGGGGCAAGAAGGTGTTTCTATCTTCACCTCTTCATCACCACTTTGAAGCTTTAGGCTGGCCGGAGACTCAGATTACTATGCGCTTTTGGATTATAGCGGCAGTCAGTGCCGGTATTGGACTTGTTATCGGTTTGCTTGGGCGCGGACAATTAGGGTAATACAACCCTATGCATAATCTTCAGGGTAAAAAAGTGACCGTCATAGGTTTAGGTCTACATGGCGGAGCACTTGGCGCTATTAAGTGGCTGCTAGATCAAGGCGCGGTTGTAACTGCAACAGATTTGAGAGATGAAGATGTTCTGGCTCCAACACTGAAGAAGCTGGAAGGAAAGAATGTACAGCTTGTCTTAGGAGAGCATCGATTTGAGGATTTTACTGATACAGACCTGGTCGTGCGTAACCCGGCCGTGCCGCGGGATTCAAAATACCTACAAGCAGCCAGAGATGCGGGTGTGCCGGTTGAAATGGATAGCGGATTATTTTTCGAACACTGTTTGAGTAGGAAGGTTGTAGGAATAACAGGATCAAAGGGAAAAACGACAACCTCACAGGCTATCTATCACGTACTGCAAAGCCACAATCCGGATACGGTTGTGGTAGGCACGGATGGGATTCAGCCGCTGACTGAGCTTGCGAAGATTACTGCTGATACCCAGGTGGTGTTTGAACTTTCCAGCTGGAGGCTGGAGCCGCTCTCGGAAAAGAAGATCAGCCCGCATATCGCTGTTGTGACCTCAATCTACAAAGAGCATTTGAATACATATGCTTCATTTGAGGAATATATCGAAACCAAAAAGACCATTATCCGCCACCAGCTAGAAAGCGATACTGCAGTTCTGAACGCTGATGATGTGCGGCTGCAAACTTGGGAGCCTGAAATACAAGGACAGCTGTACTGGTACAGTCTGAGCAAATTAGAAGAGGAGGGAGTGTATGTACGAGAGGGAAGAATCGTTGTAGCAGTAGACGATACAGTAACAGAAATTATGGCTGTAGAAGATCTGCCCAGCAGCTACGAGCATGAACGGAGAAATATGCTGCCTGCGATATTGCTGGGGCATTTACAGGGGATGAGTGCTGAAGAGATTACAAAAGCGCTATTAACCTTTCAGCGTCTTCCGCATCGGTTGGAGGTAGTGCGAGAGGTAAATGGCGTCACTTACATTAACGACTCGGCCTCAACCATGCCCGATGCCACCATCGCGGCCCTTCAGTCCTTGCAGAATACGTCACTTGTTTTGATCTTAGGGGGGAGTGACAAGAAACTGGAATTTGGTGGGTTAGCGGCAGCGTTGAAAACGCATCTGCCAAAGGCGTTAGTGTGGCTGCCGGGGACAGCAACAGAGCGAATGAAGCAGGAAGTGGGAGATGCAATAAGTAGTATTCCAGCACGCGATGCGACGACAATGCAGCAGGCAACTACTCTCGCTACAGAATTCACCACCAAGGGGGACACCGTATTACTATCGCCCGGGGCTACGAGCTTTGGTCTGTTTAACCACGAATTCGATCGTGGCGATCAGTTTCGGGACACGGTTAGGATGTTATGAGTTCCTGAGCAAGTAGAATTATATGCTTCCCGACTCATCCGAAAGAAACTCTACAAACGAATCCGAGGCTTCCCCCGTTGTATTTGAAAAACAGTTGGTACGTGATTTTTCTTTACCAATCATTGAGGCTTGGTACTACGGTAATATTAGGGGCCTTAACACATATACTGGCATTGCGGATTTTAATGATCGCCTCTTTTACCTTTTCGAAAGCAGTGAAGGTATTGTCACTGCCTATATTGAAAAAGGAATTTTAGAGGAGGGCGCTCACAAGATTATTGCAGCATTGCATAAAGAAAAGGGAATCGTAGAGCAAATCTGCAAAACCTTTCAGGAGCAGATTACTGAGCTGCAAAAGTTCTGGCCTAAAAAACACCTCACAAACGACGAGCTAGCCGCATTTCTGGAGCTATTAAGGCAGTCTTGGGCAGGCGTAGCGTTAGTGTTTTTTATTCCCACCATCGACGTAATTTCCGAAGGAGAAAAGGCTATGGCAATAAAAGCGAGGTTTGATAACGACATTTACTGTGATCGGAGCGATAGTCTCATTCGAAACACGATCAGTAAGCTTTACCCAAAAGCAGCAGGGTTTGAAAAGTACATCCTGAGCTCGGAACTACTGCTAGACCAAATACCATCGCTCGACATTCTTAAAAAACGCAGACGCTATTACCTATATACCGATTCAGAGTTGTTCGGAGACGACTCCCGAGAGACGCTCGCGGAAAAGTATAACTTTTTCATCTCGGAAGACGTGGCAAGGCGGCCAGATGAATTCACTGGACAGGCGGCGTATATGGGGAAAGTGCGAGGCAAAGTTCGAATTATTCTCTTAAAAGATAAGATTCGAGAGTTACGGCCAGGAGAGATTCTAGTAACCTCCATGACAACTCCTGACTATGTGCCGGCAATGAAGATAGCAGCGGCAATTGTTACCGACGAGGGCGGAATAACATGTCATGCGGCAATCATTTCTCGTGAACTTAAAAAGGTATGCGTCACAGGCACTAAGATCGCTACCCAGGTCTTAAGAGACGGAGACGAGATTGAGGTTGATGCCGATAATGGGATAATTAGGATTCTATGAGCAAAGGAACCTATTATATCTTAGCGAGGGCAATATCCTGAAATTGAAGACAGAGCATATGAGCTTCAGGCGTGGCTGCCGGCAACATACCCAGTGGTCCAGCAGAGTTGTAAGGAATATCCGCCGGAAGGACGGTTTATATGGAGCAGGTCACCGGTAACATACAGGTTTTCAATTATACGGGAACGCATCGTTTTGCTATCAACTTGAGATATAAGCAATCCACCATCAGCGATTACCGCCTTTTCAAACCCCATCAGTCCCAAGATAGTAAGCGGGAGCACCTTCAAGAGCTGCACTATTTCTTTTCGTTCAAGACGAGTGAGGCTATGAGCTTTAGTTAGAGGATCAATATGCTCTAGTAACGTCAGCAACGCTGGAGCGGTACCGGGAGGTACAATATGCCTCAATACATTTCTCACCGTCTTGTTCTTGTTGCCCTCAATAGCAGCGACAATATGTGCATCCAGAGCGCCGAGATCAAGATCGGGAAACAGATCAATCCGCGCCGTGACCGAGCCTTCATGTAACATGTCGGCTACTTGACCGGCGCTGTTTAAAATTAAAGGGCCTGATACACCAAAGTGCGTGCAGAGAATTCTACCCCTTCGCGAAAAACGTTTCTCGTCATTAACCCAAAACGTAATTTTTACATCCGGCAGCGAAACTCCGGCGAGTTTGGTTATCCACGCTTCGCGAACCTGAAGGGGAACGAGTGTTGGAGTAGGGTCCTCAACTGTATGACTCAGTTTTTTAAGCCAGGTGAATCCGTCACCGGTTGACCCGGTTTCAGGATGCGAAATACCACCAGTGGCAAAGATGTATGAGGTGGCGGAGAACTGCTCGCGGTTACTTATCACCTTTGTAATGCGTCCGCCTTCAGCTACAACTTCACTAACAACAGACTTGGTGCGAACTTCCACCTGGCCATCTGCTAGATACTTTTCCAGTACCCGAAAGACATCTACAGCCTTTTCGGTAACAGGGAAGGCTCGTTTTTCAGCCTGAACTACTAACGGTAAGTTGCGGCTTTCAAAAAAAGAAAACGTATCCAACATTCCAAACTGAGAAAAAGGGGAGTGGAGCCAAGCCTTTGCCGCTCCATAGTGTGCAAGCAGGGTATGAGTATCTTCTTCAGCATTCGTAATGTTGCAACGACCACCACCGGTAATTTTGAGCTTCTCGCCCAGAAACTGGTTTTTCTCTAAAAGTAATGTGCGTTGACCGCGCTCGGCCGCTCGCCCAGCAGCCATCATTCCCGAGGCTCCTCCACCTACTACGATGACGTCATAGTTAATCACTCTCCTAAGGTATCAAAGACGATCCTCTTAATCGAGGATAGTAGTACCAGATTCACTAGCCAAGTAACTAAAGGAGTCGACCTCTTTAACAAGTGTTTGAGGGTGCCATGTACATTGCCATCCTTTGGTCCACGCTGGAGAAAGCCCAGGAGGAAACCACAGCCTAGCAGCGGGCTAGGGTAGAGCTCCCATCCGCCACCATACGGATGTGGAGCTTTTTCCTTAGCACTAAAGAGCTATGATTGTATAGTTTTAAACCTACTAGGTGAACACCTTTACGCTTTTAGCTCTCCAACGTACGCTATAGGGCATGTCCATCAAGCCTCCACATGGAGCTGATACTCTCCTTCTCCTTACAGTTTTAGGCCTCACAGTCTTTGGCTTAATTATGGTCGGGTCAGCTTCAGCCGTACTTGCTGAACGATTTAATGATCCTTTTTTCTTTCTCAAGCATCAGTTATTTTACGGGATATCGCTCGGTCTTGTTGCTTTTGTTCTTGGATATTTTATTCCATACCGTTGGTGGCGCGGCCTGGCGTTACCGGCAATGATGGTATCCGTCATTCTTCTGATCCTGGTCTTTATTCCTGGTCTGCAGGTGGAATCGGGTGGGGCATCCCGCTGGATAGGGGTAGGTCCGATTACTCTACAGCCCAGTGAACTGACGAAAATGGCTTTTATCTTGTATCTCGCCGCTCTGCTTGAGCGAAAAGGAGATGCCATCCGCAGCTGGAAAGAAACAGTAGTGCCATTTTTAATCATCATGGCTATCATCGCTTTTCTAATAACCCTCCAGCCTGATGTTGGAACACTGTTCAGTATTACCGCTATTGGCATGATTATGGTATATGCAGCCGGGGTCCGATTACGACATTTAGCCATGATTGCGTTCGGAGGAGTGGCCGTGTTTACTGTATTAATAAGTACTGCTACATATCGGCTACGCCGCATCTTTGTATATTTGCATCCTGAATTGGATCCCCAAGGAATCGGATACCAGATAAATCAGGCTCTCCTAGCCGTTGGTACGGGAGGATTGTGGGGGCTCGGGTTTGGTCGTAGTCGACAGAAGTACCTATACCTGCCTGAACCGGCAGGAGATTCTATCTTCGCCATCATTGCGGAAGAGTTAGGATTTATCCGCGTTCTTTTTCTGATCGCTGCTTTTGGTATCATTATGGTCAAGGGCTTTCACATTGCTCAACGCGCACCGGATGCCTTTGGACGACTCCTGGCCACCGGCATTACGGCGTGGATTGTTATTCAGGCGTTTATAAACATGGGGTCAATTTTAGCTATTACGCCTCTGACCGGAATTCCACTGCCATTCATTAGTTATGGTGGCTCAGCATTAGCAACACTGCTGTTTGCCGCCGGAGTATTGTTGAACATTTCGAAATTCACTGAGCAGAAGTCCTAAATCCGATTTATACTCAAACCATGCGTATCGTATTAACTGGCGGGGGAACAGGCGGACACGTAATGCCACTGGAGCCGATTGTGGAATCTTTACGGATTGAGTTTCTTAAAGTGCGCGATTCTCTACCCGGGCGCCTCGATCCTGCCGAGCTGAAGATTACTTTCATGGGAGTAGTCGACCCCGAAACGCGTGAGTTCTTTGACCGCTTTGATATTGCCGCCACTCATATTCCTTCCGGGAAAATACGCCGCTATGCCTCGGCCTTAACAATTCCTGATTTGTTTTTCCATCTGCCGGTTGGAATTGTGAAGGCTCTGATACATGTATGGCGCGTCATGCCCGACGTAGTCATCAGTAAGGGCGGTTACGGAAGTATCCCAATTGTGCTGGCATCGATCTTTTACCGTATTCCGATTCTGCTTCATGAATCAGATACCATACCCGGCTCAGGCAATGCTCTGCTGATGCGTTTTGCTGCCGCGGTTACAGTCGGGTTCAGTCAGACCACGCAATACGCGCCGAAATGGAAATATAAAATGTTTGTGACTGGTACGCCCGTGCGCAGCGACTTGCGTCGTATAAATCCGGCGCAGGCTAAACAGACACTGGGGTTTCCTCCACAGGAACCATTATTGCTGGTTATGGGTGGCAGCCAAGGAGCACAGCAGATTAATGAGCACCTGTTGAAAATACTCCCGAAGTTGATTGTCGACATGGCAATCCTTCACATTACCGGAACCAAGCATCATCAGTCTGTTAGCACGGTAGCCAGTGAACTAATTGCTCATTCGCCTCGAAAAGAAATGTACAAGGCAGTACCATACATGGCCGATAATATGGTGTATGGCCTGGCGGCCGCTGACGGTATTGTCAGCCGCGCTGGAGCCGGCAGCCTGGCAGAGATAGCTGCTTTACGAAAACCGACCCTACTTGTCCCTCTTGATAGTGCAGCCAACGACCACCAGCGCAGGAATGCCCAGGCCTTCGAGGCAGCCGGCGCGGCCTTAGTGCTTGACCCTAGTAACCTCGGTGAGAATATTTTTCTGCAAAACATTGAGCGGTTGATGCGAGATGCCGAAAGCCGGACTCAGCTGGAGAAAAACATTGTCGCTCTCGATCATCCGGATGCTGCCCGCGATATCGCCAGCCTGTCACTAAAAATTGCCCAGGGATTTGCGCCGCAGCGAAAGAAGTCGTAGCAATATATGATGGCATCCACTCAAAAACAACGCATAGGCATGCTTGGTGTCCTGGGCGCAGGTATGCGTGGTCTGGCATGGATATTATGGCGGCAGGGAAACGAAATTGCCGGTACCGACACTCAGCTGCGCCCTGAGCACGCCAGTGAGGGGGACTTGCAAGGATACGAGCTCTATCCGGAAATCGAATTTGAGCAGGTGCTCAAACAGCTGGATCTGGTAGTACACTCTGATTCGGTTAATACAGACCATCCGGTTCTGCGAGCAGCTAAGCAGCATGGCATTTTAATCAAGCCATATCAGGAAGCGCTAGGGGAAGTCTCGGCTCAGTACATGACCATTGCCATTGCCGGAACACATGGCAAATCTTCAACTACGGCTTTTCTGGCGCATGTTTTGACGGAAGCGGGTCTTGATCCAACAGTGTTAGTTGGAGCTCCGATAGACGGATGGGAATGCAAGCATGCGAGAGTAGGTCAAAGTAATATATTCGTGGTTGAAGCTGATGAGTATCGCAATCATTTTCTGGCACTGACTCCGAGCCATATTATTATTACATCAATTGATTTCGATCACCCTGATTACTTTTCCAGCCTCGCAGATGTCGAAGCTTCCTACAACAGCTTCGTTCACAAGCTGCCGCCTGGCGGAGCCTTAATAACTCACGCCGCTATTCAGTCTGATCATCCTTCTCTATCTTGGCCGGCACAAACAATTGCAATCCCGCCTTCTGACTGGGACGATATCGATGTACCGCTGCCAGGCGAGCACATGAGGCAAAACGCCGGGCTGGCTGTAACTGCAGCTACCCGAATTGCTAAAATTCCATCAACAGATGCCAGACAGTTTTTACGTACCTTTCCGGGACTAGGGCGGCGAACGGAAGCAATCGGTAGCTTTCGAACGACGCCGGTCATCTCCGACTATGGCCATCACCCGGAAGAAATTCGTACCACTCTATCTGGTCTGAAAGAAAAGTACAGCGGCGAGCGACTGCTGGTTATTTTTGAAGCCCACATGCGTGAACGCCTGGATCATTTTCTCCTGGATTTTGCGAAAGCCCTTAGCAGGGCTGATGGAGTTATTATCTATCCGCCGTTCAGCCCCGTCGGCCGTGAAGCGCAAACGACTAATCCTCATACGCAGAAGCTGGCCGCACTCCTTACCGAGCAGGGAGTTCAGACACACCTACTAACCGCCGCCGCAGAGCTTTCTAATACCCTCACCCAAACTAGTTCAGACTACGACCGAATAATTGCCTTCACTGCCGGAGCACTCGATGCCCAGTTGCGATCTCTCGTGTCAAAGGACCTTGACAGTTAAGGGCATAACAGGAGTGGACAAATTTCAGCCTTTATCCTATGGTAGGAGGCTGTTTTAGCACTGGAGAATTGACTAATCGTCAACTCTTCCCTGTCACTAGTTGACATTTTATTCAATACATGCTAACATAATCGTATGCCTCAAGACCTCAACCAAATCACCGAAGAGATGCTCAGTGGCCTCGATGCCCGTTCCAAGGACATTGTGGTGCGCCGTTTTGGTCTGAAAAGCGATAAGCCAGAAACACTTGAATCTATTGGAAAGGAATATGGTATTACGCGTGAGCGCGTGCGCCAGATTGAAGCCAATGCCAAGAAAGTTTTAGGTGCTTTAGAAAATCTATACAAGCCGGCCTATGATTTACTAACAAACATCTTCGCCTCTCATGGCGGAGCCTTGGCCGAAAAACACGTGGTAGAGCTTACGCGTGAAAATACCGGCAAGCCCTACTCACCGAATATTGTGCACTTCCATCTGGATGTCTTGCCTGCGTTCTATCACACAACTCGTGAAAAGCTATTTGACCCGCACTGGCGTCATGAACAGCATGTACACGAGAGGATTGAAGACATTGTGCTCATTGCGCGCGACATTTTAAAAAAGCATAATCATCCGATTTCTCTAGATTCTCTGATTGCCGAGATCCAATCCCACTTGCAGGAAATGCACCACCTGCAATTGCCTCGAGAGCCGATTTACGCCGCCCTGGTTGCCAGCAAGAATATTGCCCCAACTGCCTTTAACGAATGGGGACTGATCGGTTGGGCTGAAACTTCCCCTCGCGGAGTAGGGGACAAGGCATACGCTGTTCTGCGCCGTCATGAAAAACCAGCTCACTTCCGCGAAATTACTGAGATGATCAACGACGCGAAATTCGACCATAAGCAAGCTAACCCCCAAACTGTTCATAATGAGCTCATTAAAGACAGCCGCTTTGTATTAGTCGGCCGCGGACTGTATGGACTAAAAGAGTGGGGCTATGTCAGTGGTACCGTTGCTGATGTGCTGGAATCAATCCTAAAGCAGGCACAGCACCCCCTGAGTCGGGAAGAGTTAATCGAAGAAGTTCTCAAGCAGCGGTTGGTCAAAAAGAACACCATCCTCTTAAGTCTTCAGAATAACAAGCGATTTAAGAAAACTGGCGAGGACCGATATACTGTCCAAGTCGCCCCTCAGATGTAACTCACAGCCCGCCTAATACGCGGGCTGTTTGTTAGTAGCAATATTCAAAGTACAATAAGAGACATCCTGTGTTACAGATATCCTTCATCCAACAATCAGCAACCCCTACGTTCGGGGAAGCATTTCTAACCCTCACTCCTACACTCTTGGTAATAGGTTGGCTGATGGTGCTATGTCTCATTTTATGGATTGCCTGGATAACGTATCGAATTCTTAAAATGATCGACTACGTTAGTGCCATTGAGTGGACCTTCCTGCAAGTCACCATTCCCCCGGAATCCGAGGAGACGCCCAAGTCTATGGAAATCATGTATGAGGTGCTAGGTGGTATCCATAAAAGTCCGGACCTGGTTGAGCAGTACTTCGACGGATACCTGGAAGCCTGGTACAGCTGCGAGATGCAGTTTTTGCCCGGTAAGGCCAAATATATTATGGTCGTACCAACGGCTCATCGACAGTTCTTCGAGGGAGCGATTTATGGACAATATCCCAAAGCCAATATTCGAGAAGTTGAGGACTATACCCTGCGCTACAACTGGCGGGATTTACGGAAGAAGTATGAGTTGTGGGGTAGTGAGGTTGATCTGGCTGGAGATCAGATTTATCCGATTAAAACCTTCCCGGAATTTGAATCAATGCTGGCGGAGGAAGACAAGTATATCGACCCTCATGCCGGCATGGTGGACTCTCTCACCAGTATTAATCCTGGAGAGGAGTTCTGGTTTCAACTACTAATCCGCCCAGAAAACGCCAAGGATATGGTGGCCTTCTCCGAAAAGGGGCAAACGGAAGTAGCCCGCATTGCCGGACAGGCACCTGATGAGCCTGATACATTTTTCGATCGGCTCAAAAAGGCTGGTAAATCTTTCCCTGGAGAACTATTACAGGCAGCTACACAGGGACCGATCGAGATAATGGAAGAAAAGAAACAGCAGCAACTGCGCTTCTTCAATCCGGTAGATGAGGCAAAAATGAAGGGGATTCTTCTGAAATCTTCGCAATCGGTTTTCCACGCCAAGATACGCATTATTCACATTGCGCCTATAGGACAGATGAAAAAGCCTAACATTGGCCGAGCTTTTGGCGTATTCAAGCAGTACAACACCTTTCACTTGAATTCGCTGCGGCCGGAGCCAACCACTAAGACCAACGGCCCAAACTACTTATTGCGGGATAAACGACGCTACTGGCGAGAAAAGCGTGTTCTGTTGAATTTCCAGTGGCGAGACTTCTGGGGCCGGGGTTCAGGGCAGTGGTTTTCTGCAGAAGAGCTGGCGACACTGTATCATTTCCCCGTAAAGTACTTACGAGCTCCGAGTGTCGAACGAGCCAAGGCTGGGCTACAGAGTCCACCAGATAATTTGCCATACGCTTAACGCATGCCTAAAGAGATAACAGTTGTAGGACAGACAAACTTCCGGGGCCAGCACCGGCCATTTGGAATATATCCCGATGACCGTCGTCGCCATGTGTACCTGATTGGAAAAACCGGTGTAGGTAAAACAACCTTGATCGAAAACATGATCGTTCAGGATATCAAAAATGGAAAAGGCTTAGCCTTAGTGGACCCGCACGGCGACGTGGCCGAACACCTGCTTGATTTAATTCCGCCGGAGCGAATTAATGACGTGGTGTATTTCGATCCGGCGGATGTAAACCACCCGGTAGCCTTTAACGTACTGGAAGCAATCGATCCGGAATACAAGTACCTGGTAGCCTCTGGTCTGGTATCGGCTCTTAAGAAGATGTGGGCGGATTCCTGGGGACCACGACTGGAATATATTTTACGGAACACAATCCTTGCTCTTTTGGATTATCCAGGCAGCACCATGCTTGGCATCACCCGTATGCTAGCGGAAAAGTCCTACCGCAAAAAAGTAGTGGACAGTATTTCAGATCCGGTCGTGAAATCCTTCTGGGTTAACGAATTTGCTAACTACAATGAACGCTTCCGGTCTGAGGCAATTTCTCCGATTCAGAACAAGGTTGGTCAGTTCCTATCCTCTTCCATTATCCGAAACATTGTGGCCCAGCCTAAAAGCACGATCGACATGAAGGATATTATGGATAACGGGAAGATCCTATTGATTAACGTTTCGAAAGGACGAATCGGTGAGGATAACTCAGCTCTTCTGGGAGCGATGTTGATCACTAAAATCCAGCTAGCTGCGATGGACCGAGCCAAGATTAAGGAAGAGGAGCGCCGGGATTTTTACCTATACGTCGATGAGTTCCAAAACTTTGCCACTGAATCATTTGCCGCTATTTTATCTGAGGCTCGCAAATACCGCCTCAACCTTATAATTGCTCATCAGTATATTACGCAGATGGAAGAGCCTGTCCGGGATGCGGTATTCGGAAACGTCGGCACCCTCATTACTTTCCGTATCGGTGCTTTTGACGCCGAATATCTGGAAAAAGAATTCGCTCCTGAGTTTACTCAAACTGATTTGGTGAACCTGGATAAATTTAATGCCTACGTGAAACTCATGATTGATGGGGTTACTAGCGCACCGTTCAGCATGCAGACAATCCCACCAGCGGCAGAAACGTATAATAGTACGGAAAGGGTTGTTAAAGTTTCCCGCGAGCGCTATGGTCGGAAACGCGAAATAGTGGAAGAGAAAATTGCCCGCTGGAGTGGAGTGGCCCACGAAGAGACCGGGAAGGCCGAAGGGGTAGAACGCAGAGGCAGTTTCAGTGAACAAGAAGACCGCCCGCCTCGTGAACAGAGTCGACGCCGCGATGACACGCGTCGACCGCCAGCTGCAAAACCCAGCACTCCGCCACCGGACAAACTTGAAAACATCGTTATTGCTCCTGCCAAACAGGAAATCATCACTGACCTGGCCGCTGCTCTGGGAGGCGTCTCTTCATCCAAAGGAGGTCAGAAAAAAACTTTCTCGCCCAGCTCCCAACCCCACGTTGAAAAGAAAGAGAAGAAGGAGAGTAAGGCTTTTTCCATTATCTGTGATCGCTGTGGTAAGCCTGGAGATGTACCGTTCGAGCCTGATCCAGAAAAGCCTGTGTACTGCAAAGACTGTTTTGCGATCATAAAAGAGGAGAAAAAAAAGGATGTCGGGGAGAAGCCTAAGCCTGTTGAACCTAATAAAATTCGTCTGGAGAAGCCTGCCTCCAGCCAACCAGCTTTTTCCGGTCCGCGACCGCCGACGTTATAATAAACAAAGCATCACACCAACGCAGAGTATTGCGTTGGTGTGAGAGACATCTCTACGCTTAGCAATAGTTCATTCATGAGTATGATACCTGCTAAGATCATGTCTTATCAGTATTTCACCTTACTCCACTTTACGAAGTCAGTGGGCTTTTCATATACTCGAAATCCTTCGTTTCAGCGTCTGCTCAACTCTGATATAATAAGGAGCACTCTTGAAACTTTGTATTAGTAATATCCTTCACATGCGATACGACGAAAAAGATAAACATATTCCGCTCGATAAGCCCTTTGACTTCGAGGATAATGCTAACTGGCGTATCTTCCGGATTATGTCGGAATTTATCGAGGGATTTGAATTTCTATACCCGCTACGCAAAGAGATTACATTCTTCGGCTCGGCCCGTTTTCCTGCCGGCAGCAGGTGGTATGAAGAAGCGCGGAAACTGGGTCGGATTTTGGCTGAAAACGGATTTACGGTCATTACCGGTGGTGGACCAGGAATTATGGAAGCCGGCAACCGCGGAGCGTATGAAGGTGGTGGTGAGTCTGTCGGATTAGATATTCAGCTGCCTCAAGAGCAGCGTCGGAATGCATACGTGAAGCGCGGAATCGGATTTCATTATTTCTTCACCCGCAAGGTGATGCTGTCAGCCTCAGCCCAGGCGTACGTCTTCTTCCCGGGCGGGTTTGGCACCATGGACGAATTTTTTGAAATGGTCACCCTTATTCAAACAAAGAAAATGGAGTCGGTGCCCATCGTCTGTGTCGGCAAACCATTTTGGAACCCACTCCATGAGTGGATTCGCACTAACTTAGTCGAGGACCTGGAGGCTATCAACCCCGAGGATGTTGACCTGTATACCATCGTCGATACTGCTGAAGAAGCATTTGAAATCCTTAAGGAGTCCAAGGAACGAAAGTACTTCTAGGGATTGGCCCTCGACGGCATCTTGTCGCCTTCACTTGTTGCGCTCTATATAGACGATTGGTAGGCTGAAAAGGAGCCTGGGAATACCTTCGTCCTGGTTTACAGGGAGACTTCCATGTCTTTAGATGTTCAGAGTCGGATCAAAACGCTTGAAGCTCACCTGGCGAGGACGGAGCGGACTTTGGACCTTCTGCGACGCATAGGAAGGGCTGATCCAGCCGTCAGTCAGGCCTGTGTGGATCTTGGCCACATCTACCTCTTCCTCGAGGAAGAGGTGACCAACGAAAGAGCGTCGCTTCATCGGGCGGAAGAAGTAGCCCTCGCAAACATTCAGCAGCTGGAGCGAGATCGCACCAGCCTGGAGAACCTCTGCCGAGTAGCTAACATTACTCTGACTCGAGAGGACTAGAGCCTCCTCCCCCCCCAGCGGTCAAACGTGGCCGTTCTTTTTTTGATGCTTGCGAGTTACTGCCCTGTGCGTCATAGTATTTTCATGCCAAAGACAGTTGGAATACACCAATTACGCGAACTGTATCTTTCATTCTTTGAAAGCAAGGGTCACGCTCGTATCCCTTCGGCTCCATTGGTGCCAGAGAATGATCCGTCTGTATTGTTTACTACCGCCGGAATGCACCCACTCGTCCCATATCTAAAAGGGGAAGCGCATCCGGCCGGAAAACGATTAACCGATACGCAAAAATGCTTACGTACCACTGATATTGATGAAGTGGGCGATGCCACTCATGCCACGGTGTTTGAAATGTTGGGAAACTGGTCACTCGGTGATTACTTTAAGGAAGACGCCATCCGGTGGAGTTGGGAATTTCTAACATCCAAAGAGTGGCTGGAGCTTGATCCTCGGTATCTCGCTGTCAGCGTCTTTGCTGGAGATACCGATGCTCCAAGAGATGAAGAATCCGCCCGACTGTGGCGTGAAGTTGGCATGCCGGAAGCCAGAATTGCGTATCTGTCGAAGGAAGAAAACTGGTGGCCGGCTGGTGGAGGACAGCCGGGCCCTCAAGGTCCTGATACTGAAATGTTTTACTGGACGGGCAAAGAAACACCCCCTCGGGAATTCAATCCGGAGGATAGTCGCTGGGTGGAAATCTGGAATGACGTCTTCATGCAGTTTGATTTAACAGCTGATGGCGAATACAAACCCTTGCCGCAGCAAAATGTGGATACTGGTATGGGATTAGAACGAACAGTTATGGTATTGAACGGCTATACCTCTATATATGAAATAGATTCGTTTCAGGGCCTCATGCACCTGATTAGCAGTAAATCAGCTAACCACAATGAACGGCATATACGAATTGTGGCTGATCACGTGAAGGCCGCGACATTTCTGCTAGGAGATGAGCACCCTATCCTGCCATCTAACACCGATCAAGGATATGTTCTCCGCCGTGTTATCCGTCGTGCTGTCCGATCATGTCGCGTTCTGGGTGTAGAAAATACAGCAGGTCTCCTGCGTGAAGGAGTAGCAATTATGGTTGATCAGTATGGAGATATCTATCCTTCACTCGCAAAGCACCAGCAGACAATTCACACCGAACTACAAAAAGAGATAGAGAAATTTGAAGTAGCGCTAACGCGTGGTTTAAGAGAGCTTGATAAGGTCATGGCGGGTAAACTCAAAGGGGATGTGCTGGCAGGATTAGATGTATTTCGTTTATATGAATCCTTTGGTTTTCCGCTGGAGCTAACAGAAGAACTGGCGGGCGAACATGGCCTGGGAATTGACATGAGCGGTTTTGAAGCAGCCCTACAGGCTCACCAGGAAAAATCCCGAGCTGGAGCTGAGCAAAAATTCAAAGGAGGTCTCGCCGATCACTCAACACAGTCGGTACATTATCACACGGCCACCCACCTACTTCACCAGGCGCTGCGTACTGTACTCGGGACACATGTGTTTCAGAAGGGAAGCAATATTACTCCCGAACGTCTGCGATTTGATTTTTCCCATCCTGACAAAATGACGCCTGAGCAAATTAAGGGGGTAGAGGAACTCGTGAACCTGAAGATCAGCGAAGATATGCCTGTTGTGCGGGAAGAGCTAACTGTTGAGGAGGCAAAAGCCAAGGGAGCTTTAGGGTTATTCGAGCACAAGTACGGCGAAAAAGTGAACGTCTATACTATGGGTAATTTCTCCTGCGAAATCTGTGGCGGCCCTCACGTTAAGCGCACCGGGGAGCTGGGACATTTCAAAATTATTAAGGAAGAATCAGCTGGAGCGGGAGTGCGGCGAATTAAGGCCGTATTAGACTAAGGAGGGTTTGCACCTTACACTAAGACGCATGCGCGATATCCGGTCAAATAGACGAGAAAATCATCGAGAAGAACCCATTCCAGAGGAGTTACCACCGGAGGCTCGGAAGCTGTATGAAAAGCATCGTCCGAAAAAATCGCCGGTAATCAAGAAGTCCCGCTTCAGCGGATCGAAAGTTCCCGTAGCCAGTGTCCATGTTCCGCGACAGCAGGCAGCTACAAGACACAAAGCAAGAAGCCAAGACCTTTCTGCACCTGCGCAGGATAAGCCGCCGCTGTTTGCGATTGCCTCATCTAAAAAAACTTCCGCTCGACTCGGTCATAAGGAGCGCCAGATCATGGCGGTGTTCGGATTACTGGTGCTTTTACTCTTGGGACTAGCAGCAACAATCTTTCTGCCCAAAGCTACCATTGCCTTAACGCTACAGACTGCTCCCTTGCTGGTTGATCAACAACTTGTGTTATCTAACCGCACTACCGCTGATCCAAATGTTATCCCCGGAACTTCATTTGAGCAGGACATTACCGTTAACGGTACCAACCCCGTCATCAGCTCGCAGGTGGTTGGTGAAAAAGCATCAGGGGTAGTCACGCTGGTCAATCAGACATCCCAGGAGCAGCCAATCAGGGAACAGAGCCGACTGATTACAAAGGACGGCGTTCTGTTCTTAATGCAAAAGCATGCAATCCTACAGCCTAACAGTACGGCAACGGTTGAGGTAGAAGCAGCTGAACCCGGCCCTCAAGGAAATATTGAATCCGGACGGCTGACTTTTGCTGCTCTCGACGCTTCAGCCGCCAGTGTATTATATGCCGAAGTTAACCGGCCAATTACCGGTGGCAGTGGCGATAAAGTGTTAGTCGTTCAGGAAAGTGACCTTGGGCAGGCACGGGAAGCAGCTGGGGCCGCCGCCAGACAAAAAGCGGAAGAAGAAATTCGCCGCCAGCTGCCGAAGGGCTGGGTTATCCTGGAGGAAAGCTGGAGTGCCGAGGCGGCGCAGTTTAACACTAGTGCTGCAGTCGGCCAACAAATTGATGCCGTCGCATACGACGGTACGATGAACGTGCGGGTTATGGCCTATGAGGAAGCCGTTCTAAAAGAACGCCTGCAAGCAGCCCTTGAATCTCGCCTTGATGAAGACTACATGCTGTTTCCCGGACCCATCTCATTCACCAAATCTGTTGATAGTATCGACTGGGATAAAGGAGAGGGGAACCTCACGGTTCGGGTAACGCACACGACTGTTCCTAATTTCTCCCTGGACACCCTCAAGGAAAAGCTTGCTGGCAGGCCGCAGGACGAGGCTGAAGGATACTTACAGGGCTTGCGTGGAGTGGAGTCTGCTTCTATCGATTTATGGCCTTTCTGGGTGCGAAGCATTCCCCGAATTGATCAACGAGTAGAGCTGGAAGTCTCCTCAAATACTAATATCTAGCGCTTCCAGGGGGTTTACGTTTGACATTTTTCGGCTTGCGCCGTATCCTTTAACACATCCGTTTCGCACGATTTTGGGCTGATACATACAATCGACAGAAGATTTTTTGTCGTTATGGGCCCTTCTTGCGAAAAGCGGGGTTAACTTTTTTAAGTCACAGCTTTGGGTAAACAAGATGTCGTAGAGGTGGAGGGTGAAATTACCGAAACGCTTCCTAATACACAGTTTCGAATTCAGCTCGATACCGGACAGGAAATTATCGGCCATTTATCTGGCAAAATGAGAGTTCACAGAATTCGAGTTATGCCGGGTGATCGCGTGAAGGTGGCAATGTCTCCCTACGACCTGACCAAAGGACGAATAACTCATCGACTCTAACACTCATGAAAGTTCGATCTTCAGTAAAAAAGATGTGTGCTAAATGCAAAACCGTGCGCCGCAGGGGACGAGTGTTCGTTATTTGCGAAAATCCGAAACATAAGCAACGACAAGGATAACCTATGCCAGTACGTATTAGTGGAGTTACTCTCCCAGACAAAAAACGCATCGAGATCGCCCTTACGTATATTTACGGAATTGGACGAGCTGCGAGTAATAAGGCACTAACCCACCTTGGTATTAATCCTAACACCAAGACGTTTGAACTTACCTCAGGCGAGGAACAGAAACTGCGTGAATATATTGAAAAAAATGTCAAGGTAGAAGGAGAATTGCGTCGCGATGTAGCGATGAATATTAAGCGATACAAGGATATCGGCAGCTATCGTGGATTGCGCCACAGTAAGGGCCTACCTGTTCGCGGCCAGCGAACCAAGACAAACAACCGTACTGTGCGTGGGAACGTCCGCAAAACTGCCGGCAGCGGAAAGAAGGCAGCTGCCGAAAAGACCTAATTTTGATTATATTGTTTTATGGCAACCGCAACAAAAACTAAGAAGAAGACCAAAGCCCGACGCAAGGTTAAGCAGGGGATGATCTTTATTCAATCCACCTACAACAACACGTTGATCACTATAACTGATGCAACTGGAAGTGTTCTGGTTACCAGCAGCGCTGGTCGGGTCGGGTTTGCGGGAGCTCGCAAGGCCACGCCATTTGCTGCCCAACAGGCTGTAGCTGATATCATGGAGCGACTAAAGCCTTTTGGTATGGAAGAAGCAGGAATTGTTGTGCGTGGTATTGGAAGCGCTCGCGAGTCAGCTGTGCGGGCATTTAGCGCCAGTGGTCTGCAAATTACCTCTCTTCGCGATATTACCCCCATCCCTCATAACGGCGTCCGTCCGCCTAAGCGCCGACGCGTCTAATCTAACCGCATATACTTATGAATGACGCAGCACCAACCAAAGAACCAGTAAAAACAGCTTCCGGGGCGGCCCCAGGGGCCCAGCCAGGTGGTCCAGGCGGGCGAGGACAGTCACGCAACCCAGGCAAGCGCCCTCGACGTAAGAGTCAATACGGCACGCAACTACAGGAAAAACAGGACCTGAAAGAAACTTTCGGGATCCGAGAAGAGCAGCTCCGTAAGTACTACCGCGAGGCAAAGCGCGCTGGCGGACAAACAGGCGATATTCTCATCACTATTCTAGAACGACGTCTAGATAACGCTATCTTCCGGGCCGGATTTGCCCAGACTCGCAAACAGGCGCGCCAGATGACTTCCCACAAGTTCTTTCAAGTTAATGGCCGATCCACCGACATTCCGTCATACTTGCTTCGGCCCGGAGACGTAGTCACTGTCCGGGAAGGTAAGCAAAAATCTCAGTACTTCACGAATTTCGAAAAGCGAGTTCAGAATGCCCGCGTCCCTTCATGGGTTGAATTGACCCCAGAGGCATTCAGTTTTAAAGTGACGAGCCTGCCCACCGCCGAAGAGGCAAACCTGGGAATCGACATCCGGGCAATCGTCGAGTTTTTCGCAAGATAATAATTAATTATTCATTGGTAACTCACGAACTATGCTACAACCAATTTATCTACCGGAGAATATCTCCGCTGAAGAGTCGGAGGCTAACACAGCCACCTTTACGATTCAACCATATCATCCCGGTTACGGACCAACCGTAGGCAACGCCCTACGACGCGTGCTGCTGTCTTCTCTACCAGGAGCCGCTATTACTGAGATGAAAATTGATACAGCCAATCATGAATTTTCCACTCTCCCGGGCGTAAAGGAAGACCTAGTGACAATTATGCTTAACCTGAAAGCAGTAAAAATTTCTTCAACAAGCGAGGACCCAGTTGAAATTCGTATGACAGTCTCCGGGAAAAAAGCGGCGACAGCTGGTGACTTTGATACGCCCCCGGAAGTTACAGTTGCTAACCCCGAACATCATGTCGCAACCTTAACGGATGCGAATGCCAAGTTGGAAATTATCTGCACCGTTGAGCAGGGGCGAGGGTATGTTCCTTCCGAAACGCACAACGCTAAGGAACGACCAATCGGCACTGTTGCTCTAGATGCGGTATTTACTCCCGTTGAACGCGTTAGCTTCTCAGTGGAAAATGTTCGTGTCGGGCAAGCAACTGATTACCACAGCTTAAAGCTGACAATTACAACTGACGGAACAGTCACTCCTCAAGACGCTCTGCGCCAGGCAGCCTCTATTCTCCGTGACCACTTTGAAGAATTGACCGGGGATCTGGAAGGAACCTTAACTGATCATCGACCACAGGCGGAGGAAGAGCCTTCCGTTGAACCAGAGCCAGAAATGCCAGAAAACACACTGAACCTTCTTCAACTTCCATCACGAGTGCATAACGCTCTGGAACGCATTGGAATCACTACGGTTGAGCAGGTAATGGATCTTACCGAAGAACAGATTCAGGACATCCCGGGCCTAGGCGCTAAGGCAATTGAAGACGTAAAGAAAGCGCGGGACGAATATCTGCAGCGCACCACCGCAGAAAAAGAAGTTGAATAACTAAGTAATATATACGAGAGATCATGCGACATAAGCACAGCAACCGAATATTGGGCCGCACCAGCAGAGATCGGACCCACCTGTTACAGAACCTAACCAGTTCGTTGCTTGAGCATGGTTCGATTGTCACAACGGAAGCGAAGGCAAAGGAACTACGCAAGCATATCGAACCTCTCATTTCCCGCGCCAAGCTAGAAATGACGCTCCCTAACCGTCGTGTGTTGCTGTCCCGCTTAATGCACAAGACGGACTTACTACGACTTACTGACATTGCTAAGGCAAACAGCAAGCGCCCGGGCGGATATATACGCCTGACACGCCTGCCGATCACCCGTACTGATGCTGCGCGAGAAATGCGTGTTGATATTATTGATACTAAATAGAGACAACTCCACTGTATGTCTAAAGAAGATTCACAAGACACAAAGGCCAAAGACACTCGGTTCGAGTGGCACCTTATCGACGCCAGCACCCAACCGCTCGGTCGGGCGGCAACGGGAGTGGCTGAGCTACTGCTGGGTAAACACCGTCCTGATTTCGCTCCGCATCTAGTAGCGCCCGTACGCGTGGTGGTCGTAAATACCGATAAGGTTAAGGTCACCGGTAACAAACTGGAGCAAAAAATGTACCGGCATTACACAGGTCATCCCGGAGGATTGAAAGAGCGCAGTTTAAGCCGACAGCTGCAGCTTGATTCACGCGAGGTGTTTGAACAGGCCGTTTCCGGTATGTTACCCAAGAACAGTCTGAGAGCGCATCGCCTGCAGAATCTCCTGCTCTACAAAGGAACAGAACATCCTCACCAGGCTCAAATAAAGTAACCCTTTAATTATGAATGACTCAACAAAGAAAGGCATTTACGGAATGGGACGCCGCAAGACGGCAGTAGCTCAGGTGCTGCTGACGACAGAAGATAAGGCTCGAAGTGTTAACGGTCAGCCATTTGAATCATATTTCACCACCGAAACAATGCGGGCGACTGCGCTGCGAACCCTGACAACATCTTCACAGGATGATCAGTATGGGTTTTCTGTAAAGGTTCACGGCGGCGGCAAGCTGGCTCAAGCAGTGGCTTTGAGCTTAGCGATGGCTCGAGCTTTAATATCAGTTGATGACGGATACAAAAAGCAGCTCCGCAAGGCCGGCCTGTTAACCAGAGATCCGCGAGCGAAAGAGCGAAAAAAGCCGGGTCTCAAAGGTGCCCGTAGAGCCCCACAGTTCAGCAAGCGCTAATATCAATACAACCCCCCCTATCGGGGTTGTATTTTTGTGTATAGTGTGTATAGTAGTGGCTTGTTCATTGGTATTTTTCCATTTCTCACTTAACCCACCCTCGACGCAGGCCGCGTCGATTCTATCCCGCCACAGTAGGAGGACCTCACATGCTGGTGCTGAGTCGAAAGAAGAATGAGCGCGTGGTCATCGACGGGAACATCGTGATCACGGTGGTCGACATCCGGGGAGACAAGGTGCGGCTGGGAATCGAGGCCCCAAAGGAGGTTCCCGTGCACCGGCAGGAGGTGTATGAGGCAATCCTGCGGGGAGAAGAGTGGTCCAGAAAGGAAAAAGGGAAGACGGAGAAGCCAAGCGATGTGCCCTCCGCCACCTGAACTTTCTTTTCCCGTCCATTCCAGCAACAGGCCATGTCCAACGATGATATGGTTTTTTCTTTTACTACGTTCTGTCGGATGCGATCAGTAAATGACTAAATACGAGGCTCTGAGAAGTAGCATCCCGCTTGAGATAGAATACTCCATGACCTTCTTCGCCAACTGAGATGCGCGCACTTCCGGTATTTGTAGAATCCAGTGTATACGTTGCCGGATAGTCGCGAGTATCGATTTCAGAGATAATAATCTGATCATCCACCTGATAGATAAGGTGATTACCGCCGGCGAACCACTGCGGGTCACTAATCGGTCGGGACAGACGGACAATCAGCCGCATTTGATTGACGAGAATATCAGGACGCCGCTCGTTAGCAACATTATATACATGTAACTCATTACCAGCTGTCTGCATCATCAGCATTCGTCCATCTGGCGACCAGCTAATCTTTTGCGCAGTGGAAACAATCTCCTGGAGCTGCTGGTCCTCGTTCAGTACAACTACGCGACTGTCCTCAAAATGCAGCGCTATCGCTCCAGCGGGAGTGACAGCAATGGTCTTCACAGGATCCTGCACAGTTTGAATACGACGGATAAACTGACCCTGCAGATTATATCGATTGAATTCTCCCTTCGTAGTAAGGGCATAGATATTCTTTGAGCTTAAGGCGAACGATGTGATGTCTGACCCTAAACGAGTTGAAGTACCTGAGGATATACTCATCGCCATCAGCACATGGTCCGGAAGCAGGAAGAGTAGCCGTCCCGGCACCCGCGGATCCCACTGAACGTTTGTAGCTTTGGCTAATTCCGGTAGCGGAACAACCTGCCCCCTTTTATCTGTCACATCAACAATAGAGGGGATGCGGTTAGGATAGGTGAGCAAAAGCAATGTGCTATCCGGCGACCACAGTATATGGAGGGGGCGGGCAGGCAGGGTGATGGGTGTGACTAGAGACTCCTCATTCTGGCGCATAATCTGCAGCGTGTTATCTGAAGATACAGCAGCGATTAATGAACGGTTAGGAGCTAAAGAAAAATCTTCTACGTTTCTTAATACTATTTCAGTATCGGGAGTCTGGGGAAACAGGCGCACATCCCGGGCTTCGGTTGCTCGCGCGGGCTCTATCGGTAAATTCTTTTCCCACGACACGTACCCATCTTTGAATATATGTACCCGAACGTTGCCCGGCGCAAGATTAGATACTGCTCCGGGTACACGACTTGCGGTACTGTCATTGACCGTAACCTGGGCGCGTTTGGGAAAAGCGTCGAGCAGCAACACGCCGACGGGATCAGGAACAATGATTCCGCTAACTGGAGGGCGATACCCCACGGCATACAGCACAATAGCTGGAGCGATAGCGATAAAGGCCAGGAATGAAGCCAGTAATAATATGCGGCGAATGAGACGATTCATAGGTGAACAGCAAGTATAGAGTAGCAAGTATTAGCCCACAAGTAACCTCTTCTTCGTGCTACTTGCTAGTTGTTAGTGTATCCTTGATACTTTGCATATGTCTCAATTTGTTATACAGGGTGGAAAACAGTTGTCAGGGGAAATCACGGTACTGGGCTCGAAAAACGCGGCCCTGCCACTTATGGCTGCAGCGCTCCTGACTTCAGAGCCGGTAGAGCTTTCCAATATCCCGCCGATCTCTGACGTAGACCGCATGAGTACAATTCTTCGCTCGCTGGGAGCAACTGTGGAATATGATAACGAAGCTTTAACTATACAGGCTTCCGACATCTCAGCTGAGGAGATCTCTGCTGAAGACGTTGGTGCCCTGCGCGGGTCTATTCTTCTGATGGGATCACTGTTAGGACGAGCGGGGCGGGTAACCCTGCCTCGCCCCGGAGGAGATATTATTGGAGCTCGGCCAATTGATGTCCACCTTGATGGATTTGCTCAGCTAAACGCCACCATTTCCGAAGAAAACGACATGGTAATAATTGACGGAGCGAATATGAAAGCTGGACGGGTTGTGCTACGAGAGTTTTCCGTTACGGCCACTGAAAATATGCTGCTGGCTTGTGCAGCCTTGCCCGGCACGTCTGTTATTGAAATCGCTGCAGCTGAACCTCACGTAGTTGCTTTAGCTAATCTGCTCACACATATGGGAGCTCGCATTACCGGTGCCGGCACGCATACGATTACGATTGAGGGCAGCAAAAATTTGAAGGGAGCCTCGTTCACAAACATTCAGGACATGCTGGAGGCCGGCCTTTTTATCCTCCTGGCCGCAGCCACACAATCAACGGCGACAGTTCGAGGCGTTCCGGCAGATGATTTGTTGCTGTTTTTTAAAAAGCTTGATGATATTGGTGTGACGTATGAGATAGAGAATGGTGCAGACGGACTATCATCCGTACATATTAAACCCAGCAAGATGCGTTCCTTCAAAGTACAGACATTACCGTATCCTGGTATTGCAACAGACCTCCAAGCGCCTTTCTCGGTCATTGCCACCCAGGTTCAGGGGAGCTCCTTAATCCATGACCCTATGTACGAGGGTCGCTTCAAGCACATTAATGAGTTAATTAAAATGGGAGCGGATGCTATTATGTGTGACCCGCATCGGGTTATTATTACCGGACCTACGTCGCTGACTGGCAAGCGCATTCCCAGCCTGGATATTCGGGCAGGGGCTACGCTCCTGATGGCGGGCCTAACAGCCCAGGGGCAGACAATTATTGACCATGCGGAAATCATAGACCGCGGGTATGCTCAGTTAACTGAGCGCCTACAGGCAATGGGCGCAGATATTACACGAAAAGAGTAGGATATATTATGGCTTGGACGCGGAAAATAGCGATTGATTTAGGGACAACCAGTACACTTATGTATGTTCCCAGAAAGGGGATCGTTTTAAACGAGCCTTCGGTTGTGGCTGTCTCTCTGGATGACAATGCAGTACTGGCAATCGGGAAAGAAGCGGAAGACATGATCGGGCGAACCCCCGAAACGATTGTGGCCCACCGGCCACTCAAAGACGGAGTAATCGCCGACTATCGTGTCACCGAAGCCATGCTGCGATATTTGCTTAAACAAACCGGGGCTTCAGTTAAGTTTTTACGGCCCGAGGTGTTAGTCTCGGTTCCGGCCGGTATTACCAGTACTGAACGGCGCGCAGTTGTTGATGCAGCCTTATCTGCCGGGGCTAAAGCTGCCTATTTAATCAAAGAACCCGTAGCAGCGGCAATCGGCGCCAACATTCCAATTGGTGAAAGCTCGGGACATATGATTGTTGATATTGGCGGCGGCACGACAGAAGTCGCTGTTATCTCGCTCGGCGGAATAGTTGCCGCTCACTCAGCACGTGTGGGAGGTAACGTATTTGATCGCGCAATCGCTGAACACGTGCGAAAACGATACGGACTGTTAGTTGGCGAACCAACAGCTGAGCATATCAAGAAACACATTGGCTCAGCTATTCATGAAGAAGAGCCTCGCCAGATGAAAGTCCGAGGCCGAGACTTAAGCTCTGGTCTACCAAAAGAAGTGATTATCAGTTCATCTGAAATTACCGAGGCCCTGCGTGATCCATTAATCGAGATGCTGCAAGCCATAAAGCACGTGCTGCAGGAGACCCCACCGGAGTTGGCTGCAGATGTTATTGATAAGGGGATTGTAGTCAGCGGTGGGGGAGCGTTACTAAAAAATATTGATCAGCTCATCTCCCAAGCTACTCAAGTGCCCTGCTATATCGCTGATGATCCGCTCGTGTGCGTGGTCAAAGGAGCAGGAGCGGCGCTGGAAAATCTTGATGCTTATAAACGAAGCATTCTACTAACAAAGTAACTGGAGTATTATGAATATGTATTGAGCAATATACGTTCAATACATTCGACCACGACACAGGAGGTTGTTCGTGATTACGCAGCTCCAGGTTACTACGCTCCCTGAAACTCCTCGCCAGAAGAAAGAGGTGCCACCTCCGCCGGTTTTTGAAACGATTCGGTGTACTGTCTGTCAGAAAAACTTCCTGGCTGCTTCCTACCTGGCCACCAGTGACATATGTACAGGCTGTGCGATCGGAGCAGACGCCTGCTATGACAGTGGACTGTAGCAAGCTCCAAGGCCACCAGGGCCTTTTTCATTTGTTGCGTAAGTGGCCATGCTTGGTTATCGTGACTTGATGTCCAGTTTTCCTAGAATTGCCCTCGTTCACGATGAACTGATTCGCCGCGGCGGCGCTGAACGGGTGTTCGAGGAACTTATACGCCTTTTCCCGCAGTCAGACGTATATGCACTGTATAGCGGTAATACCCCCTCGATAACCGTTGGAGAGAAGACTTATCTAATTCACACCACCTTTATCCAGAAGTGGCCGCTGTGGTTTCGCCGGCACCCCGGACGCGTCCTGCCGCTCTTGCCTCACGCGGTTGAGCAGTTTGATCTCTCCCGGTACGATCTCGTAATCAGCAGCTCGAGCGGGTTCGCCAAGGGTGTTATCACTCGCTCCTCTATTCCTCACATCAGCTACGTTCATACCCCTCCGCGCTACCTGTGGGAGGAGAGCCACACCGTAGCTCAGAATAGAAACATAATAATCAAAGGTGGTCTGTCTGTTCTCCAGCACTACCTGCGCGTGGCTGATTTCTCAGCCGCTCAGCGTCCGGACAAACTAATTGCCAACTCCCGATATACCGCGCAGCGGATTGCCGCATACTACCGCAGGGAAAGCACAGTCGTGTATCCGCCTATCGAAACCGCTTTTTTTACGCCGAAATCAAGTGAGCGGCTCTGGTCCAGCCAGGATCCGTTTGTGGTCGTGGGCCGACTCACACCCGCCAAATACTTCGAGCAGGCAATTACTGTTTGCGAAAAGCTACAGCTGCCGTTAGTGGTTATTGGTACTGGACACTACGAATCGCGTCTACGAAAAATTGCCGGCAAGCACACAACATTTGTCGGCAAGGCCTCGCCTGACCAGCTCCGGACATATCTGCGCCAGGCGCGAGCTCTGATTCAGCCGGGGACCGAGGACTTCGGCATGGCTGCAGTTGAGGCCTTGGCCTGCGGCACCCCCGTTATTGCCTACGGAGCTGGTGGTGTCCTGGAAATCGTTGAACATCGCCGTCACGGCTATCTCTACCAGGAGCAACGAAGTGAAGCCCTGGCTGAGGCAGTTCGCCAATTCCTGCTGCTCGAGGGCAGCTTTCTGCCAAACATACTGCAGAGACAAGCCCTGCAGTTTTCCCGTATCCGGTTTCAGACTGAAATGCAAAAACTAGTTGAAGAAGCCTTGATCTTGCGGAACACTTGATGTGGTATCCTAGGCGTATTCATCCTTAAGATTTGTTGAGTGTATGAAATATAATCTGCGGCTCGATCACATTGAACTTTCAGACTTTGATCAGGAACAGCTGGATAAAAAGATGGATCGATTGAAGAAACACCTCCTCCCGCCTTTTATGATTGACGTCACCCTAAGCCACAGCACTCGTCATCTCCACGGTAATGCCGTCGGCTGTATTGTTAACATTCAGCAAGGGAAAAAGGTCTATCATGCCGATCGCAGTGCGGATGATATTCAGACAGCAATTGATCAAACCCTTGAAGCGTTACGCAATGAGCTGGAGAAAGCTCACGGCAAGCGAAAAAAGCATTCCTGATTTCAACTCTCCTTGCTAAGCAGGCCCTAAAGCCGGTACTCTGCCTGTATTACATATGGCTACATTTTTGCAAAAACTGGGCTTTGGCGGCACTTCCCGTCATGAAAAGGCGGCACAACAGTATCGCCCAAAGGTTGCTGCTATCAATGCCTTAGAACCGAAGATGCAGAGCCTATCAGACGAGGAACTCAAACAGGTTGTCATCCAACACAAAGGAAAGCCCCGTAAAGAGATTGAGGCGGTCGTACCGGAAATATTCGCCGCCATTCGAGAGGCCAGTAAACGCATGCTTCAGATGCGTCACTTCGACGTTCAGCTTATGGGGGGCCTGGCCCTGCTACGCGATAATATTGCGGAAATGAAAACTGGAGAGGGAAAAACACTCGTTGCCACCCTCCCGCTTGTTATGAATGCCTTAGTCGGAAAAGGAGCACATCTGGTTACGGTCAATGACTATCTGGCTCAGCGCGATGCGGAGTGGATGCGTCCGGTATATGAATTTTTTGGATTATCAATCGGAGTCATTCTATCTGGACAAAATTCTGAAGAGAAGCGATCGGCCTATGCGGCTGATATTACCTACGGGACGAATAACGAATTCGGGTTTGATTACCTGCGCGATAACATGTCGCAGCGGGTGGAAGACATGGTTCAGCGCGAGTTGTATTATGCGCTAGTTGATGAAGTCGACAGCATTTTGATTGACGAAGCCCGTACACCACTAATCATTTCCGCTCCCGATGCTGAATCAACGGAACTGTATGTCCAATTCTCACACCTGGTACCTACTCTGAAGGAAGACGTACATTATAACATCGACGAGAAGCGTCGGGCAGCGACGTTAACTGATGAGGGTATTTCCTTCGTTGAGCAGTCGCTGGGAATTGATAACATATATGCTGACAAGGGTGTTCGGTTTGTTCATCACTTGGAGCAGGCCCTGCGTGCCAATACACTCTACAGTCGCGACAAGGACTATGTTGTCCAGGACAATCAGGTGGTTATTGTCGATGAATTCACGGGGCGACTGATGGCCGGACGCAGATATTCCGAAGGGCTGCACCAGGCCCTGGAAGCCAAGGAGAAAGTAAAGGTCCAGCAGGAAAGCCGAACGCTGGCTTCGATTACTTTCCAGAACTATTTCCGCGAATATATGCACCTGGGCGGTATGACCGGAACAGCCGTTACCTCTGCAGAAGAATTTGAAAAAGTATACAACGTTGACGTAGTAGTCATTCCCACAAACCAGGCGATGGTTCGAGCTGACAAACCAGATCGTATTTACGTTGACGAGCAGGCAAAATTTCGATCTCTAGTAAAAACAATTAAAGAAAAACATGCAGCCGGCCAGCCTGTCCTGGTGGGCACAATCGCTATTGAAAAATCTGAGTATCTGTCAGCCCTACTACAAAAAGAAGGCGTACGGCATGAGGTGTTAAATGCCAAACAACACGCCCGGGAAGCTGAGATTGTTAGCCAAGCGGGTCAAAAGGGGGCCGTGACCATCTCTACCAACATGGCCGGACGAGGAACAGACATTAAGCTGGGAGAAGGCGTGCGGGAAGTGGGGGGTCTGGCGGTTCTCGGAACTGAGCGGCATGAAGCACGTCGTATTGATAATCAGCTGCGAGGACGATCAGGGCGTCAGGGAGATCCGGGTGAATCACAATTTTATGTCAGTCTTGATGATGACATCATGCGCATCTTCGGCGGACAGCGGATTAAAAATCTGATGGAGCGTCTGCGACTACCTGAAGATGAGCCCATTGAGCACAAGATGATTAGTCGGGCAATCGAAAACGCCCAGACCCGAGTGGAAGGCCACTACTTCGATATGCGTAAACAGGTGTTGTCGTACGACAACGTACTCAACAAACAGCGCAACGCTATTTATACTCTACGCCGCGGTATTCTGCGGGAAGAGAAATGGAAAGAGCCTAACAGGGACGCTACAGCCATTCATGAACAGGTGGAGCAGTTGGTTCAGGAGGAGGCCCGGCTTCTGGTAATGACTCATACCGGCGAAGGGGATCAGTCCATGTGGAATGCGGAAGAGATTGCTGAAACGGTTCACTCTTTAACGAATATTGAACTATCCCGTCTCCATACATTATTTAAAGACACTCTAACGAAAGCAGGGGATGATTCCTCAGAAGAGGCTCAAGCTCTATTAGAGACGGCGGTAACAGATGTTCTTGTCGAACGCCTGCGAGAGAAGAAAAGCGAATTAGGAGATGAAACCATGAAACGCCTGGAGTTAGCTGCCGCTTTGCGAGCAATTGATACTCACTGGATGGAGCACCTTGATACCATGGACTATCTGCGTACCGGTATTGGACTACGCGGATACGGCCAGCGCGATCCGTTAGTGGAATATCAGCGCGAGGGTCATCGCTTATTTCAGCAGCTGCTGGCAACCATCAAACACTCACTTGTAGAAACTATTTATCACGCCGAAGCTGTTCGTCAGGAACGCTATGAAGGAATGGCTGTTCACCAGTCAACAACGGCCCCACATAGTATTGCCGAAGAGGTTGCTCAGGAAAAACAGCAGGGAGCTACCGGTACGGTTCGTACAGATACGAAGCCGCAGCCTACTGGCCCGCTTGTTAACGCTTACAAAGACGTAGGGCGAAATGACCCCTGTCCATGCGGAAGTGGAAAGAAATACAAAAAGTGCGGGCTTATTAACGCGTCAGAGCACAGAGGATAGGGATACATAACTCTCCTGTCATTTCGCGAATGAGTTTTAGTTGTGCATTTCTGCGCTAGACATATATACATATAGTCGTACAGTAGAGGCTATGAATATTTTTATCCGCTGGATCATCCTGACCATTGCTGTCCTCATTACCAGCTATATTCTCCCGGGTGTAGCAGTTGGGGGATTTGTGGCAGCGCTTGTAACAGCGGCGGTACTGGGGATTATCAACGCTTTCCTGAAACCCTTCCTCGTTATTCTCACTCTGCCCGTTACGATCGTAACACTGGGACTATTTCTGTTTGTCATTAACGCCCTTTTGGTACAGTTGGCCAGTGTGATTGTACCCGACTTCTCTGTCAGCAGCTTCCTCTGGGCCCTGGCCTTTAGTGTCATCTTGTCTTTAGTCTCATATGTATTGCATACTGTTACCCCAGAACCGGACCCCGGTTGATAATTCTTGTAAAATAACGAAAATGTACGCAGGGTAAAGGCGTATCTACTAAACATATGATGGAAGAAGTTTCTATTGAGAATAAGGAAAAACTCGCCGACGGGTGGGAATTTGAGGTGCTGGTAGGAGAAGGCCCCGATACAACCACTCACCTGGTTATCCTGGAGCAAGAGTATTGGGAGCTGTTTTCAGAAGTCTATGATACTCCGGAGGAGCTCCTGCAGGCTTCCTTTGAATTTCTGTTGCAGCGCGAACCTAAGGAATCCATCCTCCCGGAATTTAGTCTGTCTGAAATCACTACCCACTTTCCAGAATATCAGGACGAGGTATTAGCCTGAGCTAAACCTGTCAACAAAGCTGACAAAGTACCTTTTGCATACTGTTGCAGGGGAACGAACCTTGGCGGCACGCTTGGGAGTGCTAAGAACCTTAACATTTGTTTTCTATGGAGCACTCTACAACAACATCGCCGACTGAGACTGCCGTATTTTTAATGCGCTTTGTACTACTGCTCTTTGGAGCCGCTTTAGTTGTTGCGGGAGTAGGAGCTATCCACAATCCCGCTCACGCTGCTGAAGAAATGAACAAACCCAATGCTGCTCATCCCGTTCGTGTATCACAGGTAAACGCTGCCCTGCGACAGGCGGGGCTGCCGGTTAATGAATTCTCCCAACGTTCTTTTGCGGCCGGAGTTGTAAGCGGACACTATAAAACATTTGAGCAGCTGGTAGATGCCATGATGTGGCATAAAGCTCAGGGGAAAACAATTGCCAACTTTGGATCCTTTAAGGGCTTCGACACACCCCCGATCATGCTGCGCGCCAGGGGTTACATAGCAAACGTTGAACATCACGAGCGGATTGAATTACGGGATGTGAATGTTAACGGGCACCTACTCTATCAGACATTCCATATGTCGCTTGATACTATAGTCGAGCCCCATATGATGCGCGGTATGCCGGTGGAAGTTGAATATCTACCCGGCTCTAAAAAGGCGACCAAGGTGCGAGCCTTGGCTCCTGAACACGCGGAAGCTTACTATGGTCCCGTTGATTGCTCGACCTGTCCGGGGGCTTCGAAATAATCCATTCTTGGCTCTAACGAATCACCCCTTGTCAGAGGGGTGATTTTGAAGCTCCACTTTTCCTGACAGTACAGGTAGGATACAATCAACAGTTATGAAATCCCGGACACGCAACCGAATACTTGGATCAGCGGGTTTGGTTATCCTAATCGGCCTGGCTGGCTGGGTTGCTAGCCCTTACCACCCCAGTCTTTCGATCGGGGAGTTTCACCGTGACCTGAATGTAAAACTTGGACTTGATCTGCAGGGAGGATCACACCTCATCTATCGAGCCAAGCTTGCCGAAAACAGCTCCCAAGATTCTACTGAGGCTTTGGCAGGGGTGCGTGATGTAATCGAGCGACGCGTGAATGCCTTTGGGGTTTCCGAGCCTGTTATCCAAACTAACCAGGTCGGGGAGGAGTATCGGGTAATTGTAGAGCTGGCTGGAGTCCATGATCCCAACGAGGCAATTAAACTTATTGGACAGACACCCCAACTGGATTTTCGTCGAGAGACTCAGGGTGAAGATGGTACCCTCAATATTGACGGGGAAGCGGGTATCATCCAACAAATCTTCGAACGAACAGAGCTAACCGGTGAGCATCTCGATAATGCAACGGTGGAGTTTGATCCCGTAACCGGTATTCCGACCGTGAGCTTAAACTTCGACAGTGAGGGTGCAAAACTGTTTGCGGAGTTAACGAAAGAAAGTATCGGGAAGCGTATTGCCATCTACCTTGACGGAGTCCCACGCAGTGCACCGGTGGTCCAATCAGAAATTACCAACGGCAGTGCGGTTATCACCGGCGGCTTCACTTTGGAAGAAGCCAAAGATCTGGCGCGCAGTCTTAATGCCGGAGCCCTGCCCGTCCCGATCGAGTTAATTGGCCAGCAGACCGTGGGTCCCACACTGGGACAAATTTCGATTGAACATAGCATTACCGCTGGTCTTTACGGCATCCTGGCGGTGATGATCTGGATGGTTGTATATTACCGCTTGCCGGGTGTAGTTGCAGCCCTTGCCCTAGTAATATATGCAGTGTTCTTCTTGGCGGTAGTTAAACTCTTGCCGATCACCTTAACGCTAGCCGGTATTGCCGGCTTTATTCTGTCGATTGGAATGGCTGTTGATGCGAATGTCCTGATTTTTGAACGGCTCCGCGAGAATATTCGTTCTGGCAAAACTTTCAACTACGCTCTCAAGGAGGGTTTTGCCGAGGCCTGGGAGTCAATTAAAGCCTCGAATGTTTCCAGTCTATTTACCGCCTTTATCCTCTACGGATTTGGGACGTCTGTAGTCCGAGGATTTGCCTTAACATTCTCGCTGGGTATTTTACTGTCGATGTTTACTGCCATTGTTTTAACGCGTGGCATGCTAAGCGTGGCGCTGACTCCACGCTTTACGCGTAAGCCCTTTTTACTCGGAGCAAAGAAAAGTACATCAGTATGACCCCGCTTAAATATCCAAACGTATGGCTTGGCATTTCAGTAGTAACTATTGCTGCCAGCATAATCATTATCGCCACACTAGGCCTAAACTGGGGTATTGATTTTCTGGGCGGATCATTGCTGGAACTTCCTGTCGGCAGCGAGCAGGTGAGCCCTGCCAAACAGATACTGCGCGAGCAGTTCGGTTTTGATGCATCAATACAAACTACGCAGGAAAACTCTTTCATTATCCGCTTACCTGAAATATCGCAGGAAAAGAAAGAGGAAATTCTTTCTGCCTTCCGGGAGGCAGAAATACTGGAGGGAGAAGAGTTGCGGTTCGAATCCATCGGTCCGACGATTGGACAGGAACTACGCCGTAAATCCCTGCTGGCCATCATCCTGGTTGTAGTGGGTATGATTGGATATCTGGCCTACACCTTCCGCAGCATGAGGGGGCTAGTTGAGTCGTGGAAATTTGGGGTGGCTGCGGTTATAGCTTTACTGCACGATATTCTGTTCGTAACGGCTGCCTTTGCGATTCTCGGCAGAGTATGGGGAGCGCCGATTGACACTCTCTTCGTCACAGCTCTGCTGGCTATTCTCGGGTATTCAGTTAACGACACCATTATTCTGTTTGCCCGCATGAGATCGGAATGGAGACAGTCCCGACAATCGAAATTACTGGATATTATTAACCGTGCCTTTGTGGCAACGCTGGCCCGCTCATTTAATACCTCGTTTACAACCCTGCTTGTTCTCATTGCACTACTACTCTTCGGCGGCAGCACCATTCACTGGTTTATCGCCGCCCTCATTGTGGGCACTATCGCCGGCGCCTACTCTTCCTGGTTCGTGGCACCGCCAATCCTGCTATTCCTATCCAAGCGTGCATGAGCGAGCCGAGAACTGCTGAGTCGTTCTGGCCCACACTATCCCGCTGGGTTGAGTCAGATCGTACAGAACAGCCACTCCTTGTTACCGTCTCTCCAAGCGAAGATACAGAGGCTTTTATTCATTCCGCCATAGAACACTTTGCTGCTAAGACCGAGCTGCATCACCTGAAGCCAGACGGGCATACTATTAAGATTAAACAAGTTCGCGAGCTGCTTGATCACCTGACACGAACATCCTTTAGTGATAAGCGCCTCATTGTTATTGAACCGGTTGATCGCATCCAGATTACTGCTGCCAACGCCCTGCTCAAAGAGTTGGAAGAATCTTCTTCGGCTAATCGTTTTCTGCTGCTGACCGCATATCCCGGCAGGGTTCTGCCAACAATTGTGTCGCGCTGTCAGACACTGCGAGCACCCGGTATATCTGTCATTAAAAGCGCATCCCCAATTGTATCGTTACCTTCAGACCTGCTTGTTTCCAGCAAAAAAGAAACACTGTCTTCAGAGGAGCTGGAGACTATCGGCAGTTTTCTGCTGCATCAGTCCCGAACAAAAGTAAATCCATATACCAAACTAGCCCTGATGCGCCTGCGAGATTATTACAAGATCCGAGCTTCGCGAGGCAACGAGAAGATGGCCTCGACAGTCCTCCTTGCTACGCTCCGCCAGCTAGGGAATACTTGAACTAATATTTTATATATCCACTGTATTGTATGTCGTTTCAACAGGCCCAATCCATATTCGAGTCCAGCCGTCAGGAAACCATGGAGCGGTTTCGCAAAGATACCGGTGCCTTGCGCACTGGCCGGGTAACGCCTGATCTGGTGGAATCAATTCCGGTAGAGGCCTATGGCTCGCGTAGTCCGCTCAACAGCCTGGCTTCCGTATCCAGCAGCGATGCCCGCACTCTGGTCATTTCTCCATTCGACAAAAATATTATGAGCGATATTGAAAAAGCTGTAACCAATGCTAATTTAGGCGTAAATCCTACAACCGACAGCTCAATTATCCGTTTAGCCTTTCCTTCAATGACTGAGGAATCGCGACAGCGGACAATAAAAGTTTTGCACGGCAAGGCAGAGGAAGCCCGGGTTCGACTACGACAGGGTCGAGATGAAGCCTTAAAGGGTTTAAAGGACGACAAAGAAAAAAACGACATCACCGAGGATGACTTCTACGATGGCAAGAAAAAACTGGATGAGCTCATTGCCAAAGCTAACGACGAAGTGGCACTTCTGACTAAAAAGAAGGAAGAGGAGATTACGACGATATAAGAGAAAAGGAAACGTCCAGGAAACGTTTTCCGGGACGTGATGAATGCGGACCTTTTCCTACTCGGTGACTCGTGTAGCTGTGCCGTCAATGGGCGTCGGAATGAGCTACGTTGTGAACGTCTTGCTCCGAGCCACCTCGGGAACCCTGTTGGGTCCCTTCGCTTGTTCGCATCCTGAAGTCCATCTTCAAGGGGCCAGGGGGCTAAGCCTACTGGGCTTCGTGCCAGCATTCCGCATGATATGCTTCATAATAATAACTAAGTCAACTATTTTGGGATGGCGATCATGTCCCTTGACCTGAGCCACGAGAGGGAGCAAAAAAGGTAAGCTAGTAAAACAGGTCATTTCCCGGTACGCTGAACCCCATGATTTGGCTCACCGTCATTGTCTTTATTGTCATGCTCCTCATCCTCGTGCTGGCGCACGAATGGGGCCATTATATCGCTGCCAAGAAGGCTGGCTGTAACGTGGAGGAGTTTGGTTTCGGATTTCCGCCCCGTATAGCCTCCTTTGTTAAAAATGGCACACGGTGGTCATTCAACCTGCTACCGATTGGCGGCTTTGTCAAAATAGAAGGTGAGAACATGGACGAGCAGGACCCGGGACCCACTAGTTTCGCTGGTAAGTCCGCGGGCTGGCGGATCGTTATCCTGGCAGCAGGGGTAACGATGAATCTGGTACTGGCAGCAGTGCTGCTGGCGGTACAGTCAGGTTTAGGAGCTCCAACGCTGGTGACTGACGACAACGCGCAAACCTTAACAGATCACAAAACATATATTCTTGACGTCATTGATGGCACTCCGGCGGCGCAGGCGGAACTGAAAGAGTTCGATCGAATTGTCAGTATTAATGGAGTCGAAAATCCGCTGGTGGAAGATATTCAGCGCGTGGTGCGGGAACAGGCCGGCAGCGACGTTGCAATCGAAATCGAGCGCCAGGGCCAGCATCTAGAAAAGCAGATACTGGCACGCGAGAATCCACCTGAAGGGGAGGGAGCGTTGGGTATCTCGCTTGCCGCAACAGGATTGGAAAAGACCCCCTGGTGGAAAACTCCATGGGAGGGAGTAAAGCGGACGGGACAGCTGACGGCAGCTATTGTGGTTCAATTTGCACTGCTACTGCAGCGCTTGATTACGCAAGGAAATGTCGGGGAGGCCTTATCGGGACCCGTGGCGATCGCCGTGTATACCAATGAAGCCACTCAACTGGGGCTGTCATACCTACTGGAGTTTGCGGCTCTGATTAGTATTAACCTGGCTATTATCAATATTCTGCCCCTGCCGGCACTGGACGGGGGACGTATTCTGTTTGTTATACTGGAGAAACTCTTTGGTCGCCGGATTCCCGGAAGAATCGAGTCTATTGTACATACAACGGGTTTCGTGTTTTTAATCGCCCTTATGGTGTTGATTACCTTTAAAGATATCCAGCGGTATATTTAATCCCCATGCGCTACTCACAACTTCTCCTGAAAACCACAAAGGAATCGAAACAGTTTGATTCCATAAATGCCACCCTTCTTATTAAGGGCGGCTTTATTGATCAAACAATGGCCGGAGTGTACACATTTCTGCCGTTAGGTTGGCGAGTGCTCAACAAGATTGAAAACATTGTACGGGAAGAAATGGATGCTATTGGTGCGGAAATGCTAATGCCAACTCTCTCACCTCGCTCTCTGTGGGAACAAACTAATAGAACCGGCTTTGATGTTCTATTTGAAGCCCGAGGCGCCAACAAAGCGTCGCTGGCTAAGAATGACACGGCGTTCATTATTAACCCCACTCACGAAGAGCTCATCACGCCGATTGTTCAGAAGATGAAACCCAGCTACAAGGACCTGCCATTTGGGGTCTATCAGATTCAGACGAAGTTTCGCAATGAGGAACGACCGAAATCAGGTCTGCTGCGCGGCCGGGAATTCCGCATGAAAGATCTGTATAGCTTTCACGTCAGCCTGGAGAGTATGCAGGAATATTACGAGAAAGCTAAAGAGGTCTACATGAATGTCTTTCGTCGGGTGGGTTTGGGAGATGATACATACATTGTTCGAGCCTCAGGTGGAGATTTTACGAAAGACTTCTCACACGAGTTTCAGACGGTGTGTGAATCCGGGGAGGATACTATTTATGTTAACGATGAGGGAGATGGGTGGAATAAAGAGGTAGCGACTGAAGAGGTACAATCGAGCTACACCCAGCACCCGGCTTCCGAAGTTGGAAATATTTTTCCTTTAGGCACTAAGTTTACTAAAGCTTTCAACTATCACTTCCGACATGAAGACGGACAAGAAAAGCCTGTGTATATGGCCTCTTATGGAATTGGAACCAGCCGGATTATGGGAGTGTTGGTAGAGAAATTCCATGACGAGAGGGGAATTATCTGGCCGGACTCCGTGGCACCATACACTGTCTACTTGGCTGGTCTTAATGGTGACGATGAAACAATCCGCAACCAGGCCGATGGTGTGTATAAGGCATTGCAGAAGGCGGGTATAGATGTGCTGTACGACGATCGGAATGTGTCACCAGGTGATAAATTTGGCGACGCTGATCTGTTAGGTATTCCCTGGCGTGTTGTAGTATCAAAAAAAACCGGAGGACAGATAGAAGTAAAACGTCGCACTGAACAGGACAACACCCTGATGTCTGCTGAGGAATTTATTAAACAGGTTACTAACTAGACGCATATTGTGGGGTTTGTAAATAACATGCTTGGAAAATTCTCCCAGGATATTGGTATTGACCTGGGAACGGCTAACACTCTCGTATACGTTCGTGGCGAGGGGATTGTTATTAATGAGCCGTCGGTGGTCGCGATCAATAACAAAACTGGGGAAGTTCTGGCTATCGGCAAGGAGGCCCAGCGCATGGTCGGGAAAACACCAGCCCATATTGTTGCGGTACGCCCCCTGCGCGATGGCGTTATTTCCGACTTTGAGGTTACTGAACAGATGCTCAGTTATTTTATCCAGAAAGTCCACGAGAACGGTTTTCACTTCATGCCCCGGCCACGCATCGTAATCGGTATTCCCTCATCAGTGACAGAAGTTGAACGTCGAGCAGTGGAAGAGGCCAGTCTGCGGGCCGGAGCCAGGGCTGTATTTCTGATTGAAGAGTCGATGGCAGCGGCAATTGGAGCTCGGATGCCGATCCATGAAGCCAAAGGAAATATTATGGTTGATATTGGTGGTGGCACCACCGAGATCTCCGTTATCTCCCTCGGCGGTATTGTGGTCAACAAGACGTTGCGCATAGCGGGAGATGAACTTAATGAAAATGTCGTTCAATACGTGCGCGATCATTTTAATATGTTAATTGGGGAACGCAGCGCTGAGGAAATTAAAATTCGGATTGGCAGCGCTATTGATTCTGATGATTCGCTGGAAGCGCCCGTGCGAGGACGAGACCTTGTAACGGGTCTACCTAAAGAAATTATCATGAGCGCTCCGCAGGCACGCGAGGCGATGCAGCGATCAATCACAACAATTGTTGAGGCCATCAAAGATGCGATTGAAGAAACCCCTCCTGAATTGTTATCGGACATTATTGAACAAGGCATCTTCCTCGCCGGAGGAGGCGCTCTGCTTCGGGGATTAGACGAGGTAATAGCCCGCTCAACCCAAATTCGCACCCATGTAGCTGATGATCCTCTAACAGCTGTCGTTCGAGGCACAGGAATCGTTCTGGAAGATCTGGAATCCCTTCAGGAAGTATTACTACCCTCCGTGCATAATTCACAGCTTAAGTGAGTTTCGGTATTCTATAGAGCATGAAAAGTCGTACCATAGTCGCCCTGGGAGCATTAGCCGCTCTGCTGCTCGTCTTGGCATTTTTTCAGACCCCAGTCATGCGAACGGCTCGCCTGGCCACCTGGTCCGCCGTCACTGCCTTAGTGGGCAAAGCAGGCGGGCTGGGGGATGTTGAACCTGCTCCCGAAGTGTACACGCAGATAAATCGGCTGCAGGCGGAAAACATCCGACTCAAAGCGCAGCTACGCGACTATGTCCGTTTGCAGACACAACTAGGATCACCAGCCTTTGAATCGTACCAACCAGTTGCTGCCCGGATTGTCGGGCGCCCGATTGATACCTTTCAGTCGCAAGTCGTGGTTAACAAGGGAATTCGAGATGGAGTTAGCATTGGCTCTCCGGCAGTGATTCACGGTTCAGTACTTATAGGATTTATCACGGAAGTTAATGAAAGGTCTGCAGTTGTTACTTCTCTCTTACACCCTCAAACGAATCTTACCGCCGAGACCGTGCCAACCGACAGCGAGAAACCAGCAGCGCGTGGCCTTTTACAGGCTCGTCACTTCACTTCCCTCCATCTCACCACTATCCCTAAAGATATTGAGCTCATAGAGGGGGAGTCTGTTATAACAACCGCCCGCGAAGGTGCTGTTCCGGCCGGACTTACCATTGGCTCACTTACCAATATACTCAGCCTTGAACATGAAGCCTATCAGGAAGCCCGGGTAGTTTTACCGTACGATATTGACCGTCTTGATGCCGTAGTCTTGCTGGTGGCTCCATGAGAGTCCGAGGTCGCAAGTATCTCTTCTTGTTCGTTGTGATTGCGGTGGCTTCCATAGTTCACTTTACCCTGCAAGATTATCTAACCTCTTACATTATAGCGCCTCTGGCCCTGGCAACGTTTCTGGCATACACCCTGGCCCCTGTTAGCGTGGTTGTTAGCCTGGTAATCATTGCCGAACTCTTTTCCTTTCTGCCACCTGGACTCATGACGGTCGCAATTATTGCTCCTTTTGGCTTTCGGCGGCTCTTTTCTTTGGTGGAGCCGGGGCTTTCTGGTACTTTTCTTAGCCTAGTGGGAGGTATAACATGCCTGCAGGCTCTAATAATCGGGGTTGCACCATTAGTTCCTCTCTGGCAAACAATAGAGGAGTGGCAACTAGTCTGGCTTACTCTGCCCTTCCGGCTGCTATTTACTAACATTGCCGGAACAACTTTTGTTCTGTTTGCCATGATTATCCTGTGGTACGAGGCATTTCCCCTCCAGCAGGATGCTGTCTCTAGGAAGTTAGTATCAAGTAAACGTCTACGATCATGAACGAAACATCCTTCATCGAGAGCACACGTCCCGCCGTGAGAACCCCGACTAAACGGTTTTTATTTTTATGGGTCGTGCTGTGGATAAGTATGGCGGCGCTAGCTTCACGCAGCTTTTTTCTACAGATTGTAGACGGAGCCCGATTCCGCGCCACCGCCGAGCACAACCGCGTTGATGCTAATATTATTCCAGCGGCGCGCGGGATTATTTACGATCGTCATGACATTGCTCTGGTAGAAAACATTTCCAGTACTGATCTGGTTATTGATCCGCACACTCTACCCACGCAGGAGAACGAGGGAACACTACTCGACAACTTATCGGTGCTTCTACCAACGACCTCTCTTGAAGATATCCGCAATGCTATTAATAAAGCTCGAGTCACAGGTCAACCCGTACTGCTCGCAAAAGCCGTTGATCATACTAAGGTATTAGAGCTCGAGGAGGCCGGCAGTGTTTTGAGCGGCACACGCCTGGCATCTTCTTTAGTTCGCAAGTATCCCGCTGGTCAATCAGCCGCCCATGTTCTGGGATATACCAGCGCGGTCACAGCCCAGGAACTCGAAGCTGACCGAGCCCTGTATCCTACCGACACCACCGGCAAACAGGGGATTGAGAAATCCTATGAACAACTTCTGCGAGGAACACCAGGAATTGCCGAAACAGAAATTAACGCTGCCGGTAAGCCGCAGACAAACCTGGGAGCTAAAGCTCCGACTCCGGGCCAAGACATTCAGCTTACGCTTGATATTAAGTTCCAGGAATTCATTTACAGCCTATTCTCTGAACGTGATCAAAAGCAACAGGAGCAGGGCAAACCTTCTACGAGCGGAGCAGTCGTCGCCCTGGATCCTCGAAGTGGGGAAGTATTAGCGTTAGTTAGTTACCCTTCCTTTGACTCCAACGCCTTTTCGCAACCGGCTCTACAGAGAGAGGTAGCAACGTTCTTTCAGGACTCACGAAATCCGCTTTTTAACCGAGCAGTCGATGGCACCTTTGCTTCGGGTTCTGTGATTAAGCCATTCATCGCCTCCGCTGCTCTTGAAGAAGGTTTAATTGCACCATCTACAACCATTCTGTCTACGGGTGGTATTTCCGTTGGACCCTGGTCATTCCCCGACTGGAAAGCTGGCGGGCATGGGGTAACAAACGTACATAAGGCTATTGCTGAATCCGTAAACACCTTTTTCTATATGATCACCGGCGGAACAGATCAGTTTCAGGGTCTGGGTGTAAACAAAACGGTTGAATACTTAGGTAAGTTTAACTGGGGAACACCTACGGGTATCGATCTTCCGTCCGAGGCAAGTGGTCTTCTGCCCACGCCAGAGTGGAAAGAGGCGGTAAAGGGAGAGCGATGGTATATAGGAGATACTTACCACCTGGGAATCGGACAGGGTGATGTCCTAGTTACTCCGCTCCAGATTGCGGTGGCCACTGCCGGCTTGGCCGAGGGCTCATATATCTACCAGCCGCACCTGGTTAACACCAACACAATTAGGCAGATACCTTTACCGGTTTCTTCCCAAACCGTGCAGTCGGTCAGAGAAGGCATGCGGCAAACAATAACTGACGGGTCAGGAAAAGCCTTGGATGGACTGCCAATTGCTCTGGCCGGCAAAACTGGAACAGCTCAGGTGGGAGGAAACCAGCCTACCCATGCCTGGTTTTCCAGTTTTGGGCCTTATGAAGAGCCGGAGCTGGTCTTGGTCGTTTTATTAGAAAAAGGCGGAGAGGGAGACAAAGATGCCGTGCCCTTTGCCAAGGAAATATGGCAATGGTGGGCTGCGAGCCGCCCTAACAGCTAAATGTCAAAATCGTATGACAAAGTGTGAAAAAGTCATCCTTGACCCCTTCACCTAAACAGATACACTAGCTCCACATAAGATTTCTGGGCATTTTTGCTCGCATTTTTTTAACTTATATTTTTACCACCGTTATGAAAGAGCAATACCTAACGAAAGAAGGGCTAACTGAACTTCAAGATAAGCTACAGAACCTCAAGACCAACCGTCGCCGTGAAATTGCCGAAGCGATTCATACTGCTAAAGAACAGGGAGACCTATCTGAGAATGCTGAATATCAAACTGCTAAGGAAGAGCAGAATCGTCTCGAACAGGAAATTTCTGAACTAGAAAGCACCCTCAAGCACGCCCAGGTGATTAAAGAAGCAGATAATAGCGAGGTCAGCATTGGTAATACCGTAACCGTTGATTGCGCTGGAGATGAAAAAATATATCGCATTGTTGGTTCCAACGAAGCTGATCCACTGGAGGGGAAAATTAGCAATGAGTCTCCAATGGGCCAGGCCCTACTAGGCAAAAAGAAGGGGGAGAAAGTAAGGATCCCCACTCCCGCTGGACATAAGGAATGTCAGATTAAAAAGATCGGATAATTTCAAAACCAGCCTTACACAGGCTGGTTTTGTACATATTGAGCGCACCGCTAATCTGCTGTACGCTACCCGTATGGCAAAGATGCGACTGGAAGAAATGCGGCAAGCCCGCCTCACGAAGCGTGAGGAACTTTTAGCTAGTGGGGCTGTGCCATACCCGACTGAAGTACGCCGTAGTCACACAGCCTCTGAGCTCACAGATCAGTTTGAACAGCTTCAGAGTGATAACACTCCCGTCACAGTCTGGGGCAGAGTAACTGCACTGCGAAAACACGGTGGATTGGCCTTTTTAGACTTAACTGATAGCAGCGGTACCTTTCAGCTTCAATTAATGAAGGATGATGCAGCTGAGGAGATATTTACCAGACTTGAGTCCATTGATACAGGTGACTGGATCCAGGCTGCTGGAGATGTTACAACCACCAAACGTGGCACACAAACCCTGGCTGTATCCGAGTTTCATATCATCTCCAAAGCCATTCGGCCGCTGCCGGATTCTTGGTATGGACTCAAAGATCACGAGACCCGCTATCGCCAACGGGAAGTAGATTTGCTGATGAATGACCATGTTCGTCAGACATTCATGACTCGTAGTCGCATCGTTACATGGCTGCGTCAATATTTAACGGATCAGCAATTTCTGGAAGTGGAGACTCCTATTCTACAGCCGATTGCCGGAGGAGCGGCAGCCCAACCATTCCACACCCATCACAATACTCTTGATATGAATTTATTTTTACGTATCGCCCCTGAGCTATATCTCAAGCGTCTGATTGTCGGCGGGTTTGAAAAAGTATTTGAAATCGGTCGTAACTTCCGTAATGAAGGAATAAGTAAACAGCACAATCCGGAATTTACGATGCTGGAGTTTTACTGGGCCGGGGCGGATTACGAAGATCTCATGGACATGACCGAGCAGATGATCAGCAAGCTAGCCCAGGAAGTGGTGGGCAGCGGGCAGGTGAGCTGGCAGGAACAAAGCTTGAACTTCAGCGCTCCCTTTGAGCGCAAGCGATATGTAGAAGTTGTCAGTGAACGCATTGGCGTTGATATTCTGGAAGAAAAAGATCCCAACGTGTATCTGGCGATATTTGAACGGGAGGGGATTGAAGTGCCCGAAGCCCACAACTATATGAAACTTGTTGATGAGCTCTACAAGGAGCTGGTGAGGCCTTCCTTGCTTCAGCCAACCCTCCTGTATGACTATCCGTTTGAAATGGTGCCGCTGGCAAAACGAAGCCCCCACGATCCCCGGATCGCTGAAAAGTTCCAGCTGTTAATTGCCGGCACGGAAATTGTAAATGCATATACTGAGCAGAACGACCCCGTTGAACAACGTCAGCGATTCGAAGAGCAGCAACGGGCTCGCGAAGAAGGAGACGCGGAAGCCCAGGCAGTTGATGAAGCATACCTTCGGGCCATGGAGTATGGCATGCCTCCTACAGCCGGATTCGGCCTCGGAGTCGATCGGCTGACAATGCTGCTTACCGACAGTCCTACGTTGCGCGATACGATTTTGTTTCCACTCTTAAGACCAGAGCTATGATTGATATTACTCTGTTAAGGAACGAAGAAAGCAAAGATAAAAGCATAGCTCAATTGGAAAAACGTGGCGTTGAACGAGCGCGAATTGAAGAACTGCTGGCAGTTGATAAAAGTTGGCGTACGCTTTCGGAACAGGTAGAGAAGTTGCGAGCCGATAAAAACAGCGCCAATGAAGCTATAAACCAACAATCAGCAGCGGAAAGGGAGCCTTTGATTGCAAAAATGAAAGGAGTAGCCGAGCAGGAAAAAGAACTTTCTGTTCAGTTGAAAGAGGCGCAGCAGGCGCGCGATACGCTCTGGCGCGCCCTACCTAATATTCCACTCCATGACGTGCCAACCGGCGGTGAAGAAGATTTTGAAGTAGTTGCAGAAAGTAAGACACCTAAACCGGCCACTGCCCTTCGTGATTACTTGTCACTACTGGGAAATGATATTGATTTGGAGCGCGCGGCGAAAGTTTCCGGTAGCCGTTTTGTGTATATAAGGGGACAGTTAGCCCGCCTCGAGCTGGGACTTGTCTCGTACGTAGTTGATACGTTATCCAATAAAGGGTTTACACCCGTCATTCCTCCCGTGTTAGTCAAAGAGGAAGCAATGGCTGGGATGGGATACCTGGACCAGGCAGGCGAAGAAGAGGTGTACAGAACCCAGGATAATCTCTACCTGGTCGGCACCAGCGAACAGTCTATAGGTCCGATGCATATGAATGAAATTCTTGACCTTAAGCATCCACTACGTTACGTGGGTATTTCTCCATGCTTTCGGCGAGAAGCCGGCAGTCACGGCAAGGACGTAAAAGGAATACTACGCCTCCATCAGTTTGATAAGGTGGAAATGTTTAGTTTTACTCGTCCACAGGATTCTTCAGCTGAACATGAATTTATCCTTGAGCAGCAGCGATCAATTGCTGACGCCTTGGAGCTGCCATACCGGGTGGTGAAACTAGCAGCCGGTGATCTGGGGGCTCCTTCGGCTAAAACCTATGACATTGAAACGTGGATTCCAGGAGAAGAGGCCTACCGGGAAACTCATTCCACCAGCAACACCACTGATTATCAGGCCCGTCGCCTAAACATTCGCACCCGACTTGATGACGGATCAACTGTTAAAGCGCACCTGCTCAATGGCACAGCTATTGCCTTAAGCCGAATCCTGATTGCCTTAATTGAAAACCATCAGCAATCAGATGGCAGTATCCATATCCCCCAGGCGCTCGGCTCCTACCTGCCATTCACGCAGATTCAGCCACAAGGTAAATAATGCGTTAGAATAGGGAAGTGCAATTACCTTCCCGCATATTCGGCTCCCTGCGAGGACCCGCCATTAAAAAACGCCTCATCGAATGGGGTTCTATTGCGCTTCTCGTAGCGCTTATTGTCATTCCGCTCGGCACCCTCGCCTGGCTGGCTTTTTTTACCAATACCTTTCACGTACAAGCGATAACAGTGGTGGACAGCCGAGAACACACCGCGGCGGCCATTCAAGACCTGACAACGTCAGCCAAGGGAAGAAATATTCTGTTTCTACAAACCCCTATTCTTGAGCAGCGTATCTTATCATCCGTTCCGCAAGTCCGTGACATATATATCACCCGTAAACTGCCGAATACGCTGCGTGTGGTGGTTCAAGAAAAAACGCCTGCATTCCTCCTGCTCTCTAATGGCATGTACTTTTTCGTTGACGCGCAGGGTATTGCCTACGAGCAGGCAGAGTTGGGGACACTGCCCGGTACAATATTGCCGATAATTAAAAACAACGACCAGACAGCGAGCCTGCAAATAGGCCAGCCCGCCGTTGAAACCTCTTTCGTGGAGTTCATTATCCAAGCCCAGGAAGATATCCCCGCAGTCACTGAAGCAGATATTGTAGAGATGCGCATTCCATCACTGTCAGCCCGGGAAGTTCATGTGCTGCTGAATAACAACTGGATTATCCGATTTGATACGACCCGGCATCTCTCGCTGCAGGTTAATGTGCTACAGCGCCTGTTGGCTCACACTATTACCGAAGAAGAAAAAGAATACATCGAGTATGTCGACCTGCGAATCTCAAACCGAGTGTATTACAAACTACGTGACAACGCTCCCGTTTCAGATAGGTAAACGCTAAGAGCGAACGTATTTATGAACAATGACATGTCCCTGATAGGGGAAGACTTCGACAAACTCCTGTCGATCAACTGATCTCCACCGCGACGAAACAGGCATCTCTGCTCCTCCAAACCCCGTGGTATCAACCATCCAAAAGGCGGGAGCAGGCAAGGTGTCTAAGACTAGGGGGTCAATGATGTCCTGGGTGGTTAGAATAGGGCCGCCGGCAAAGTGAGAAGGTTGGCCGCTCACAAGAAGGGTGGGGTCGGCTGAAAAATCAAATTCCTCCTGAGCATAATGGTCAATTGCGAAATACACGAATGGTGAGCTGACGAAAATAGGTTCATCGTTATTTCGCTCACGGAATATGTATTGGGTGGCCGCGTGTGCACCCGGCTTGCTGGCCACATCCAGTTCCTGCCAAAACCGCACCGATAGCAGTGCAAAGACCACAATTACTGCTGTCACAGCAATGCGTCGCGCAGAAGTTGCGGGGATGGCTGCCAACAGACGGGCAATACCGATGAGAATGAAAACGTGGGTGAAAACCAAGAACCGATCCTGGTACAGCGACTGTCCGACAAACGATACAAGAATTGCCAGAACAAAAGGTACGGCGGCGCTAAGCATGACAAGCCAAGCGGCTTCACAGCGAGCCTGTTTTGATGCCTGGGACCGCTTATTCTGATTATCGGCCAGAGCACTATGGACGGAAGAGCTGCACGCTACTACCAGCCACGTCCACAGCGATATAACGACCAGAATAGGTAAAGCTGCCAGTATCACCGGGAAACCCGTATGCTGTGGGGTCTGGGAGGTAGGGATCAACATACGATAGAAGGTATCTGGTATGGACCAGCCACCGATGGCTGGCACCCAGTAGCTTTCCTGAACCTGAGAATTTTGCGCTAAAAACACAGGTATCCACGGGATGTACAGGACTACGGTGAGAATTGCGGCGCTGGCTGCTACCCACAACAGGTGCGATTGCAACATCTCTCCCAGCCGCCAACGGGTGCGTTGAATTAAGACAACAGCCACAAACAGTGCATGGGCAGCTAGAGTAAAGAAAGCAAAGTAGTGGGTATATGCAAAAGCGGCAGCACTTATTGTATATAACGCTGCCAGCAGCCAACTTATTGGCCTACGCTCCTGACTAGTACGCACAAGATGCAAGAGTAGCCACGATGTCAGGAGTGACAGGAAAATTCCCAGGGTGTACATGCGGGCTTCCCAAGCATATTGAATCTGCCAGCCCGCCACGGCCATCAACGCTGCAGCTATAAGACCTACAGCACGGGAGCGCCAAGCTGAAGCGGTGAATATATACCCCATGAGAATTGCCATCAGACTCAGCAGGACTGAAAAAGATCGTAACGCCAAAAGCGACGTGCCAAATACTAATCCCCACCCTTTGAGGAGTAGGTAATAGAGTGGAGGATGCACATCGGCGGCGTCCCGGGCAATCATTTCAGAAGTAGGAAACTGAATGAGTCGCCAAGAAAATGCTTCATCAAACCACAAACTTCGATCAGTCAACTGAAAACTTCGTACAGCTGCGGCTATAACTAAAAGAACCATTAACAAAGCGACTGCGGAGCTGCGTTTCATGACAAAGAATATATTGTGAGGAGGTAGAGGGAAAAGTGGTTGCTTTTCTGATAATAGTGTACCATAAACGCAACGATTTGATTCCCAACACCAACACTCTTTTTGCCCTATGGCTATAGATTCCCGCACTCTCGCCCTTATCAAGCAACGGCTAGATGATGCTGAACGGAATATCCAGTATGTTCGTCAAGCCTTAGAAGAAGGGGAGGTTCAGCCGTCGACTAGTCAGACTCATTCTTCCGAGGAACCCTCTCCGGAAGAACGCATAATTGAAGGTGTTTTTGACGGTCAAAACATGCAGGGCAACGATGGAGAAACCTATCCTGTGCCACCTAATTACGCCTCAAAATCCAAGCTGGTTGAAGGGGATGTACTAAAACTCACAATTGGAACCGACGGATCATTTACATACAAGCAAATTAGCCCAATTGACCGCGAACGTACTGTTGGAACCCTGGTGGTGGACGAACATGGCAACTTCGGGGTAAAAACACCGGAGAAGCTATATAAAGTACTACTCGCCAGTGTTACCTTTTACCGCGCCAATGAAGGAGATGAGGTAACCGTTCTTCTCCCCAAACACGGGGATGCCGAGTGGGGTGCAGTTGAGCATGTTATTCATAAAAACTAAGTAAATAAATGATGGAGGAGCTAACACTTCGACTGGTAAACGCCCTACCGGTCCGCTACCAGTCAACAGCTAAACAATTCATTAAGTTTGTGGCGGTTGGAGCAATCGGTGCAGTTGTAGACTTTGGTAGTTATAATCTGCTGACGCGTGGGTTGGGTTGGACTGAGATATATGAAATCTTTAACTACCAGATTATTGCGGCTAATCTGGTCAGCGTCTTGCTGGCCATTACCAGCAACTTTCTCCTTAATCGTTACTGGACGTTCCGGGCGACTTCCGGCAATGCCACCGGTCAGGGAGCTGGCTACTTTATCCTCAACGGAATTACGTTCGTCTTTAATCAGATTCTGACATCCTTCTTTACCTTCCACGTTCCCATTGTGGCGATTATGTTTGGCAGTCAAAAAGATAACGCGGCTAAGGCTCTGGCAATTGGTATTATTCTCTTTGTTAACTTTTTGGGCAGTAAGTTTCTGGTATTTCGCAACAGTGCTAAAGGATAACTGCTGCAAAGATAGGCTTGCTTGCAGCTGCTTCCTCCTTAATACTTAGGAAGCTATGCCCGCCCTCTACCGACAATACCGCCCTCAGACATTTGGAGAAGTTGTAGGGCAAGATCACGTCACTGCGATCCTTGAGCAGGCTATCCTCAAGGATCGTGTGGCGCATGCCTACCTATTTCAGGGTCCCCGCGGAACCGGTAAGACAACAACGGCACGTCTGCTGGCTAAGCGTCTGAACTGTACGAAAGCTAAGGGAGTAGAGCCTTGCGGTAAGTGTAATGTATGCGTCACTACCCAGGAACAGCGTAATATCGACATTATCGAAATCGATGCGGCGAGCAACCGAGGTATTGATGACATTCGAGCGCTACGTGAACATGTGACGCTTGCTCCGGTACTGGGACAGTACAAGGTATATATCATTGATGAGGTGCACATGCTGACAAACGAAGCGTTTGCAGCATTACTGAAGACGCTAGAGGAGCCGGTTAAGCACGCTATTTTCATTTTGGCCACGACAGAGCTTCATAGAGTGCCGGCAACAATTTTGTCCCGGTGTCAGGTATTTCGCTTCCGTCGCGCCAGTGATACAGAAATGCGGACTCGGCTGAGTAGCTTGCTCAAAAAGGAAAAGCGCACCGTTGACGACGCCGTCCTTGATTTCATTACCGCCCGCAGTGACGGCTGCTATCGCGATGGAGAGAGTCTATTAGGGCAGATTCTTTCCACGGAAGAGAAAACTATCTCACTCCGAAATCTTACAAATCTCCTTGGTATTCCTTCGCCTGAGTATATCGATACCTTCCTTTCGGCCCTTATAACTCAGGATGCTCAAGCAGCAATTACGCAGGCGGATATTATGTTCCAAGAAGGGATTGATCCCGAGCAGTTTATTCAGGAAGTTATCCGGACGGCCCGAGATGGGCTAGTGGCGCTCATAAAAGAAGAGCGTTTCAGTATGAGCTTCGCGCAACAGACTAGGGCAGCGGCTAGACTGCCACACATTATTCGAGCCCTTATCCAGGCAGCCCAGGACATTACCTACGTACCGCAGCCGCTCATTGCCTTACAGCTTGCTATTTTAACCGTGGTAGCGCCACAGCCAACGCAAGTTCAACAACCCGTGCCACAAACACCGCGCACAATCCCGCCTAAAGCTGCCCCGACTCCTGAGCCAATCATAACTGCAGCACTTCCAGTCCCGGCAGCAGCAGAGCCAGCTCCGAAAGTAGCTGTTGGAGTTGTAACAGTTGATCAGGTAAAAGAGGTCTGGCCGGCCCTTATTGATGGCATAAAAAAGAGTAGTCCGGTTAGCTCTACGTTTTTGCGGGCAACTGAAGCTACAGGAGTAGATGGAAACCAGATTATATTGCGCGTTCAGTTTCCACTTCATCGCAACTTCTTCGAGAAAGGGGAGAATAGGCAAGTGGTTGAGAAAACATTGAGCGAACTACTTAACCAGTCGGTTACCGTTACTGTCGTTCTGGAATCAAGCGGAAAATCCCTGTCAGAAGTACGAGCTGAGAAACGACAGCAGGAGGAAAAACATCTTAAAAACGTCCAGGAAGTCTTCGGTGCGAAGGTTTAGTAGTTGCAAAACTGCTAATTTTCAGTATTCTCAACGTACATTCCCGGGTCGTCTAATGGCAGGACATCACTCTTTGGAAGTGAGAATTTTGGTTCGAATCCAAGCCCGGGAACCAAGAGTAGAAAGTTAAAGCAGGCTTTAAATGCCTGTTTTGCTTTCATTACTTTGATGTTAAAGGGAGAGTAGGGGCGTATCATGTACATACTACTACACCGCAAAGCGACGAATGAGGATGAGTCCTTACTGAGCTACCTTTAAGCTGCACTAACAAATGGCATTGTTAAGTTAAAAATAGGCTGGCTCCAGCACAACCATTGACATTATTTATTTTATGAGTCAATGTACAACCCATCTTAGTTGGATAGCGTACGACTGAACTACCCGCACCTTTAGAAGGAGAATCTTGTGGATGATCTTGCATGCTCTGAATCGGAAACGTTGCGAGGCCCTGTCCTCTGGCCACAGCGAAGGGCAGGCCGCCGAAATGTTGGGGCTGGAGTACAAATCCAGCGGTTATCACTTCGAAGACGAGTCGTCGCCCCACTACAGCATCTTGGTCCGTACTTTTCTAGCGAAGAGGAGTTGGTCACGGTCGTCCCGGAGGTGATGAAGACCCGCGACGAGGTGTATCACATCCACGACAAGAGCTAGTTCACAAAAGGCTAAGGGAGAGTACCTACAGTAAAATCTTTGCCACTGGTCTGGGATGAATTCCCACTGATGAGTCCATGAGGACGAAACCAGGAACTTTCACAAACTCAAGAGAGGAAAATAATGCGTAGCAAGACGGAAGCCGTCGAACACATCAAGCAGGTACATGAAGCGTTTGGGTCGATGATGCATCGGTTTGAAGAAATCTTCCACGCTCAGTGGAGTGATCAAGAATGCTTCATGCAAATGCTCCTGGGTGCGGCACGGCCTCTGCGCTTGCTGCCAAATCCCAGCCGATTGTACCGCGAGTCCAAGATTCCGCGGGACAGGATCCAGGCAGTGATCTACGGAGCTGGAAGCGTCGCTCAGCACCTGCACCACCGCAGGGCAATCACCGAGTTGTTGGAAAATCAGCTCTCTGATCTTGATGACGTCCCGTCAATCAACGAAGGCATGCGGCAACTCGAAGATCAGGAACGTTTGTATGAATCCTGGCAGCGCGGGACCGTAATGCCCGAGGCGCCGCTGGATGAGTACTTCGCTGCGCTGCCTGACGACCTTAAGCCGCTGTTGGGTGCCATCCAGAAGGAAGATTCGGAGAGCATCTACTGCCTTGCCAGCTGGGCCCGACTGGTAGAGCTCAACGCTGACCACATCCTGGCAGGCAAATCACAGAAGTTCGCCGGGGTTGAGTTGGTAGAGCGACTTTCTCGGTTCCTTTGGGACACGACTTCGCTCGGACGCAGCGTGGTCATTCGAAGATATGACGATCCTAAAACGGAAAAAGGGAGGCACATCTTTGACTTCCTCCAGGTGATGGTGGGTGCATACGGCAAGGAATTTGCCATCAAGCTCATGATCACCGCAACGCTGCTGTCGGACTGGGCCGAGGGACTGGCTGACGAAAGTCACCGGATCAGTCAACAATACCTGATGATGGTTAGCCATCTGGCGCGAGCAGCTAGCGACTATAAGCCATTGACCCCGCTCCGGGCTTTCCGCGAAGGAATCTCGACACTGATGTTCAGCATCGCCATGCTGACTGCCGAGAGGATTGATCGTTTCGGCGACCCGATTCTCCTGGCGGCAGAAGCGGTGAAGCAGCACCTGCCCACGCAGATGGCTGCTTCATTCCCACCCATGGTGATCGGCCCTCTCGGAATTACTGGCGGATACATCAGAGATTTCGTAAAGGATTCTGATGGGACGCTGGAGCTGAACAGGGCCGTCACGGGACAACTCACCGAAATCCAGAAGGAGCTGCGCCTGGTGGGGTCAAGCTTGCCCGCCGCTGGCTACGGATGCCCGTTGGCCTATCCGATCAACGGCGGAGAATCGCAGATCGACACCCTCGCCAAGCTTTTCATGAATCTCCTGATTCAGGTAGACATCCTGTACCAGGAAATCCAGAGAGCGATGGCCGTGTGAGCCTCCGCTCATCATCACCCGCCAGTAGTGCTCTTTACGGCCTGAGCAGCCCCACCTGCTCCCGCTACGGTAATAACTGTAGCGGTTTTTACTAACTGAAGGGAGGCACCATCGTTTGCCCAAAAGCCTGCTCAAATAGTTTGATCTGCTGAGCCATGTCCATTGTGTGGTCCAAATACTCAGTTCGAAATACTTCGCTTAACGGGAACTAATCTCAAAACACTTAAAGCGAAATAATTGCATTGGAGAAATTACTACCGCAAGCTGTAAGTATGAAAATCACAAAACTTGGTCACTGCTGTTTAGTTATTGAAGACAAGGGCAAGAGAATCCTTACCGACCCAGGTGCTTGGACTACTGAGCAAAACCAGATTACTGGAATAGATTTAATTGTTATCACCCACGAACACGCCGACCACTTCCACTTGGAGTCACTCAAACAGGTTCTCAAAAATAACCAGGATGCGACAATCGTGACCAATGGGGCCGTTGGAAAGCTGTTGGAAGCAGAAAGCATCCCCTCGAAACTCTTGGAAGACCAACAAAAGGAAACTATAGAAGGCTTTGAGCTGGCCGCTTTTGGCACCGACCATGCCGAGATTCATTCAAAAATGCCAGTTGTTATGAACACGGGATATTTGTTTGAAAATAAATTCTTCTATCCTGGAGACGCGCTCACAAATCCTGGCGTTGCTGTGCAGATTTTGGCAATGCCAATGATTGGTCCGTGGATGAAGCTGGGTGAGGCTATTGATTGGGCAACGGAAATCAAGCCAGAAGTTTGTATACCTGTTCATGATGGGATGCTTAACCCTCGCCAGTGGATTTATAACTACCCAACAAAGATATTAGGCGAAGAAGGAATTAAACTCGACGCTATTGAGCCTGGCGAAAGTCGGGAGTATTAGGCATTAGATGCTATAAATTTGGTACTTGAAGGTAGGTAGACTGAGTTTTAAAGCCTTATAGTCGCATTTTATAAGGGGTAATTTTACAGGTTCTTAACTAAGCGGCGCATTTTAATTAAATAATGTCTTTGTAATGCTAAAAAGTGTCGCTGAGATTATTTGATTCACGAAAATTAATCTTGACATATTAATTAATACAGCGTACTTTATGTCGTTAAGATAAGAATAGGTTGAGCGGGGCGGTACTCTCTAACGTTCGGGCACTCTATGAAACTCAAGCGCCATACATGGGCAAGTAGAAACAGTTAGCCAACTTCTATATTTGCCAGTGACTACACGGAAAGAAGTTTGCGTTTAGGACTCTGGCAGATTTTGATGTTTCTTTCACAAGGAAGACAGTATGAAATCCAACCACCTTGTTAGCGACGAAGAAGGTCTGAGGATGTGCCCCACTTCCAAGGACGAGATGGAGAAGCAGGCCGAGCAGGGGAAGCATCTTCTTGCTTATCTGCGAGCCCTCAACAGCAACTGGGAGATCCTCTACATGATGTCAGCTTACTCCCACCCCACTCTCCAGCGGCTTGCCTACGCTCAGACCAAGGAAATCTATGCGGACTCCCCAGCGTGGATGAGCGATGTTGAGGCTGGTCTCAAGATCTTGCGGCTCTGGGTCAAGGAAATGGTCCGGGCGCTTCACACAAAGAGACAGCCTCTGCCCGACACTTACCGCGATCTGGACGTGGACCTCTTCCAGCAGTACAAGCATTGGCCATCCGACGACCTTTACTCTTATCGCATGGAGGGGACTCGACAGTAAGAAAACTGCCAGCCGCTCTTTCGGCTCCAAGGGGTGACAACTAGAGATGGTCAAGGGCGAGTACCAATATTAAATCTCGCCTTCACTTCTTAGCTCTGAACATTTCAGGTTTGAGATGGTGAGCATACCTCGGCACTTGCAGCATGCAATATCAATTGTCCTGTCCTGGTTAAGTTGGTGTATAAAGATCCCATGAGTGAATTCGCAATTAGTGTATTGTCGTTCTGGGTAGGGATAGCTTCGGGCTTTATCGGGGCTCTATCAACTGGAGGCGGGCTGATTTCCATCCCCGCCCTTATTTTCATGGGGTTAACTCCCGGTGCCTCAATTGCGACAACTCGCCTAAGTGCTTTGAGCGGAGGGATTACAGCCTTCGCAAAATACCGTAAGAACAACGTAATCCTTTGGAAATATATTCCATACTTCGTTGTCCTAGCAGTCATTGGGGGTATTGTGGGGTCGAAGATACTACTCGAGATCAATGAGCGAGTACTTACTGTTACAGTTGGTATTCTTCTGCTGTTAATGCTGCCTCTACTGTTCTGGAAAAAGAATTTCGGGATGGTTCAAACGGAACGCAGGAAGGGACATACCATAACCGGGTTCATTCTCCAGTTTTTTATAATGATTTACGGGGCAGCATTCGGAGGCGGTACAGGAATATTTCTCACATATGTTCTTGTTCATTTTTTTGGAATGACAATCATTCAAGCCAACGCTACTGGCAATGTTATGTGGCTTGTTGTTACCACTACCGCCCTCATCTCTTACATTCTTCATGGAGCAGTTAACTTTTCGGTAGGCATTCCGCTCCTTATTGGAGCTGCTATCGGAGGCTATGCCGGAGCACACACAGCCTTAAAGGCCGGAAATCAGATAGTGAAGTGGGTATTTGCAGTCATTATCATACTTTCCAGTATTAAGTTGATCTTTTTCCCGTAAAGAAAAACCACACGGGCGAGCGCGTGGTCGTGATTGAATCTTCTAGATTTTTACGTCAGGACGCTGTCACGCTTCCACGAGTTCGATGCCGTTCAGCTGAAGTTTCTCCTCGAAGCTGTGGAGGTCATTCGCATTCAGGAGGGGAAACAGGTCTTCCTCCGTGCTGATGGTGTGAGCGATGGCCAAACACCAGATCTCGAAGATTTTCTTCGCTGCCGCCGGCGTGGGTACGCTGTTCGTCACGCAGACGAATCGTCTGCCTGTCTGCGAATTCTGATGAACATGGTTGCGGGAATCAGTGATAGTCTCCCACACTGGCGTCGTGAGCTCAAGCTCGTAGTGGTCTCCTTCGGGGACGGTGTGGGAGACAGAGTTTTTCTTGTAAAACTCCACCTCGATGAGCCTCTCATCCTCTGCTGCAGTGTGGTGAGCTTCACATGAAAAAGTGAGAACGCCTTGGGGTGTTGCCACCTTAACGGTCAGCTCCATGTCCGCCTTCCTTCAGAAAAGAACACACCAGAAATCCGTCTGGAATCGGACCTTCTCGCATTGAGATGGGTGGTATAGGCGCTGTTACAGTATCCATATCACCAACATCAAAGAGCACGATAGTTTACAGCTTACGTCAACTTGGTGTCAATAGCTCGATAGCCTGTAAGGCTCGAAGTGAAAACCTCCATATGTGTGTATGCATCACCAATCTCGATTGACTATTTCTAGCTTTTTTTGACAATTGTTAGGATGAGTATCGAAAATCCACATTTTGAAAAACCAAAAGACGATAAAGAGAAGCTGGTTCAATTCTATGATCAGCTTTACTCCAAAGAAGGAGCGGCTTTTGCGGAAGGAGAACCGGAAGCAATTGTGGAAAAAATCCCTGTTTTGATGGCTGGCGGCAGGGCACTGGACATTGGTGCCGGCGAAGGGCGAAATAGTTTAGTTCTTGCCCGGAATGGGTTTGAAGTTACTGCCATTGATCCCTCCCCGAAAGGTATTAGCAAAATACAGGCAACGGCCGAGACAGAAAAACTGCCGATACAGACAATCCTTGGTGACACAAAAGATGTACCGCTTAACGAAACATATGAAGCAATTGTTAGCGCACTTATGTTGCATCATCTTCCAGAAGATGGTGCACTAGTTTTCATTGAACAAATTAAGCAACAAACCAGGACTGAGGGCCTAAATGCTATTGTAGCAGTTACGAAAGAGGGGGACTTTTATAGAAACAATCCTGACACCGTTAATTTCTACCCCGACGTTGATGCACTGCGACAACTTTACAATGGTTGGGAAATTCTGGAATACAAAGAAGAGGAACGACAATACAATGCCACCAGAGAAGATGGGAGCCCTATGCGCAATGTCACAGTAAGTCTTCTGGCCCGAAAACCTGCGGGATAGGGATCATACAAACGTTATCTTTCGATATCCTGGGAAAACTGGTAGGCTTGAGTACTGTAATTACTAAGGTTTTCATACTATGAACGACGAGCAGAGTACGCCCTCCAGCGCTTCAGGAAAAAGAAAGTGGATTATTGGCCTTGTTGGTATTGCCCTACTGGCAGCAGTGGCGTATTTCGCCAAGAATAATCCCCAGAGTGGACCTAACGACTCTTCCGGAGCCGTAGCTGTGGTTAACGGAGTGGAGATTTCCAGAAAGACCTTTGAGGCCAGTCTAGGACAAGCCCAAGCGAATCAGGCGGAAGAAGTGGAAGCGGGCCAGCTTGAGCAGCAAGTTCTGGATGGGTTAATTGCCGAAGAGCTCCTATTCCAACAAGCTGAAGCCGAGGGAATAACAGCTAATGAGGAGCTGATTCAACAGCAACTTGATCAGGTGACTGGACAATTTGAGACTACCGAAGCCTTCCAGAGTGAACTAGCCGCAGCTCAAATGACTGAGGAGGATCTACGGGAAGCTGTTACGCGCGGTAGTGTTATTCAAACGTACCTCGAGCGAAAGATACCGGCTGACAGCATCGAAGTAACCGCTGAAGAAGTCCAGATGCAGCTTGATTTAGTTGCCCCGCAACTAGAAGGGCAAGAGGGGGTCAATCTTGATGAAATACGGCCAGTAATTGAACAACAACTCCAGCAACAAAAGCGTCAGCAGCAGATCACCACACTACTGGAAGATCTCCGGGCCCAGGGCGATATTCAGATCCTTCTGTAAACTCGCATGTCTGTAGCAAGGGTGTCTAGGCATTGTCCGGTATAGTGGCTATACTATATACGACCTTATGTTTTATCCCGACTGGATCCAAGTTCCACTTTTGCTGCTGCTTATTGCTGCCTGGTCGTTAGTTCTCAAAGGCATTGCCTTATGGACTGCGGCTCAACGAAAAGAGAAGGGTTGGTTTGTAGCATTACTGATTATCAACACCCTTGGGATTCTGGAGCTTATCTACATCTTCGCTGTAGCTAAACAGAAGATCGTCTTTCCCACAAGCAGTCCCACGAAAAGAAAAGAGTAGCACCTGATACTCCTTGACAAGAGGAGGACAAGATTGGGCGTAATAGTTGATTCGCTGTCAGTTCATCCTGACGAGTCTTTTGGAATATGCAGCTTACGAGCATTGACACGTCTAAGCATAGGTGACACTATGACCTGTTATTCATTTTATTGATAGCTACCTATGACTTCAAAACACTTCGTGCGAACTGTCAAAATGAGTATTGTAGTGATGCTGACTACTCTTCCGTTCAGTGTATTTGCTACTCAGACAACCGTACCATCTGAAGCTACCCCAACAACAGTAGCTCAAACTGATAACACGCGGGTTCCCGAAGAAGTGAACCAACAAAACGTCACCAACTTTGGTCCGCAGACAGCCGCCCCCGGTGGACAGATCATCAACAGCGTGACGCAGAATAACATAGTTGCTATTGGTCCTACACCAACGCCTGTGCCTGATCCTACTCCTAAACCAACACCTATTCCGGTACGAGCGTCTAATGACCGATTAACCTTTCTCATTACTGACGATCGAGCAGTCGTGCGTCCCGGGGAGACATTAACCTATCGCATAGTGGCTAGAAACGATTCCGATGAGGATTTCTCTGAAATCAGTATCACGGCTCGCGTACCGGAATTTGTGGTTCCGTTCGACGCCACCCCCCAGTCGCAATCGAGTAATCCTGCTGACCGTACTATCACCTGGCGCAACCAGAATATTTCCGCGCGTTCTGAGGTGACCTTTACAGTGAGCGGGACAGTGGAAGCAGAGGCGCCGAATGACTTTACGCTTCATGCTTCAGCAACTATTAACGGGCCCGGTGTGCGCGCCAGTGCAGTTGATTCAACCACGGTGTTTACTATAGGTCCGGCCATAGACTCCCAGGCGGCTGTTTCGGTTTCTTCTGCTCCGCAGGTACAGGGCGCGCAATCAGTTGCCGTACCTGTAACTGCTAAAACTGGAGCTGGTCTAGCCGCTATTGGAAGTCTCCTCTCGATTGCTACTGGAGTTGTGGGCTTGCGTCGAATCACTTCTCTCTAAGTGAACTTCCGTGTCAGTCATCTCTGACACGCCGTCTCTCTTATTGCTACATAGCGCTGTGAATTACCTCGAAATTGTATTGACTATCACTGCATCTCTTTGCACTCCTGTAAGGAAGGAGGTGAGACATATATGAAATTCACGTACACATTTGGATTTTTCACTGCTTTGGCTGTGGTTGGGCTTTTCGCTGCTTCATCTGCCTTAGCCTGTCCGGTTGTGCCTCCCCCTAATCAGGGAGCAGCCTGGACAAGCGTAAGCACTAAGCAATCTCAGTCCTTCACGTCGCATTATACCCAGCCTGTGAAACTACAGCAGAGTGCTGTAACACAAACAGGTGTCTGGTTTGGCGACCAGGCTGATGCTGTAAGCAAAACAGTAGCCACGCAAAGTGAAGAATCCGCTGCAGCAAAGAAGGCAAACCAGGAACAGAAAACAACGACAGGTTCTGCTGTTGTCTGGGAGAAAAACAAATGGCCTTCTTGGACAACTGCCACTACAACTGGGACTGCCTGGCAAGGGCAGACTATGTGGGCAGGTAAACCAATTGACCAGGAACAGTTTGCCGGCGTATGGCAAGGAGCTCGAGTGGATGAGACTAAGACAAACGTCGAGGGTCAAGTTCACCAGAAGAGCTGGGGTGCTACTGGCGATGCCACTCAATCACAAGATATTAGTGGAAGAAGTCAGGCCCAGGGGCTAACAAGCCCGCCATTCCCGAAGAAACTAATCTTTGACTTTGGTGGCAAAATTCATCAGTTCATTGAATTGAAACTGGAGAATGTCGTCCTGTTCTAAATGACCTTGACGAAAACAGTCCGCAACACTACCCCTAATAGGGTAGTGTTGACGTTATGAATACTCTCGTTATTACAATTGGAGCCATTGGAATAGCCGTGCTGCTGCTTGGAACTTTTACTATCCAGAACCGGAATGCCGTTCCAATAGTTAGTCCTACACCTACAGCTTCCTCACAAACCCCAGAGCCAACCGCTACAACATCACCTACGCCCCTACTGAACATCCCTACTATTCCACCCGCTATTCCTTCTCCTGAGATAAAGCAGGTGGCTCCTACGCCCACAGCAACTCCCGCACCACAAAGGCAATCAGGCCCAACATCTTTTGATATTCGTCCCATCTTCCTGCCAACCCGCGTTGCGGGTAATGAACAGTTCACCATTCGATGGACAGTTGACGGACCCGTGGGAGCTGCTCTTCAGGAAGTATCTTCAGAAGCCGTCTACACCCAGAACGGAAACGGGACCAACGTTAACAGCCGCAGCCAGCAGTCAGTTGGATCGTCCGTGGTTGGGCAGGAGCACGCTGCTACTTTTTCATTCGGTAGCGGTCCAGGGGAACTTACCGTAACGCTGCGAGCTTCAACTTCTGATGGAGAGTTGACGAGCGTTCACCGGATTGTGGTGGAATAGAAAAAACGGCCGAGGGGGGGGCGGCCGCTGCGTTTGGTCCCTACGAAACTTCATGATAGCCGAGCAGGTTGTTGGCGATCATGATGACCAGAGACCCGACACTGAAAACAAGAGAGCCGACAGCCAACGCGAACTGTTCACCGCTCAACGCGAGAGCTGCCTCCTGATGAGCCAGCAATCCCACCGCTGAGCACAGTGCGCTGACAGCCTCGGACAGAAAAAAGAACATCCTCACGAGTAACCTCCTTCCTTGTTTTCCGAGCCCTTCGTGGAGTTCCTCATCTCAAGCATGCTCCTGAGTCGACAACTCTGACAAGTCATCAGTTGAACTCTGGGTAGCGCTAGGAGATGATAGGTAAATGAAACATATCTTGTCCGTTAGTCAGCTCGTTGAGGTGACCAACATGGCCATGGGTCAGCTGGGAGCTGTAGCCGTAGAAGGAGAGGTGTCAGACTACCGGGTAGTTCATAACAAGTGGGTCACGTTTTCTTTGAAAGATCAGGAGAGTACCGTGCCGTGTTTTATGACAGTCTGGCAGCTGCGGGTGCGTATCGAGGACGGAATGCTGGTACGGGTTATTGGCACTCCTAAATTACGTAATAAAGGATTCTTCAGTTTCGTTGTATCGCAAGTGGCTCCCGCCGGAGAAGGGGCGCTCAAGCGAGCCTTTGAATTATTGAAAGAAAAGCTTGAAGCTGAAGGACTTTTTGCCGTCGCGCGCAAACGCCCCCTGCCGCAGTTTCCCCAGCGCGTGGCACTTATTACTTCCCGGGAAGCAGCAGCTTATTCAGATTTTCTGAAAGTTCTGCGGGAACGCATCGGGGGACTAGAGATTATGTTTTTACATACACAGGTACAGGGAGAAGACGCTCCCAATCAAATTATTAACGCCCTGAATACTGCTAATACTGAATTAACGGATCTTGATGTTATTATTCTCGTCCGCGGAGGCGGCAGCTTGGAGGATCTTCAGGCATTTAACGATGAAGCTGTCATACGAGCTGTAGCCGCTTCCCGCACCCCAATTATTGTCGGTGTGGGACATGAGCGGGACGTAACACTAGCAGAACTTGCGGCTGACGTGCGCGCTTCCACCCCTAGCAATGCCGCTGAACTGTTAGTGCGCTCCCGTCTGGAAGTTGTCAGCAGAATCGAGCACATGCAAACACGACTGAAAGCAGCTATGCACCAAACGCTCAGCCGCACCGAAGGCACAATCGTACGCCAGGCACGTATTCTGCAGAACCGTGTCTCAGCTACCAGCCAGCAGGTCGCCCGCTATGTCCATATGTTAATCGGCACAAGACAGCGGATATTACAGGAAACTTCCCGCTATCGTACTGAGATTGCCCGGACCCGATTAACTCTAATGCGCGCCATGCATCAGCATACCGAGGAGAAACTACAGAGCGTTACCGCCATGACGCGCCTGCTGCAATCACTGTCACCTCAACGGGTTCTGGCCCGAGGGTTTTCCATAACCCGGAAGAAAGATGGATCCCTGGTATATAGCAGGCAGCAGGTTGCACAGGGTGAAACAATCGTAATAACTCTAAAGGAAGGGCAGGTAACCTCGAAGGTTGTCTGACCCTTTTGCTCTCCGTCTCTTCAGGCGCTACAGTAAGGGGTATGCCAATAAAAAAGAAAGAAGCATTTGATTTTACTAAAGGCTATAAAGAGCTGGAAACGATCGTGACGGATTTTGAATCCCGGGAACTTGATTTAGAAAAGGATCTGCCCAAATTTGAGCGCGGACTAGAGCTGGCAGCTCAGCTGCAAAAACGGCTGAAAGAAATTGATAACAAGGTGGTGGAAATAGAGAAAAAGTTTTCATCTTCAGACGACGTATGAAAAAAATACTGATTTTAGGCGGGGGATTTGCGGGAGTAGAAACGTACCTTCACCTTCATAAACTACTGCACCCGGCTGGTGAACATGACGTCAGTATTGAGCTCATCAGCAAAACAAACTACTTCACGTTTTCACCCATGCTGCATGAGGCAGCCACAGGCTCAGTAGCGCGGGAACATGTTATTCAGCCCCTCCGGGAAATTCTCCACTGCTGTGGACAGGATTTTCATCAGGCAGAAATTCAGCGCGTTGATTCGGAGCAGAAGATAGTTGTCACTGATAAAGGTGAGTACAGTTATGACATTCTAGTGGTAGCCCTGGGAGTGGAGCAGGGCTACTTTGGGGTTACCGGCGCCGCCGAACACGCGCTGGCTCTCAAATGGCTACCGGGAGCTATTGCGATTCGTAACCGGATCATCAACTCATTTGAACTAGCTTCGGAAATGCATGATAAAAAGGACAGGCACCCTCTCGACAAATATTTGCACTTCATTATCGTCGGTGGGGGAGCGACGGGAGTAGAGTTAGCTGGTCAGATATCGGATCTGGTTTCGAAAGAAATGAAAAAGTTTTACGGCGATGTTCCCATTGAACTGTGCAAAATAACACTCATGCATGCGGGGGAGCGAGTATTGGAACAACTGTCACCAAAGGCTTCACAGAAGGCCCAAAGACGACTGGAGGAGTTGGGGGTGGCCGTGCAGACTAAGCAGCGGGTAACCGAAGTTCAAGCTGACGGAGTTCTCTTAGCCTCCGGAGAAAAAGTGGAAAGTAACAGCATTTTCTGGACAGCCGGGACTGAGTCGACTCTGGGTAATATCATGTCCGGCTCCCTGCTCGACGAGCGTAAGCTGCTCCGCATTACTCCAACATTCCAGGCAGCAGGGGATGATTCAATATTCGGCCTTGGTGACTGTGCCCGCGTACAAGATGAGGCCTTTGCGTATCCACCCACAGCCCAGGCGGCAGTGCAGGCAGCAGCCCTCGCCTCTAAGAATGTTATCCGCCTTCTGGAAGGGACCCCACTCAAACAGAAAAAGTATCGACATAAAGGAGATATCATTCCGATTGGAAACTGGTACGCGATTCTGGAACGTAAACCCCTGCGCTCATCAGGTATACTAGCCTGGTTTTTACGCAGAGTCGTCTTCTTGCGAACTATGTACGGGTGGGGCAATCGTGTTCAGATCGCCTTTGACTGGTGTATTAGTCTTTTTCTCCCCCGAGATACATCAGAATTCTAGCTGCGTCCGTCAGATTCTCCCGACAATCTATCTTGGCAGCGAAAAGTCAGTCGTGTTACGTTGCTGTTAGACGTTTAAGCATATACTTAACATCACATGTATGACCTTTGTTGATATTGATCAGAACCTGGCATTTTTTATTCTCCGTCTGGCAATCGGCATTGTGTTCTTAGCCCACGGTCCGCAGAAGTTTAAACTCACCACTGCGACAGCCAAGAGTATCGGCCTTCCGGTTGAGCTGTTGAAACTTGTTGGCTTCCTGGAAACACTAGGAGCTGCATCGATGATTCTGGGAGTGTGGACACAGGCGGGCGCGATTTTCCTGGCAACAGTTATGCTGGGAGCGATTTACATGAAAACTCAAAAGTGGGGCAAGAAGTTTACGGGGGAGAATGGCTGGGAGCTTGATTTCATCATGCTGGCGGCCGTATTAGCTGTCTTTTTAGGCGCGCCGGCCACCTACAGTATTTTCGGGGGATAGTTGTGTGGAAGGCTGGTATAGGCAATACTTAAGGAATGAAACATTCTCTTTCGCTCAAGCTTGGAACACTAACCCTGATTGCCATACTGCCACTGTCGGCCTTGGCTGCGACTTTTCTTCAAAAAGAGGAGGGTGAGCTTTTTATTGCCAATCCCGTAGATGATGACGTATATGCCGCCGGACAGAAGGTTACTGTTAAAGACACAATCAGTGGAGACGCCGCTATAGCCGGGCAGATTGTAAATGCCGAATCAGTTATCACACAGGATCTGTATGCCGTCGGACAGGCGGTACGTCTAACCGGATCGGTTGGAGATGATGCCCACCTGGCCGGGAATATCGTGACCGTAACTGGGAACGTTGAAGGAGATCTGTTTGCAGCCGGACAAAGTCTGGATCTTATGAGCCAAACCATTATTGGATCGGATGCATATCTGGCAGGGGAATCAATTGTCATTGCCGGAACAGTGCATGGTACCGTGCGGGCTGCCGGCAATTCCGTAGTGGTAGAGTCTACGGCCGTTATTGATGGAAACTTGATTACGTATGGCGCTCAGGCGGAGATTAAAGATGGCGCAACTATTACAGGAAGCCGCGAACATCACGAGGGTACTCAGACAGCCCCTGCAGGAACTCGAAATGTGTTAGGTAGTTGGGTTCGGTCAACAATTGCACTCCTGCTATTAGCATTCCTGATCTCTTATTTCGCCCCCAAAGCTGTCAGAGGAGTGTTAGCCTACGTTCAGGCTAATCCCGGACGCAGCATCCTAACCGGCCTTCTGTGGATTATTCTGGTTGGGCCCATTGCCCTCATCCTCGCCGTATCACTCATCGGGCTGCCGCTGGCTCTGGTTCTGTTCTTCACCAGTCTTGTTGTATATATTCTGGCTACCGGCATTGCCGCCCTCCTTATTGGCAGCTGGCTTTACGGGAAATTGTCTCCCGCCTCTTCCGCACAGCAGCCGCTGGCCTGGCCGGCAGCAGTGCTAGGCGCGGCCGTATATGAGGGGATACAGCTGCTCGGATTTTTCGGAGGTCTGCTCACCTTTATCCTCGTCCTGTTTATACTAGGGGCCACAATTCAGTCTCTGTGGCAGAAGCGATCTCACGCCTAATAGAAAGATGTCGGAAGAACTAAAAGAAAAAACCCGAGCTGACGCCTGGCAGCTGCTGAATCAATACACCAAAAATCAGAATCTCATCAAGCACGCTCTGGCTGTTGAGGCAGCTATGCGATATTACGCGCGGCATTTTGGAGAGAATGAAGAAGTATGGGGTCTGGTGGGACTTCTTCATGATTTTGATTATGAACAGCATCCCTCTTTGGAAGAGCATCCATACAAGGGACAGGAGATTTTGACTAAACTTGAGTATCCAGAAGTTATCAAGCGGGGGATCATGGCGCATGCTCCGCACACAGGAACGCCGCGAACCACATTAATGGAAAAAACAATTTTTGCCGTTGATGAGCTTGCCGGCTTTATCGTCGCCGTCGCATTAGTGCGGCCTTCCAGAAAACTTGCTGACGTTGATGTAAAGTCTGTAAAGAAGAAGCTAAAACAGAAAAAATTCGCAGAGAATGTCAGTCGGGAAGATATTACCCAGGGGGCACAGGAGCTCGGATTCTCGCCAGAAGAACATATTGAGCATGCACTGCAGGCAATGAAGTCTGTTGCCGATCCATTGGGACTGTAGGCGGGTGTGGTAAAGTGATACTACGTAAGGGGGAGCTGATCTTTACTGCATACACGAAAGGGAAGACGTGTCGCTCCTGACTGCGCTTACACGCTTTCGGCCGCGGAACCTTAACCCCTGGAACGATAAACCCAGAAAAGAGAAGGAGCGTTTTTGTTTTACCACCCACGCTGGAATGTGGGTTCTCCTTGAACACGGGAAAAAAGTGATCTGGTGCATCGGTACATGTGCAACCTGTGACACCCGAGCCTTCCGCATTCTGCAGCGCAAAGAGAGACGTTCAAAGGGAAGACTATGCCTGCGGTGGATTCCGCCCGCTTACCGCTCTTCCTCTACAGGAGTTATCCATCCCGACACCCCATCGCCGCTGTGATCTTCTTCAGCGGTTCTTTTTTGCCCAGGTTGTTACAGCGCTCCTGCTCCCTGACGTATTGTCTGCCAGTTACCCTTAGCGTATCGCACGATTGTGCTCTGCTGTCCGACAGGCAAGGTTCCACCATCTAGAATGCATCCCAGCGAGAGATCGTAAGTTGTCGGACCAGCGCGTTTAATGGCCACATCATTGGGATCGAGAAGATAGGGAAACTGATCCTGAATACATACCACATCAGCGCAAGGCTGTCGGCCGGAAATATTGGCACTGGTAGCCGTCAATGGTACTTGGACTGCCTCGGCCAGCTGCTGCATCAACGGATGATCAATTAGACGTAGCCCTACTCGACCTTCCTGAGTTAAGTGCTCAAGTGCTTTAGCAGGTTGCAGCAGTACCGTAAAAGGCTGACCGGCATACTTCTGCAAAAATGCTTGTTCTTCCTTGTTTAATCTGAAAAACGTATCCACAAGTTCGGGGCGCGCAAAGACGGTAAAGGATTTTTCATCAGGACGATGCTTGAGGTTACGCAGACGCTGCAACGCATGCCCCTGTAGGGCATCAACAGCCAAGCCATAGCTGGTTCCGGTGGGGAAAGCCACAATGCGTCCGGCAGTAATAATCCGGACGGCTTCTTGTAAGTCAGTGGTAATTGGCGGCTTCATGCTATGCTTTACGGTAACAGCAATTAACCCTCCCGAGCAATGTATAAAAGCACTGTTATTCTCGCCGGAATGTGTACACTACTGGCAACTATCACCGGACTCTCGGTGTACAAGCTTTTTACGCATACTCCTGAGAAGCAGAATGCTCCCTTAGCCGGGGGAGCGAGTATTGACCTAGGCTTACCGGGCGTAGGCCCGCAAACGGAGAAACATCAGGCGTTCACAGCTGGCAGTGCTTTGCTGTACGATACGACATCAAATGCAATTCTATTTGAACAGAATGCCTTTGAGCGCAAACCAATCGCCAGTATCACTAAACTCATGACTGCTATGGTAGCTATTGATCACGGCATTGACTGGGATCGGGAAGCAACCATTCAACCCGAGGAATACGTGCAGGGCGGACGACTGCTGCTGCACCCAGGTGAAACAGTCACGATGCGTAATCTGTTTAACGCTTCACTGTTAGGCTCGGCTAATAACGCCACCCTGGCGTATGTCCGAGAGCTGGGAATATCCAAAGAGGACTTTGTCCGGGACATGAATCGCAAGGCAATTGAGCTGGGCTTGGAACAAACAGAATTTGCGGACGTGACGGGGCTTGATACCCATAACATTTCGACGGCGTATGAAGTTGCGCGCATAGCCCAAGTCGCATTCGAGCATTACCCGGAAATTGCAGCTGCGACCACTCAAAAAGAATACGCCTTTACCGTTGTCGGCACGGGACGAGAACATACTATTAGAAACACTAATAAGCTGGTATCAGAATGGGGAGAAGAGGTGAGCGGTAGTAAAACAGGCTATTTATATGAGGCCAGGTTCTGCCTGGTTACACAGGGAGCCGGCGAGCAGGCAGGCCGCATCACTGTTATTCTTGATAGCCCCAGCGAAGTTGAACATTTTGCGGACACTAAGAAGCTTCTGTACATGAATGTGCAGTAGTGTCATACTAGGGGCATGCCTAACGAACAATATCAGCCAGATCAGCAACTTCCAGCCCGGGAATACAAGCCAAACATTTATCCGATTATGTACTGGGCACTGTTATTCGGCTTAGCTGCCGGTCTTATTCTTTTGGTGGTATTCATGCTGGCCCGATTCATCACTCTGATCTGGTTTCCTGTTTTTCTAGCGGGAGCAGCCTGGGGCGCCTATCGTAACTACCGCAAACAAAAAGATGAGTGGGCGAACGCTCAGGGAGTAGCGCCTATGAAAAAGTCCGTGATGGAAGAATTTAAGGACGCCACGCGTGATATTGTCCAGGCTTCAAGAGAGATGATGGCTGAAAATGCCGCTGAAGATGCTCAAGTGGCGGCCGAACAGGAAGCGCTAGCGGAAGAAGAGGAAGTCCTAGCAGAAGAACCTCCAGAAGAGATTATTCCTCCATCTGAGCCTCCTGTACCGCCTACTACGCCCGCTCCACCACAGCCTCCTTCCGATCGACCGTCGCTACCGAATTAATAACTTTGGTTATTTCTTGCCGACGAGATTCGACCGGCCGATTCCGTAATACAGGATGCCGGCGTTTTTAATAGCAGACTCATCAAGCGCGTTTTTCCCATCTACGATGAGTTTTACGTTGTGGCTTTGCAAGAATTCAGGAGTTAACTGCTCCACGAATTCATCGTGATTGGTGCCGATAATGACCACCTGGGCATCCTGAGTAGCTTCTTCGAGAGAGGATACAGTTGAATCCTTTAGTACATGGGGATCAAAGACGCGCAGATTAACGTTTCGTTCTTCCAGCATAGAGCGGATAGTTAAACACGGGCTTTCACGCACGTCATCAATGTTCTTTTTGTAGGCTAGGCCCAGCAGGGCTACTGTGGGATCTGAGACTCCGAGCTTTTGCAATCCGTGATCCATCAGTTCGAGCGCATACTGCGGCATACTGTCATTGATCTGACGGGCGAGCTTGAGAAACTGGTGATCGAATCCAACCTGCCGGGCGCGTTCGATCATGTAATACGGATCAACACTAATACAGTGTCCACCGACACCATTTCCAGGATAATGAGCTAGGAAGGCAAACGGCTTGGTGGAAGCGCCGGCAATGACGTTAGTAACGTTAATCCCCAGCTTATCAAACGACTTGGCCATCTCGTTCACAAAAGCAATATTGATGTCGCGAAAGGTATTTTCAAAAATCTTAACCGCCTCGGCTTCTGTCAGCGATCCCATCGGTTTAATCTCAGCTTCAACAATGCTTTCATAAAATTCTTTTCCAGCTTGAGTTGCTTGCTCGGTGTACCCACCGATAACACGGGGGATGTTGCGAATAGTCCACTGTTTGTCGCCGGGATTAATACGTTCCGGACAATGCACTACCTGCAAAGCGTCGTTTCCTTCCAGTTTCAGATCGGAGCGTGTTTTGAGCAGTCCAATGACAACTTCATCCATTACCCCGGGATTAATCGTTGATTCAATGCTCAACAGCTGTCCATTCTGTAAATGGGGAAGAATAGAGTTCAAAGCAGACTTAAGTGGTCCAAGATCAGGTTCGTGAGTTTCAGTTACTGGAGTGGGAACAGCTACAACCATTACGGCTGCTTTGGTAATAACAGAAGCATTGGTCGTAGCAGCGATGGGGTGGTCTTTGAGACCCTGTTCGATGGCCGCATCTTCTAATGGAGAAATCCCCTTATTAATTTTTTCCACTTTTTCAGTATCCACATCGAGGCCAGTTACCTGCCAGCCTTTCTCTTGAGCCAATAGCGCCAGCGGCAGCCCTACGTAGCCAAGCCCTACAACTACTAGGTTTTTTTCTGTATTCATGTCCTTCACGCTAACAGAAGGGCTTTTTTCTGTCACGCAACTGTTTCCTGACTTAAGAAATGCAACGCCTGCGTCCAAAAGTGAATTCAAGGATGCGGTACAGCAGGGAGACATCATGCTGATTACCCAGTCTGCGTTAGATTCCAGGACCCACCCGTGGATGGTCGGTGGGAGCTTAGCAGGCGATTTCTCAACAAAGCCAAAATAGATTAGGGTGAAAGCATGGGAATACTAAGTGTCTTTGCTAGAATGGTGCTCGACGTTTTCGAGTTCGAAGATCCGAGGGATAAACTTGCTGCTTTTTTAACTCTTGCTTTCTTTGTCGGCGTGCCTATTCTATTGATCTTGCTCTTTATTGCTCCGTTTTTTTACCTTTGGCTGAAAAAGAAAAAGTTTACGTTCTGGAACATTGTGCTCAGCTTGTTTGCTGGAATCGTTCTCGTGGCGCTTGGCATTTATGGAGCAATATTTTTTATTGAATATCTCCAAGGCGCAGCCTTTAACGCGCTGTATGGCTATTAAAGTCCTGATCCTACTCCTGTTTTTTGCTGCACTTCCAGCATATGCACAAGCAATTTCTCCAGCAACAGATGACCTTTTTGATACAACCAACGGCTCAACTATTCTCACGAATTCGTTGATTCATTCAGTATCTAGTGCTGATAACATACTTGGTGGCAGTGGTGGCACCGCAGAAAAAGAGAATCTTCTTTTTAAAGACGGTGGCTCAAAAGGCGATATCCACTTCGTCGAATGGAAAACGGCTTCGCCCATCACACTAGAAAAAGTTCACCTGTTTGCCAGCCATGATCCGGCTTCAAAAGGAAGAGACGCGAATTTTCGAGGCTTTAGTAAATTCACACTCTTCGCCCAAGAAAGTAATGGCGAGCTTACGGCCGTAGCCGAATTTTCTCCCGAGAACCCATACGGTAGTGGAGCGGAAAACAATGAGCTGGCGCAAACTATTGAGCTGGTTTCACCAGCTACCTCGCAGAGGTTCCGGGCGGAATTCGTGCAGTTCGGCAACGGTAGCCCAACTGCTTCAGGTCCCCGCATCATCGAGCTGGATGGGTTTGGTGAAGCCTTAGGCATATCGGTGGAACCTGAGTCGAGCACAGCTGACTTGTGGGATGTCGCCCAAGGCGCAGAAGTAACCAGTCACAGCGGAGTTACAACCCAGCATGGCGGAGCAGATATCCGTGATATGTTTGGTGGCACATTTTGGGGTTATGAGCCGGATTCTGGCAAGACGAATTTTGCTGACAGCAAACCCAAAGGAACAATTCATTTCGTAGAATGGCATACACAGCACCCAATTACTCTCCAGCGTTTTACACTATTTGCTGATCACGACTTCAAAGAGCCAAGCGGCAGTGCACTACGTGATGCCAATCATCGCGGCTTCAGTAAATTCACGCTCTTCGCCAAAGTCGACGACGTGTTTGAGCCAATCTATGAATACTTTCCGGCAAATCCATACGGCGGAGGAACAAATAACAACGAGCTGATTATTTCTGCAGATATTGACGACGTAGAAGCGCAGGAGTTCCGCGCTGAATTCGAACAGTTCGGGCCTACAAACCTTCTTCACTCCGGCCCCCGCATTACCGAGCTAGATGGCTTTGGAGTTGTGCACGATGAGCTGGAGCCGGTGGTGATTATACCGGGGATATTTGCCTCATTTAACACCAAAGTAACATTGCTCGATAAAAGCGGAGGAACCTGGAGGTTTATTTTGACTGCGGACAAAGTATACCGTGGGCTGATTGAACGATTGGAAGCCGCCGGTTATGAAGAAGAAAAAACATTATTCATCGCTCATTACGACTGGCGACAGGCGAATAGTGAATCAGCAGGCGAGTATATCAAGCCCGTTATTGACCAGGCCAAGCTCAAAAGCGGATCCAATAAAGTTGATATTGTCGCACATAGTATGGGCGGCCTCACGGCCCGCAGTTACATTCAAAGTGAAGACTACGATAGTGACGTAGATCAGCTCATTATGCTTGGCACGCCCAATGAGGGCGCGGCAGATGCATACATAGCGTGGGAGGGAGGAGAGTTTCCAAGTCGTTGGCAAACTGGAACGAGGTGGTATATCGCCATGGTTGAGTCAGCGTTGCGAGTTGCGCGCACAAACACTGAACCTCGCCCCCTCTCCATCCGCACGTTCTTCCCGTCGATCAAAGACCTTCTGCCTATTACAAGCTTCGCCTCGCGTGACGGCAACAATGTGGTGACTACTGATCAAAACACATTTCTCAAAGACCTAAAGAGCGCTGTGGGTGAGCTGGAAAGCAAGGGCGTGAACGTAACGACCATTGCTGGAAATGACCTGGCAACACTAGGAAGTGTAACGCTGGACTCGGAAGACAGCCGCTCTTCAGAAGATATCGATCATGAGCGTTGGCGTGACGGGCCTCCGAGTCCCAACCCTCCTCAAACGGACACCACAGCCGGCGATAAAACGGTTCTGTTAGCCAGTGCTCTACTTGGAAGCGATACTGTAACCATTGCTAACGCCGAGCATGACAAGTTGCCCGAAGAAGCGCAGGAGGCAGTATTAGAAGCACTCGGTGCCGGCGCGGTAGGCACACATATTGCTTACAATTTACCGGATAGTGCAATCAGTATCGCTGTGCTCTCGCCTGTAGATCCGACCATTACAGGGCCCGGCGGTGAGCTCTCGAGTACGATCAACACATTTCCCGAAGCGGAATTTGTGAGTGACGAAGATGCCGATGGGCCCAAACTACTTATCATCGCTAACCCTTCCGACGGCGAGTATCAAGTAACTCTCACTGGCACGGGCGCAGGGGAATATCACATTATTACGACATATGCGGATGACGATGAAACAACCTCTACCGTGAAGGAGGGCGCAACAACCCCTGGTCAACAAGACACCATAATGTTTTCAATCAACGGCGGGTCGTTTACGCCACCGGTAGATAGTCCGCCACTGAGTCCGTCTCCCAACAATGATGGGTCCAACAACTCAGGCAATGAGCAGGACTGCTGTCCGGGACCGGATCCCACCAGCCCCCAAAGTACTAAGAAAGGAAGAATACTTGGTACCACTATAAAAGCTGTCAAAAAGGCCGATCCGTGGGCGCGCCTTCGGCCGCTTAACAGTATTTTTGCCAGCGCCTTCGGCCGTATGCCGAGCAGTGAAGAGTGGCACTACTGGGCCAATCGCCTGCTCACTGACAAGCCCCAATACAACGCCCTCTACGGTGCTATGCAGTGGCAATTGCTTCATAGTGAATGATTGGTATATTTGATTCGGGTCAAGTCGTAACGATGATGCCCTTGTCCCATCTGCACATATTTGACACGTGTGGTATTCTTAAGAAAATACTTAAACATCCCTATGGCAAACGTCACTATATACACCACCTCGACCTGCGGTTACTGCAAAGCGGCAAAGGAATACATGCAAGCTAACAACGTTAAGTATACTGAAATTAATGTAGGGATTGATGCCCAAAAAGCCCGGGAGATGATTGAAAAGTCGGGGCAGATGGGTGTACCAGTTATGGTAGTAGAGAATGAAGGTAACGAAGATGTCATTATCGGGTTCGATCAGAGCCGGATGGCAAAAGTTTTTGGTCTGGCCGCATAATACCTTTTACTTATGAACGAAACAGTTCCAGCATACGATGTTGCTATCGTGGGGTATGGTCCGGCCGGAATTACTGCCGGTATTTACGCGGCGCGAAAACAGCTGCGCATTATTTTAATTGGCGATCTGCCGGGCGGAGAAATTCAAAATTCAGGTGATATCGAGAACTGGCCGGGTGATGGACATACAGATGGCCTTACACTGGGTGAAAAATTCGTCCAGCATCTTAATGCTCACAAGGACGCTGTTGAAATTGTGACTAACAAGATCTTGACCGTCACAAAGGATGATTCTCTTTTTACTCTTACCACTGAATCACAGAAAACATATCAGGCCAAAACTGTCATATATACAGCCGGACGGCACCCGCGCATGTTGAACGTGCCGGGAGAGGAGGAATTTAAAAACCGCGGCGTGACATATTGTGCCACCTGTGATGCGCCGCTGTTTCCTGACAAGGAAGTGGTAGTGATCGGGGGAGGCAATACAGGGGCGGAAGCAGTGATTATGCTACAGAAGATCGCCAAAAAAATATACCTTCTACATGATACGGCCCAACTCAACTGTGATGAGGTGTTAGCGGAAAACTTTATCAATGATCCCAAGGTGGAAATTATCTACAACACCAGCACAACAAAAATAGCTGGGGGAAATATGGTTGAGAGTCTGACATATGTAGACAAGAATACAAATGAGGAACACACCCTTAGCGTGCAGGGCGTATTCATAACCATCGGTGCCATTCCCAATACGCAGCCAGTAAAAGACTTGGTTAAACTGGATGAGTTTAAGGCAGTTATTGCCGACCGGTATGGCAAAACCAGCGTGGATGGCTTCTTTGCAGCTGGAGATGTCACCGATATCCGCGATGCCCAAATTGTCGTTGCGGCCGGGCATGGCTGCAGCGCCGCGTTGTCCGCCGGGGACTACCTGAGCCGGCTTTAAGGCACAGGCGGGTTGTTAAAGCTGGCCTCGAAGCGTACGCTTACGACTACTTTCTATGCGTGCTGCGATTCGTGCTTTGTCTCGCCAGATCGGCCACGTGCTGACGGCGATGCACTATGTCATACCATCTTCCCATTACGCGATATTATCGCTCTTCTTTTTCGCGGGATTGGAAGTTATTTTAGCGTTACATCGCTGGATTTTTGTAGTGATTGCAGTTGTTCTGGCGATTACCATTCTGGGCGTTATCTTAATCCGTACCGAAGAAGAAGGAGCCTTTCATCCCGCCCAGGCAATTTTGCCGGCTTTCGCTGCCATTGGCTTAACCGCTTTTTCGTTATTCGTACCTGCAAATTTCTGGATTCATCTCTACTTTGCCGGATCTGCCGTTGTCTTCTTTTATCTTCTCAAACACGGAGCTAAACAAGCGTATCCGACCTGGAACTGGCTTATCTCTCTTATCGTCTTGTATGTGAATATGGCAGCTCTACTAGGATGGCGGTTTAGCCTATACGCTCCAGTAGTAATAATTTTGGGCACTGCCCTTGGTGTTATATCGCTCATAACTCTGCAGTCCCTGATGCGGTATACTCGACGTCTGTCGGAGGCGTGGCTGATTGCCCTCGCCATTGCTTTTGTACTGACGGAAGTAGTGTGGGTACTGCAGTTTTTACCGTTTCATTTCTTCATTCAGGCCGGGATAGTAACAGCTCTATACTACGTTATATTCCAGCTGGCCGCCGTCAGTTATGAAAAACAGCTTCATCGCCGGGACTTTATTGAATACATCGTAGTAGGAATCATTGCGCTCCTGATGCTGCTATTTACCGCACGATGGGTATAATACATTCAGACATATCACACTATGGCAAAACAGCAATCAATGCATAAAACTATTCGCGTCTCTTTCCGCACCATCCTCATCGTTGCCGTCCTGATCGTGGGAATCGGCGGTATTGGGGGAGTGCTGGGATCCCAGTTTGCGCGACCGACGCTACCACCTTTGAGTAACAATACTGACCGTCAGTTTGTTACTACCGTCCAGGAGGTAACAGTCTCCCCGAGCACACAATCCGTCAGTTTAACAGAACGGCTGCAGCGATCGGTTGTGCTGTTGGTGGATGAGCGAACAACCACTCCCCGTGCTATTGGCACCGGAGTTGTTATCACAAATGACGGTTTGGTAGTGGCAGCTGTTCCGGCTTCAACTCCCGCGGTAGCCGCAATCGACAACAGTGGAAAGCTGCTGCCCTTGAGCACTGTCGGCGCTGATGAGTTGTACGGCCTGACATATTTTCGCTTGGAGCAGGGAGTAGTGCCGCCGTTTGAACTTGCTTCGGGTAATCCAAAAGTAGCAGCGCAACTACTGACTTTAAGTTTGTCTTCTGATTCCACCTCGCCTGTAGTAGCCATACGCCAGTTGGCTGAATACCGCGCGCCGGACCCTACGGCTCCTGACGGCATCATGCGTATCGGTATTATCAGCCAAGGGCTTCCAGAAACATACAACGGAGCACCTTTAATTGACGACGAGGGCAGACTGGCAGCCTTAGTTACCTCCCCAGAAGACGGACTGGTGCTGCCGGTTGAAGCAGTACGCTCTAGTATAAACCGAATTGCGGCCAACCAGAGAGAAACAAACGTATTCGAACAATGGGGTATTGTACCGGGTTACGAATTCCCGTTTGACCCCACAGCCAAGCAGCGTCAGTTTGCTTTTGTAGTTACTGATGTTGTTCCGGGGTCTCCCGCCGCAGTTGCCGGACTGAAGCGAGGAGATATCGTAACTAAAATACAAACAACCGATATCACCTGGGACACCGACGTCGTTTCTCTGCTATCTTCCACCGAAGCTGTAGGACTTACCGTCAAACGCGGCCAGTTGAGTGAAACCGTTACTCTCAACCCGGCTCCAGCTTCTTCGCCGTAACATGCAGGCAAAACCAAAACTCATTCTGGCAACAACGGCAGTCGTGATCCTGCTTATTCTCTTATCGCTCGGACAGGAAGTAAACCGCCGTTGGCAGGTGCAGCGCGAAATAGCGCAGCTTGATCAGGAGGTCCAAAGCCTGCAGAAGAATGTGCTGGAAGTAGAACATCTTAACCAATACTTCCGTACCGACGACTACCAGGAACGCCTGGCTCGGGAGAAACTGAATTATCGTGCTCCAGGGGAACACGTGGTGTTAATTCCTGAAGAGCCGATAGCCGGTGACGGAGTGGAGGCCTTACCAAAGCAAACTGATCCAGAGATGTCGAATATATTACGCTGGTGGCGGGTCTTTTTCGTTGACGACACCCTAACATAGGCCGGGCACTATTATGACGCGCATTTATCTCATCCTAAGCATCGTGGCAGCAGTACTGGTAGGGACATGGGTATCGGCGTACCTTTCCATTGTATTAGCTGAAGACCCAAAACAGTTAGCTTTAGCCCAGTACCCCCTATGGCCGGTTGCCTGCTCAACGCGCGGCTGTGTAACTACTCGTTCATGGCAGCGCATGCACATGCAAGCCAACCAGTTTGCAATCGCCCACTCTGCTCCGAAACCTACGGCCGCATCAACTCTGACAACAGTTGTTCGTCGTCACCTAACAGCACACGCTTTTCTATCTTCACCTATAACTGCCGCCGATGCACGAAGGTACCGCGAGGAAATACTGCATCTAACGCATGATGAGCAAATTAAAGATGTTGTTGATATGACTATCTCCGAGTACGACCAAGACGTACTCGTACCTTTTCTGCAGCAGGAAGCGCTTCGTCAGCAAATTAAGGCAGAATCTGTGGAAGAGGTGTACAAAACCCTGGCGGCTGAACGATTCATTGTTATACCTTTATTCCACTACACTTGGGAAAAAGACGAGGCTGTAATTAAAAGTAGGTAGGACTTGACAATTATTTATTACCGTGCTATATTTAACGTCAGTAAGGCCTATCGAGGCCTGTTTTTGAACCCTTGGAAAGGAATCGTTCAATGAGCATGAAGCTCAAGGCGTTGCTGGCTCTGACGTTCATCGTCATCGAGGGTCAGCGGCTTGAAATGCTGTGGCAGGTTGACGAGCTCACATCAGACATCCTGTGGGGAGAAGTGTGGCTTCTCGTCAACACCACCCTGGTGCTGGGTGTGGGATGGCTGTTCATCTACGCCGGAGAGATTTTGCACAAGGCCCAGCAGGTTGGGCCACCCCGGGTCGAGCCGCGACCGGAAGGACGAAAGGACTTCCGCCAGGCCGCCTAGAAAACGCACAAGCGGGTTTCCATCTCGGAGACCCGCTTTCCCTTTTTCTACAATTATGCTGATATACAGGAGGGTGTTTTCCTTCACCGCAAAAAAGAGGAAGCTGCCATGGAAGCAATGCTTACGTTGCTCTTTGCTCTTGGTACGCCCCTGGCCATGCGTCACTTCCTGCGGAGCCGTGCTCAGTGGGATGACGACGTGAAGAGACGGCGACTTGAACGGAAACGGGCTCGGGCCCACAATCGGAAAGCCCAGTCGTCCGTGCCTCGCGCAACGAGGATCATTCGCCACTGAACTTATCACCCATCAACCCTTTTCCACACCTACGGGCGAGGGTTTTTTCATATTCCTACGTGCAGTTGCGAGCAGGCAGAGATAGATGCATCCTGTACAGTACTATGGCATCAACATCATCCACATTTCTTCCCAGTGTCATCGCGGGCGCCATCGCCGGAGCACTGGTTACAGCTCTTATTCTTCAAAATCCCGGGTTGTTAAATCTTCCGTCGCCACAGCAATCGCGGGAGGGGCAGCCGGTGACGATTTCGCCGTCCGAGTTTGCAACCAGTCACGAAGAGGCGATTGTTAATACCGTACAAGCAGCTCAGCCTGCGGTGGTGTCTATTATCGTCACCAAAGATGTTCCGGTTATCGAACAGTTCTTCGAAGAAGTACCCGGGCCATTTGGCGGATTTTTTGAGTCACCATTCAGCTTCCGCATGCCCCAGCTGCGACAAAATGGTACAGAGCGTCAGGAAATCGGCGGCGGATCCGGATTTATCGTCTCTGCCGACGGAACAATTGTCACTAACCGTCATGTCGTGAGTGATGAGGCAGCACAATACACCGTCTTTCTGAGTGATGGCACTAGGTATGATGCTCGGGTGGTAGCCCGCGATCCCGCTAACGATATCGCGATTATTAAAATTGATGGCAGCAATCTTTCATACCTGGAGTTTGCTGATTCCGGTGCGTTGCGCGTCGGGCAGAGCGTCATCGCAATCGGCAATGCCCTCGGTGAATTCCGTAATACCGTTTCAGCGGGCGTGGTCTCCGGATTGGCCCGCTCCATTCAAGCCGGGACGGGCTTCGGGCAAACGGAGCAACTTGATGAGGTAATCCAAACAGATGCCGCTATTAACCCCGGTAACTCCGGCGGCCCCTTACTCGATTTGCATGGACGAGTAGTGGGAGTAAATGTGGCAGTGGCCCTGGGCTCTGAGAATATTGGCTTTGCCCTTCCGGCTAATGCCGTGGCATCCATTGTTGATTCTGTGCGGGAGTCAGGGCGAATCATCAGACCTTATCTAGGCGTCCGGTATACTCCTATTACTGCCGCAATTCAGGAGGCTAATAATCTTCCAGTGGACTACGGCGTTCTGATTATTGGAGACTCCACCCAGCAGCAGCCAGGTGTCGTTCCTGGCTCCCCAGCCTCAAGAGCGGGCCTGAAGCAAGGAGACATTATTCTCGAGATTGACAGTCGACGACTGGATGAAAATACTTCATTATCGCAGATGATCCGTAACAAAAAAGTAGGGGAGAGCGTGCAGCTTAAAGTACTGAGCGACGGCCAGGAAAAAACCGTGTCAATTACACTAGATGAGTTCCCCCAATAACTCTTTTACAGAACGGGTGTTGGTGGTCGTTACCCATATACCACCAGGCCGGACGATGACATACAGGCAGGTAGCAGAGGCTGCTGGAAGCCCGCGCGCTGCGCGGGCGGTAGGCAGTATCATGAAACAAAATTACAATCCCAATATTCCCTGCCACCGCGTAGTAAAATCCGACGGATCTTTAGGGGAATACAACCGGGGAGCTGATGAAAAACGGCGAAAACTTGAGCAGGAGGGTGCCATTGCAGAAGCAGTGAAGTAACTGAACACTGGAAGTATGAAGCTTACCAGCTCAGTGTTTGAGCACAATAAAGAAATTCCCACTGTATACACTTGTGATGGATCCGACACTAATCCACCATTTACCATTGATGATGTCCCGGATACGGCCGTCAGTCTGGCACTGATCATGGAAGACCCTGATGTGCCGGCCCACGTTCGCGAAGATCGTATGTGGGACCACTGGTTAGTCTGGAATATTCCGCCGGAAACTAATGTTATCCTAGAAGGCTATGAACCGCCGGGCGTGCACGGTACGGGGACATCAGGTAACCGCATCTATCACGGTCCGTGTCCGCCTGATGGTGCTCATCGATACATGTTTAAACTGTACGCTCTCGATACGATTCTGAGTTTGTCGGAAGGGGCTTCGAAAACGGAGTTGCTTGCGGCGATGGAAGGGCACATTATTGATACAAACGAATTAGTTGGCATATATACCAGAGCTCGCGTATGACTACAAAAGAAAAGCAACATTTACATATTAAAGTAACTGGGCGCGTCCAGAGCGTAAACTATCGCCGCCATATTAGCGTCCAGGCTATGGGCCTGGGCATCACCGGATACATCCAGAATAACCCAGATGGCAGCGTGACCATAGAGGCGGAGGGTGATCATGATTCGCTGAGGGAACTTGTTGATACGTGCTCAACAGGATCGCCGAAAGCTCGTATTGAACGTGTCGAAGTGGAAGAGGGCGGCATCCAGCATTTCGACGATTTTCGCGTGCGGACATAAAAAGAACCCCAGCGCAGCGGTGCGTGGGGGAAAAAGACGGAGAGTGAAAGAGTGATTCAGGTGGACATCGCATGCCGGAAGACCCGAATCACAAAGTTGTCGAAGCTGAAGTCGCACCGCAGCTGTCTCATGAGTGGTTGCCACAGCGTGGACTTGCGGTAGCGGCTGACCATCGATTCGGCGGCGTGGGGGGCGATCGCATCCAGAAGACCCACGAGGACCTTCTCATAGGCTGCCTCCAGGTTTTCATCGTTGGGCCAGGCTTCAGCAGCCTCACAGATGGCTCTGATCCAGACCTTCATCACCCGGCTTTGATCCTCCCTGAGGTAAACATCCATGCGTCTCTTCTCCAAAGAACGTCCTTGAAATCCCATGCATCCATGCGCACAGGTTGACATATAAATACAACGCATGCACAGGAGTGTCAATTTTATTTTCCACTCTAAGGCTATATCCTAAAGTCTATGAGTGTTGAGCATGAACTGTTTCCGAAACCGACCGAACACAACGTGGTCGCTGACATGTCCCTATACCGGGAATCTCTGCCGGCCGATAACGGAAAGGACCTGCTGTGGAATGAAATTGAGCGGGCAGGAGATCAGAACTCCCGCGAAATGTCTGCCAAAAAATACGTCGGCAAGCTTGAGCAGTTGCGACTCCGGGCTATTGAGTATCGGAAAACCAAAGGCGATACATCTGAAGACCTTATTCTTATTGATGCCTCCTATCGGGCAGAGATGGTTAAAATCTGGAGTATAACTGGACGAGACCCGAACAAAGTAAACTACATGGGACTCGATGTAGCAGTTCGTTGGCAGCAATCAGTTGCTGACTACCTGTATGAGGTGAACAAGGCTCATCCGCGACCATATGCCCATGACAAACTAAAAGGTTTTTGGGAATCTCAGAAGAATATTATCTCCTATGTCAGTGCCCCAGAAAAACGTAGTGAGCTCTCCGATCTAGCCGAGAAGTATCGCAACGGCATTCTGCGGGCTGTGGCCGCTCGGTATGTTCTTGAAAGCCTTGATTGGCGTATTCATGAACCGCTTTCCAGTAAAGAAGATATTGAATATCAAATAGATTTACGGGGCCAACGAAACGGCAGGCTCACTGGTCTATTTCAAGTCAAGCCAACCCAGAATCGAGACGATCCATATGAGCTGTATTTTTATAACCCGGAAGCGCCTAGGCGCCCGATTGATGACGCCGAGGCGAAATTTAATCAGGGGGTAAGTCACTATATTCACGATGAGCACTTAGATCCACATGCCGTACGGGGCCTGTTGCTGCGGCTGTCGGCACGAGACCAATATCTTGATCGAGTAACGGGCCGGCCGCAGGCCACATATCTGGCTACTCTCGGGCCGGCTATTGAGCAGGAATTTAACAAACATTGACATTCATCCTGGATATGGTAAACATAAAGTCGCCTTGCTTGACAACTTGTTCCTCTGGGAAACCCCTATGCCAATGACGCTAGTTCCAATCGATGACTCGGACGAGATGTGCGCTCAGGTGCAGCAACATCTGCCGACGTTTTGGTCCACCCCCGAGCTCTTGGATCTGGCTTCGATGGCCCTGATCGATGAGCACGTGAAGAACTGCGTTGCATGCAGCGAAAAGTTCGTCGACGTCTCGAATCGCGAACCCGCACCCTGGGCTTAACTCCACGGTCGGGTTTTTTCTTACAAATATGGACTCTCAAGATCTTCGGCATCAGTTAGACAACCTCATGGAGCGGCTCACGAAAGTGACCGACCGTCTTTGAGGTACCAACTCTTCAGAAGCGCGTTTTAGAACTCCAGGCGCTTCAGCGGCAACCAGACTTCTGGCAGAATCAAAAACAGGCCCAGGCTATCTCTCAGGAACTGGCTGATACAACTTCTGAAATTGAGGCAGTAACTCTTCTCCAGCAGCAGCTGCGCGATGCCAGTGAGCTTTTGGAGCTGGCACAATCTGAGCAAGACGTTTTTGATCTGGCCCGGCAGGCAGATGAGCTGGAAGAGGCTATCAGCCACCAGGAGCGCGAGCTGCTGTTCGACGGACCGTATGATAAGAACAGCGCCATTATCACTATCCAGGCCGGAGCCGGGGGAACCGACGCTCAGGACTGGGCCGAGATGCTTGAACGTATGTATCTGCGATTTGCCGAACAAAGAGACTGGCAGGCTCGGGTCATTGACCGCTCTCCGGCAGAAGAAGCAGGAATTAAATCCGCTACATACGAGATCGGCGGAAAATTTGCGTACGGAATACTACGACGAGAACACGGCGTACATCGGTTGGTGAGGCTCTCTCCTTTCAACGCTGATAACTTGCGACAAACATCCTTTGCCCGGCTCGAAGTTGTCCCCAAGCTGCAGGAGCAGCAGGTACCGACAATTGATCCGGGAGATCTGGAAATTGACACCTACCGGGCCAGCGGCGCGGGGGGACAGCATGTGAATAAAACAAGTTCGGCAGTGCGCATCCGGCATACTCCAACCGGAATTGTTACGCAGTCTCAGAGCCAGCGCTCTCAGGCTCAAAATAAAGCTCAAGCAATGGCTACTTTGCAGGCAAAGCTGCAACTACTAACTGACGAGCAGCGCGTCCAGGAAGTTAAAGATCTCCGTGGACAGGTACGGGAAGCCTCCTGGGGCAACCAGATTCGCTCTTATGTGCTTCATCCCTACAAACTCGTCAAAGATCACCGGACCAAACAAGAAACGTCTGACGTAGATGGTGTTCTAGCTGGTGACTTGTCAACCTTCCTTCCTTAAGAGAAGTACGTAGCATCGAAACTTTGAGGATGATATACTAAGGCAACAAAAGAAATGCGACATGATTAGTTTCACCAAAGTCTCAAAAGAATACACTTCTGACAGCGCCGCCTTACAAGACGTAAATCTAAAAATTCCAACGGGGGATTTTGTGTCTGTTGTGGGGCAGAGCGGAGCGGGTAAATCCACGCTCCTAAAACTTCTGGCGGCTGAAGAGCGCCCATCGGACGGAGAGATTATTATCGACGGTTGGGACATCACGCGCATCAAGCGCTGGCAGGTGCCCCACTTGCGTCGGCAGATCGGCGTTATCTTCCAGGACTTTAAACTTCTGCCAAAGCGCACGGCCTTTGAGAATATCGCTTTCGCCATGGAAGTTGGAGGATCCTCCACTCATGAGATTCGCGATACGGTTCCGCAGATTCTCAAGCTGGTAAACCTGATCGAGAAGGCCGATATGTATCCGAACGAGATGTCGGGAGGAGAGCGTCAGAGGGTATCAATTGCCCGAGCCTTAGCTTTCAAGCCCCAGATCCTATTAGCCGATGAGCCGACCGGAAATCTTGATGCGCTACATTCCTGGGATATTGTTCAGTTGCTGATTAAGATTAATAAGCTGGGCACTACGGTTCTGCTAGCGACTCACAACGATGATATTGTTAATGCTCTGAAGAAACGAGTCGTAACTCTGAACAAGGGAAAAGTCGTCTCGGATGTTCAGGGAGGAACGTATAAACTATAGCTATGGTGGGGATATCCTTCTTTCGCGTTCTTCGCAACGCCTTACGTAATTTTAGGCGTAACATCTGGTTATCGATTGCGACGACCGTCATTATGACGCTGACGCTGCTGATGATGTCATTTTTGTATTTCCTGAATGTTCTAAGTGCGGAGGTGCTGCGGGGAATTGAACAGAAAGTAGATTTGTCTGTGGTATTTAAAGAGGATGTGTCCGATAGCCAAATCCAAACGCTTTCCGACGATATTCGGGCGCGGGGTGATGTAGAGGAAGTCCGCATCGTGGGCAGTGAAGAAGCTCTGGAAATCTTCCGCCAGCGCCACGCTGATGAGCCCTTTATTGAAGATGCCCTACGAGAACTTGAAGCCAATCCGTTGCCACCCAGCATGTTTATTGTAGCGACCGAGCCACGATTCTTTCAGACGATTGCATCAGCGTTGCAGTCAGAAAAGTACGCCCCATACTTTGAACAGATAAACTACGAGGACTCCAAGCCTGTTATTGAGCGTCTGATTATTTTCACCACCGGCATTCGGAATGTGGCTTTGGTCACAACAGCAGTGTTGGCGGGCCTGGTTATCATGATCATGTTTAACACTATCCGCCTGGCCATCTACAGCTTCCGCGAAGAAATCGATATCATGCGTCTGGTGGGAGCCTCCAACTGGTTCATTCGCGGCCCCTTTGTTATTGAAGCTATGCTGGTAGCAGTCTTAAGCGTAAGTATCGCAACCTTAGTAGTATACCCCAGCCTGCAGGGAATCTCTCCGCAAATCGGACGATTTTTCTTCAGTGGCCAGGCTGTACCGTTTGATGTGTACAGCTATGCCGTATCCAACTGGATGAATGTGGTGGGGTTGCAGGCAGCTGTGGCGATTTTCCTGGCCGTGTTCAGCAGCATGATCGCTATCCGTCGCTATCTGCGTTAAGCCACTTAATTACAACCGAGCCAGGATATCTGTTAGCGAAGCTGGAAGTTCTTCAATGCGTACTAAAGGTGCCTGGCTAACCATGTCGTACAAAGCCGGGAGGTATCGAGAAGATTTGAGGGTTACACGCAGGCGCTGTCCGTCAAACTGATCCGTAGGGAGCAGGCGCACTTCGTCTACGCCCGCGTGACGGCGCATGTTACGTAATAGGTCATATCGCAGTCCTTCAATCCATACATCAACTGTCCGGCGGCATCCCACCGCGTTGGCAATGTCATTGCAAGTACCAGTGTGCGCTAATGTGCCGCGGTGCATTAAGAGAATGGGCAGCTCCAGCCGTTCAGCAATATCCGGAAAACGCGTAGCCACAATGACTGTCCGGCCGGAAAATAACTGGTGGAGGGCATGCTGGACATTCTCCACACCGAGTTCTTCCGCTACGCCGTCGAGGAGAACCAGCGGAGTGTCTGATAACGCGGCGCGGGCAATGTTAATCAGTAGCCGTTCAGTAGTGGAAAGACCAGCCACAGGACGATGAAGAATGTGATCAATTTCTAAAGTTTCTACTAGTACTCCGATTCTGGCAGGAAGATTGGACAGTCCGTGTGTCTGCCCAAAGGCATACAGCACTTCATTTACCGTGTCTTTTGCGGGTTCGGACTCTTCGGACGAGATATATCCGGCCGCGAGACTATCGCGTGATCCGGGGGAGATGCCATTTACTTTCACTAGCCCTTTGTCGGGAGTAATAGTTCCGGTCAGCAGCCGTAGCAGTGTTGTCTTGCCGGAACCTGCTGGACCAAACAGTGTTACATGGTCACCCTGTTCAATTTTCATATCCACTGCTCGCAACGCGGAATGTCCGGCAGTTGATTTTCCCAGCAGCTTCTGAATACTAGATGCCCGGCCAGGATACGAAACATCAACGTTTTTTACCTCAATGAAGGAAACGCTCATTTCGTAAGTATATCACAAGAGAAGACCCTTTGATTTTAAAAAAATATCGACGCATGGCGTACGTCGAGTGGGGTAGCGGGGCAGGGCTAACCTGGAATGATCCAGGCCCAGCCAGCGATGCGGGTCACCCACAAATGTATGCAGGCTCTGATTTTCTGAAGACGTACCCAAGTCGGGTGCCGCGCGCGCCAGTGCAGCACCATGATTTCCTGGCACTCTTCAGCCTCCTCGGGAGACAAAGCGACATCAGGTTGCATTCTGCTCCTCTTCGGAAGAAGGATACTTTACATCCGCCATCTGTTGGGCGGATGAGGACGCATTATGCGGCTTGGCTTTTAAAAAGCAAGCCGCGGTGTTTTCTAGTCCTATACAGCTCCTTCGGGCCGCAGCTCCGGGGCAGCAGAGCCTTCGTGCTTGCCATCTTTGCAGAGGCACTCTACGAGGGGCTTTCCTTCATGAGCACAATGAGGCGTCTCGCACACTTTTGGTTTGTCTGATACCCCGTGACAAACGGGGCAGATGTAATGGGTCATGGTTTCAAGTATACAGAGTTTACTATCAATTTCGATTGTTTTTGAATATTTGATACATATTCTAGGTATTGCGCTTACTTGTTGCGTTCACTGTACGTGTATTTGACTATATCTTCATAATGATGTAATAAACTACGAGGAAACCTGGACCGTTATCTAAAAAGTGGGGAAAGGTAATGATCAACCCATGTGGTGCACTGATGAACTGTTCTTTTTGCGGCCGGGACACTCGGGCAAAGAGTGGCATCTGCGGGCGCTGTCTGGGCAGCGGCCCCAGCATCAAATTCGGGGGAAAGGAGCAGGCGGGCCGGAAAGCTCGGTCTATGGCAGTCGTTGAAGGATCCCCCTTCGATGACCACGAGGAAGATCCAGAATACAACCGTGAATACCACGGCCCTTCGCCACGGGACGACATCTAGGCATTCGAGACGCATCGACTCTTGTCGCTCGGCCGTCTGGAGCGCAAAAGATTATGCGAGCTTTTCACCACGACTCCTGATAGTCGTGGTATTTTTATCTGCTGCATTTGAATCGCGAGTTACGCGTCGATGATCTTCACCATGGCGCCCAGGGCATCATGTTTTTTACTTCATGGATTTAAACCTCTTCTCAGTCTTATTGTAGTTTATACTTGAAGTATGAGATCAGGTGACCTGCTTGAATATTTTAGAAGTGATCCGGACATTATTTCCGCTGGACCGGCCAGGAGACGGATTCAATATGCTTGTTTAGCTATATTGTGTATAAGCGCAGTGGCTCTTGTAGCGCTGCAAATGAAATTTGCGGGGTACACCTTTCTAATACTCGGAGCTGTGCTGCTACCCCTTACACCAAAAGTTTTTGCCCGAAACATGTTCCTGGTATTTTTCTCTTTAGGCATTCTAGGACTTACGCCAATTACTACCGATGTGAGCTATACCAACTTTGTTCGAATGGGGTTGGCTCTAGGAGCTGCAGTCATAATCCCATATATAGTTTCTCGATACATATATCAGGACTATCTGGTACGGTTCCGGTTTCACCACGGAAGGAAATGGTTCAAAAAAGAAATTCTGTATATCTTTTTCACTGTAGTTGTTGCTTATGTATTATTGCCATTCTATTTGCGGGATACTGGAGCGTATTTAAACTGGAGTGTGGAGCCGGGGTTCGGGTTCCTAACGCGACTATTTATTGGAACGAATGGATTGGGCATCTGGGACGAGTTGTTTTTTGTCAGTACAGTGCTTGGGATATTTCGGCGATTTTTTAGTTTCCTGTGGGCCAACGTTGCTCAGGCAGTGCTATTTACCTCCTTCTTGTATGAATTAGGGTTTACCGGTTGGGGGTTCGTCATGATATTCATCTTTGCCCTAATCCAGGGGGTGGTGTTCCGTCAGACGGATTCACTGCTATATGTGATTACTATCCATCTGGCACTTGATTTCGTATTGTATCTGGCGTTAATCCATGCTCACCATCCAGGGTGGCTACCAATATTTCTCCTGTAAAGAAGGTCGTTTTGCAATGACTGTCGCATCACATAGACTAAATAGATATGCATGAACGTGAACCTGGTGGATTTCAATCAACTCCGGAGTCAAAGGGGTCTGGATATTCAGCCCAGTTGGAGGAAGAATACCGCAATACGAAAACGATTGAATTATATAGCGGCAAGCTATACGTGGTTGACGTTCAGCCTGAAGAAGAAAAGTCTGCTATACCAGTATTTGTAGCACCAGGTTGGGCAGCAAATGCGGAAGTGTTTAAAGATAACATTCTGGGATGTGCCACTGAGGGCAGACGAACACTTTCGCTTCAGAATTTTCACGGCCTCAAAGCTGAAAATATCGATGAATATCCAAATGCTGAATTACGAAAAGTTGCCGCCCTTATCCAGACACTTGATGAGAAGGGGATTGAAAAAATTGACGTAATCGCTCACTCCGAAGGAGCGCTCTATACTACCATTGCCGCACGGCTCTATCCGGAACGATTTCGCAATATTGTTCTAGTAGCACCCGCCGGAATGATTGGAAAGGATAATATAGCGCGTTTAGGAGTTAGTTTCTCACACGAAATTGTCCGCCAGACCGTTAATGGAGTGCTTGACGGTAGTATTCGCAAACCAATGCTACGGGCCTACATAGAATCAGGCAAAGCGATGACACCCAGTCCGCTTCAAACCGTAAAGGAGGTATTTGCCATCGCTGATTCTGAAATTCACAATTGGCTGAAAGAATTAAAGGACCAGGGCATTGGTATTGCCATTATTCACGGAGTTGATGATAAGGCGCTTCCAATGGAACGGATGCAGAAAGTAGCCAAGTTAGAACAAATGCACGGCTTTTATTCCGTCAAAGGCGGTCATAATGAGATATACTTGAAACCGAAAGAGTTTACGGCTCTGGCCGAACATGCTTTATCTGGACTGGAGAAGAGAAAAGGGGAATAGCGTTGCAATACGAACTTTTAAACAGTCTTATGTAACCGACCAATAGTTTTAGTTACTCACCTTCGTTGAAAAACTAGCTTATGAGACGTAAAGCTTTCTTAATGAGGGAAATCAAAACACGCTGTCTCAAAATTGATCGTACTGCTCAAATCACGAACCCTGAGAGTATCGTGCATAGGAAGAAAAAGAGCCCGCTAGCTGTGAGGCCAGGGGCTCGGACGGGGTTTGTTCCAGAGAACGACTGTTTAGAGGAGCTCTCCTCGAGCCCTCATCTTGGCCACTTGCCGCTTGCTGACTCCCAGCCTCTCAGCGACCTGCGCGTTGGTCTCCTTCGGCTCTTGCCGCTTCTTGCTTCCCTCTGTCGGAGCAGGCTCAGGAGGAAACTTGGCATACAGCCGGGACTGTACCGAGTATGGGAGTTCTGAGCCGAACTTACCCATGAACAGCGAGCTGGCCCGCGAAAGCCCAGCTTCGTTTCCCGCTCGCTCAAGACACGTCAGGACCCAGTGCATGTGGGACGCCTCCTGGTGCACTTGCTCCTTCTTAGCAGACTGGATGCTGTTGAGACACGTCGCGACAACGTTCTCAATGAACAGGGTAAGCGCTCCTCCGTCAGGGCACTCTCCCAGAAAGCGCTCGATCACTCCCTGGCGAAGGTCAGCGACTTCCGCTTCCGAGAATCGCTGAGAAATCGCCTCCCAGTCTTCCTCGCTGCGAGCCAGCGTGATGAGCATGTGTCGGCCACGGTCGCGGGAGGGAACCCTCTCTTCCGTCAACAGTTTCGCCGCCACCCCGAGAAGGTATCCGTCAAGCTGAGCGGTCGTCTCGTTACCTTTGAGCGTCTTTTGGATGTGCTCCAAAGCGCTCTGACTGAACGTCCTGTTCCGCTCAAGGATCTCGAGAATCCTCTCGTCAGACACTTCACAGTTCGCCATGAGGTGAAAGGCGAAGTCCCGTTTGGGAATGTCTTCGTGTTGAGTCAGCCCTTCTGCCCACTGTGCGATCATCTCTTTCTCCTGATCGGAGAGCGGAGACAAAAGCTGTGGGATCCGACGAATCACCGCAAGGTTCCCTGAGCGCAGGGTGGAGGCAAGCTTGGCTTGTCTCTCCTCGTTTGCACTTGCAGCGCACTCCAGATCGCGGTGGAGTTGAGACGGTGCGACCATCTCGGTGTTCATAGTCTTTTCTCCCCAGTGACCAAGTGTGAATAGTACACGGCTTCTAAGAGCCGGCTCCTCACCAATGAGAAAGCAGTCTATTTAAAGCATATTTTACCGTTATTTGTCAATGTTCGGTATATAAGAAGATTCTTGAATAGGCGTACAAAACCTTCTGTGTCATCTGTGAAAAACACAACTGTATGATGATGTATAACAATCGCCTGGAAGGGGTAGGTTCATTCACAATTGACGTGACGCAAGGGGAAACATGGCTCTTGCGACGTTACGGCAAACTCTCGGTAGCTATTTGACCAGTCTGCCCGTGGTGTTACACCACCTGGTTGCTGCGGGCCGCACCATCGCCAACGAAGTGTGGAGCGACACCATTGTCAGAAGACCGCATCGGAGCGCTCGCAACATTCATGGCAAGAAGATCATGCCGCTGGATCATTTCGCTCACAAGACGCTTTGCTATCACCCGCGACGGAGTGGACAGGTCTCTTACATCGCTTCTGAGGAAGCAGGTCAGCCCGTGCTCGCAGGAGACGATTCGTTCCGTCGCAACCCATAGACAACTCCGGCTACAATAGCAATAACAAGAAAGACGATGAGAAGGATAAGGGGTATGAGGCGCATGTGTCACCGAGATACTGTCCTGAAATCCAACACAATTCGGACGACAAAGCCGAAGTTTGGAGATTATCCTCTCGTGTAATTACCAACCAACTAAAGTCTTCTCATTGAAGTAACCGCATCAGCAATTTTCTCAACCGCATACTCAATGTCCGCTTTTACATTTCCTTTGCCTAGTGTAAAGCGAATACTACATTGAGCCTCTTCGTGACTCATTCCACACGCCATCAATACATGGGAAGGTTCAAGCGATTCAGTTGAACAAGCCGACCCCGCGGCACACATAATGCCAAACTTATCTAGGTAGGCAATAAGCGAATCCGACTCTACCCCCTCAAAGCTCACATGCAAATTATTAGGCAGCCGAGACTTGCTCATAGTGTCCAAGCCGTTCAAACTAACACCGGTAACTTTTTGTTGGAGTAATACCCAAAAGTAATCACGTATTTTTCGGATACTTTCGCCATACTTCTGCCGATTTTCTTGGGCCGCTTTTAATGCTGCGGCCATACCAACCATTAAGGCCACATTTTCAGTTCCGCTAACGCAATCCGTATTCCTGACCCCCGCCAAGAACTTGTGGTTGAAGCCCGATACCTTTCCTCCTGTAAAGAATCCCAACTCCTTTTGGCCCATAAATCTTACTGCCATTAAGGGTCATAAGGTCAACTTTTAGCTTCTCCACATTCAATGAAAGCGTACTTGCTGCTTGGCAGGCGTCAGTATGGAAATAGGGATAGACGGTCTTGTTATTTTCGCGCCATTCACTGACGACAGCGCCTATTTCAGCAATGGGCTGAATAGTCCCGATTTCATTGTTCGCGTACATGATAGAAATAAGAATCGTATCTGGTCGTAAAGCGTTGCGAATATCGTCCAGAGCAACCTCACCATGACGATTAACGGGTAAGTAAGTTACGTTAAAGCCCTCCTTTTCTAGCTGCTTAGCAGGCTTAATTACCGCCTCATGCTCAACTGCCGTTGTGATAATATGCTTTCCTTTGTCTTGATAACGGCGGGCAATGCCAAAAACAGCTAAGTTATCAGATTCAGTTCCGCCGCTCGTAAAAATGATGGAGTCTGGTTTTGTGGCTAAAGCACTAGCAATTTCTTGGCGAGCAGTATCCACAACGGTCCGCTGGTATTTAGCCAGTGAATAAGGCGACGAGGGATTAGCAAAGTATTCAGTGAAATATGGCTGCATTTGGTGGAATATTTCAGAGGCAAGCGGCGTCGTAGCCGCATAATCCAGGTATACAGTTTTTTCTTCGTTTTTAGTCAATGGGTTGTAACATTAATATTTTCCCAAAAATTATTCTTAAAGATACCATTGGCGAACATATTGACGATACGCATGTCTGATAAAGCGTAGGCAGCCTTTGCTGTGTCTGACCCTGCTTTTATTGCTTCGGTACATGTTTCAGGGACAAAGCTTAGAAAGAGCTTTACCTTTTCTTCGTTGAGATAATTAAGCATAGGAACATATTCTTGTGCACACTGGTTATTGAGTGGGCAGGTAACCGCATACTGCCGAGTGTATCGTTTGCGAAGGCGCATTTCACTGTGAAAATATTTGTTGCTAATGGTGCCGTCTTGGTTCTTGAATGGCAGGATTAATTCGTCACTAAGCCCACTTGTCGCCAGGACCTCAACAAATGATGGAGGTAGCTGAGCATTCTTATAAAACGCCTCGCGATGGGGATTACTCTCCCCATGTTCAACTTTCTTGACCCATTGCCAATCATTGACCATGAGAATGAACTTAGCGCTTTTATTGATACCAAGAGCATACTTTGCTAGTTCAACCCCTATTTTCCATGACTCCAGAGGAAAATGCCCCATGTACGGATGTTGCTTGATTGACTCTCGTTGCTCGTCATTTTGAATATCCTGGAAGATAGCCGGTATGACTTCATTGTCATTTTCTTCATGCACTAATGCGAAGTGTCCAGCCTGAATAGCAATCAGGCCCTCGGCTTGAGCAATTTCATCTTTCAATAAGCTTTTTAGCTCGTCTTGGGACTTGGTAATCATAGTGATAAAAGTAACAAGAAATGGTCGCGCTTAAAACCTATTTTAAGTGTTCCGGGATAGGGATTCGAACCCCAATTTCTAGGACCAGAACCTAGCGTCCTGC
>JBBDOX010000015.1:0-12711 GCA_040876835.1 Candidatus Anderseniibacteriota bacterium | reverse complement strand
CACCAGCACGGGAGTGCGATACTGTGTAGGTGAACGGATTTGCTATGTCTTGAGAGAAGGAATGCTCTTTGCCTGTAGCCTAGGGAGAAGTGCCATGAAACGGTGTCTTCGTTGGGCAATCAATGGATGGGCTACTGTTGCAGCCGTCGGCTTTGTCTTGTTGCTGGTGGCTCCCCAGGACTTCCTGCTTCAGCTTTTGGGGCGGTTTAGGATGGCTTCGGAAATTGAAGTTTCATCCGACCGCCTGCTCGTGCTGGATATGGAAGAGGGAGTGGGCAAAGCTCTGGGGAAGGGAATCGCGATGTACTACCGTCATCACGAAATGAAGGCGGACAAAGCGACAGTCGTCGTGTCGCTTGATCAAAGCGACCCTCTCGAGCTTCGATTCTTCTCTTCTGATGAGGGGCAGGAGCCGGTCGTTGTTCACCTCCGCAACGTTCCCTGGGAGCTTAAGCAGGGCTCTCTGGGGTTGCGGCCGGGATACGAGGCACTCGCCTCCAACTAATGGGTTACATCAAGCCCATTTTTTCTTTTACGCGATGCAGTGTTTGATTGGCAACACTTTGTGCCTGGTGGGCGCCACGCCCTAGGGCCACACGCATCTCCGCTTCATCAACCCGGATTTCCTTGTAGCGTTCCTGAATGGGAGTGAGGGCGGAGATGATAACATCGGCCAACTCCTCTTTAAATTCCTTGTAGCCTTTGTTAGCAAAGTTCGCCTCGATATCTTCGGTTGAAGAATCACTGAATGCCCGATAGATCGTCAGGAGGTTTTTTACAGCTGACCCGCTTTTTTCGAAAGAAAAGATGGGCTTGGTGTCAGTAACGGCACTAGCAATCTTTTTGCGGATAACGTCTGGTTCATCAGTTAAAGCAATATAGCTTTTATCACTGTCGCTCTTGCTCATTTTTTTCTTGGGATCAGTTAGGGACATAATACGGGCAACTCCTTCCGGAATATATGCCTTGGGGATAGTGAATACTTCTCCGAACGTGCTGTTGAATCGCTTGGCAATATCGCGTGTAAGCTCTACGTGCTGAGTCTGATCTTCGCCGACGGGCACAATATTTGCCTGATAGAGGAGAATATCAGCAGCCATCAGGACGGGATAGGAGAAGAGTCCCAGCGTTGATTGTTCTTTTTGCTTGGCTTTCTTTTCTTTGAACTGCGTCATGCGATTCATCTCTCCAAATGGTGTAGTGGTAGACAGCAGCCAGGCCAGTTCAGTGTGAGCCGGCACGTGGGATTGGACGAAGATAACGCTCTGGTTGGGATCAAGGCCGGCAGCCAGATACATCGCGGCCGTATCCAGGACTCGGTCCGGTAGTGTTTTCGGGTCATAGGGCACGGTGATAGCATGTTCATCAACGATGCAGTAATAGGCGGTGTTACCCTCCTGCAGATCCACCCACTGTTTTATAGCTCCCAGGTAGTTTCCCAGATGCAGCACGCCTGAAGGCTGAACGCCTGATAAAATCTTCTGGTCCGTTGGTTTTTCCATACTGGTAAGCCTACAGCCTTTTGGCTGCCTGGGACAAGCGGATAGTTTTATCTGCGCCTCTTCAGCCGTGCTTTTTCGTGCTGTTGTTTATACAGAAGGACAAAGAGAATAATACAGCCGGTGAATGCAAAAAGACCGACAAGAAGAAACGTCCATCGAAAACCGATATACTGGGCCACAAATCCGCCGGCAGCGGCAGCGATAGCTGTACCAATGCCTGTCAGGGTCGAGTACAGACTCCACTGAAAGCTTTCTCTCTTCTTATCAAGATGAGTGCTCCATAAGCCCAGCCAGGCCGGATATGCCAGGCCGCTACCAACTCCGAAGAGTATTTGGGCGATATACATGTGGGTAACCGTCGTAGAAAAGATGTAGATGATGGGAACGGCTGTGATTATTAGCGTTCCAAGTAACAGCCAACGCATGTCAGAGACGTCACCTCTGGCATCAACGTGCCGGGAAAACGGGAGCTGAATAATCGACTTTGTGAGTAGAAATAGCGTACTGGCAATACCGGCGGCAACGATTGTACCGTCAGTGAGATTGGTGCTGATAAAGATAGCCAGGATCGGTTCTATTAACCCAAAGCCGGTCACAACGAAAATATCGGCAAGGAGTAATAGCATAATGACCACATTCATGTGGTCATTATATGCGAGAGTTGGCTATTGTTATACTTCGACGATCACTGGCAGTACCATCGGGCGACGCTCGGTACGCTGGAAGAGAAACTGGCCAATGTCATCCCGCAGGCCATCTTTAATTAGTTTCCAGTTTGGGGCTCCGCCGCGGTTTTTGCCGACGTGCTTACCGATCACATGCTTGATCTGTACGCGGGTATCTTTTACTAACTGCTGGTGCTCTTTCATGTAGATGAATCCGCGGGAGATGATATCAGGTTCTCCAATGACGCCACCGTGGTGGCCATCAACAGTCGCAATTAGCACCACCATGCCGTCGCTCGCCAGCATCTGGCGGTCGCGCAGAACAACACTGCCCACGTCACCTACGCCAAGGCCATCCACCATGATGTGCTTGATGTCATATTTCTCGCCGTTGAGACGAGCTTTATTGTCAACGATTTCAACAACTTCACCATTGGCCGGAAGTAGGGCATTGCTACGCGGAAATCCGTTTTCAACCGCCATCTTGGCATGTTCAGCCCGGAAGCTGAAGTATCCGTGCGCCGGAATCAAGAACTTGGGCTGCGTAAGATTAATCATGTGCTGTAGATCGTCACGGTGTCCGTGTCCGCCAGAGTGAATATCCATCATTTTGTAATGAACGACTTCTGCTCCCTGCTTGTAGATTTGATCTTTGACTAACTGTACGGACGCTTCATTGCCGGGAATAACAGAAGAAGAGAAGATCACCACGTCCCCGGCCTGAAGTTCCAGGCTGCGGTGTTCCTTATTAACAATACGCATCAATACCGCGTTATCTTCCCCTTGTGCGCCAGTACACAGAACCAACACTTTGCCCGGAGGCAGCTTGTTGGATTCTTCGGGGGTGATAATCGTTTCTTTACGGTAATCCATAAAGCCGATCTCTTTAGCGATGGCAACATTGGTTTTCATGGAATATCCGTCAACTGCAACTTTACGACCGTGTTTTTCCGCCATGGAGACCATCTGCTGCAGGCGGTCGATCATTGAGGAGAAGGTGGCGGTGATGATCCGCTGATTGGGGTGAGCTTCAAAGATTTTTTCCAGGTTGCCTTCAACTACGGATTCGGAAATTGAGTGGCCTTCACGTTCAGCACCTGTTGAATCGGTGTACAGCACGGTAATTCCGCGATCACCTAAATCCTTTAAGTGCACTTCATCAGCAGGCAGGTCATTGACCGGCTTGTGATCAAACTTGAAGTCACCGGTAAAGGCGATGGAACCAGCCTCGGTGCGAACCACAACTCCGAAAGCGTTCGGAACGGAGTGGTTGACGTGGAAGGTTTCAATTTCAAATTTGCCCAGTTTGAATTTTTCTTTTGTACCGATGACGTTCACTTTGGGTTTGGCGTACATCGGGAAATCCTGCTGGCGTTTTTCCACCAGTTTCATTGTGAACTGGGAGCCAAAGACAGGTGGGTTGCCTAAACGCGGCAAAATATGTGGTACGCCACCGAAGTGATCATAATGAGCGTGAGTAATAACTACGCCTTTGATGTTCTTTTCTTTACCGGCTAAAGGAGAGATGTCAGGGATGATGTAATCAATGCCGTACATATTCTCCGTCGGGAACATCAGACCGATATCGATAATGACGATGTCGCCTTTGTATTCAACGGCAGCACAGTTGCGACCAATTTCTTCCAGGCCTCCTAAAGGAATGAGATACATGCCGTCAGGATTGCGGGGGGGCTGCTTAATTGGCTGGAGATCATTTAAGGGTGACGGGCCAAAGTGTTGTCCGTTGCTGCGACCACGACCACCTGGCCGACGTCCTCTAGGGGCCCGTGATGGACCTCCACCATTGCGGCGGGGTCCGTGAGGGGCGCCACCGGGACGAGCGCCTCGGTTAGGCTGGGGTCTACCCGCGGGGCGGGCAGCGGTAATAACGGTCCGGGTATGAGCCGGGATAACCGTCGGAGTTACTGGCTTTTCACTTTTCCGTGTTCCGGTTTTCTTCTGACGAAGAGGAGGAGGGGACGGTATCTGTGGAGTATTCATTTGTTTGTGATTTAAAAATTATGAAATAAAGGGGCGCAAGCGGCGGTTGCCGGTGTCAGGTAAGGCGCCTGAAGCTTTTGAGCTTAATTAAAAGCTCGTTTCCTAACGATTTTTATGTATAGATCGATTCCTTCGATATATCGGTAAAAACCACTAGACAGCCACATGAAGTGGCTTATGTCTGCAACAAGGAGTTAGGCGTGTAAGGGCATTAGGTGCTTTGATTTGCGTATACAGACGGAATATCTAATTACAAGGATAGCAGAACGAGGGAATCTTGTCAAATGTGCTTCAAGGGATTAGAATGTACCCCGCTTTCTAAAATCGGTTTAGGGAGCTTCTTTGACAATCCAATTTCCCAAAAGAGGGAGAGTGCCATGGAGATGGAGATTCACCATTGGGCGACGGTCCTGTTTGCGGCAGCAATTCTGCACACGTTTGCGGCAGCTCGTTTTCGTCTCTGGGCCCACCTCTATCCCAAAGGGTCTCTGCGGCACAACGTGCTGGAGTTGCTCGGGGAGACAGAGGTGATCATGCTCATGTGGGCGAGTCTGCTGTTCGTAGACATCAGCGTGATGGAAGGAATCCATCACACATCCCTGATCACCGGAATCACGGAGGGGTTTCATCGAGCGATCGACTACGTGGAGTCGCTCGACTTCAAGGAACCGAAGTTCGTGGTGGTGATCATGACGATCTGCGCCACGAAACCCGTTGTCCACTTCGTGGACGGTCTGATCCGTAGCTGGGCGACTGTCTTGCGAAAGGTGGGGAGTATGTCGGAGTCGGCAGCGTTTCTGCTGTCAGCGATGACACTCGGACCCCTGCTTGGGTCATTCATCACTGAGCCGGCGGCGATGACCGTGACGGCCTTGGTGCTCAAGCGCCAGTTCTTCGAGCGCGGCATCTCGCGCACGTTCAAGTACGCCATTCTGGGTAACTTGTTCGTGGCGGTGTCCATTGGAGGCGTCCTGACTCACTTCGCAGCCCCGCCAGTTCTGATGGTGGCGCACAAGTGGGGGTGGGGCTTGACCCACATGCTGCACAACTTCGGCTGGAAGGCCGTAATGGCGGTATGTGTCAACGCTGTCGGACTGGTGTTCTTCTTCCGGCGGGAGCTGGGAGGATTCCCATTGTTGGCCGACAGTGATCGGCACGGCGCTGCTGCCGCAGAGATGCGGATGCCTGTGTGGGTGGTAGTTGTGCACCTGGCTGCTCTGGGCTTCACGGTGGCAACATCTCACCATCCAGACGTGTTCCTGGGTGGCTTCATGATCTTCCTTGGTTTCGTGACGGTTACCAAGGAGTTTCAAGAGCCGCTCCAGATCCGCCAGGCGCTGCTCGTAGGTGGTTTCCTGGCTGGCCTCGTAACCCTGGGAGGTTTGCAGGAATGGTGGCTGGCACCGCTCCTTGCAAGTCTGGGAGAGTTTCCCCTCTTCGCTGGGGCTATTGGTCTGACAGCGGTCACTGACAACGCTGCTCTGACCTATTTGGGGACCCAAGTGGAGGGGTTGAGTTCCTCCATGCGATACGCCCTCGTGGCTGGAGCTGTGGCGGGCGGTGGACTCACCGTTATCGCCAACGCTCCCAACCCGGCCGGTTACCAGATCCTTAACCCCACCTTTGAAAACGGTGGATCTAAGGGAGGGATCAGCCCCCTGGGACTCTTAGTAGCGGCTGTGCCACCAACACTGGTGGCTGCAGCGTGCTTCTGGTTTTTGCCAAGTTTGTAAAAGCTTGGCACAGCGATTGTCGCGGGACAGTCGCTTTTTTCTTTGCTTTTAGGTTGATTTTTTGCCTTTTTCACGACACACTACGGCTACATTTCCGGGGACGTGGCGGAATTGGTATACGCGTACGCTTCAGGAGCGTATGGGCGAAAGCCCGTGAGAGTTCAAGTCTCTCCGTCCCCACTTAATTACTATTTATGATTCACTACACTTGTACAGAATGTGGCGCAGAAGTGGAGACTCCAGGCGTATGCCAGGATACGGAGTGCGTACGAGAAGGTCAGGAACTCACTAAATGTGAGTGTACCGATGGCGACCATGGTGGTGAGTACGAAGAAGGTTACTATTCGCGGTAGTAGTCATTTTCATCTTTTTTCTAGAGGAGAATGTCACAATAGCTCAGTTTTTCGGTACCTTGCTGTTGGCTGTCGGAACCGCAGTACTAGCTGCCGGAAATGTGTAGATTTCAGTAAGTTTATTAGTTTTTGATGCTAGTATAAAAAGAGTGTCTAGTGTCCTTTCCCTTTTCGGAGTCCCCTCATGTCAGATCGTCAGCTTCACGTGCAGCGGCTGGTAATCAAGACCGATCCGGAAACGATCGAGAAGATCACCAAGGCATATGACGAACTCGATCGTATCCACGAGGAAGGTCGGGAGAGGCAGTGCGAAGCCGAGCGGCGATACAGACGCCATGAGCTGGGGCTTGAATAGTAGTCGACAGCCGTTACGGATGCCGGCTTTTTTTTCGCCACAAAATCTCGCCTTGTTGTAATGAAGCATCTTTAGTATCCTTGCTTGTATGAATGACGAACCACTAACAAAGCCTACAAAGATATCTCAACCTAAAACAAAAAGGCGAGGAAGGGGTGGCCTCTTTTTTAACCTGCTACTACTTATCTGTATTGCAGTGGTTGCCTACCTATTCGTCCAGGCTGAACAGAAACGCAGAACGGTAGAAAACGATCTGCAGCAGCTGACCAGTCAGCTTGATGAATTAAAGCAGTCCTCGCAAAATAGCGGTGCTCAGGTAGCTGAGCAGGTGCTGTCAAAGATTAGAGCTCACATGGATGTTCCAACTGAGCCGATCCCGACAGTTGCCACCATTGTTGACGTTGATAAGTTACGGGAGACAAATTCTTTCTACCAACAGGCCAAGAACGGTGATCACCTGATTATCACGGAAAGGCGCGCTATCCTCTATGACGCCCAGCGAGATATTATTATCGATGTCATTCCCGTCAGTATCGGCAACAACCAGGCAACTGGAACACAGGCCGCACCCGTCGAAACCTCCCCCACACCAACAGCAACTCCAGAGGGTACTTCTCCTGGCGATACTGCTCCGTAAGAGAGGCAAGCAATGAGTTTCAAGAACATACCTGGTTTCTACCAGGTATGTTTGTAGTTACAGATATACGCGCGGATAGCGAGGGCGGGTAATGACGGTGAGCCAGGTCCACAGAAGAAGAGTGGCAGTGGTTGTAATGAGGGTAACGAGGCCTAGAGTGGCCGGAGTTGTTTGTAGAGCAAGCAGAAGTGTGAAGCTCCAGAGGGTGATGAGGAGTATGTGTCCGGCGGAACGAGCGAGAGTGTGTTGCGAGCGGGGGAGGATGCGCCGAGGAGTGCGGGTATAAAATTTAATTAGCAGGCTTAGAAGAACTAAGGCAATGATAACGGCGATGAGAGTTAAGAGTTGGATAAAGCGACGGGACTGTGCGAGCTCTGCTACTGACCAGCGTCCGAACGCGACTGTATCTCCAATCGTACTGCCGTAGTATTGCAGATACCCCACAAATGAAGTATCGGCAGTAAGTCGAATGGTGGGATATGCAGTGCTAATGAGCGGATCAAACGTAACATCCAGCTGTTCATTGGTATATCCGGCAGCGCGAACCTGAATGCGATACGTTCCTTTGGCTAAGACAGTCGGAACGCGGCCATCAGCGTCGGTTGTGTAGGGTAGTGCAGTACCAAAGTTGAGATGATTAGTTGGAACAAACACGCGGTCGCGCTCATGCCATTGCAGGAGTGCTACATTAGCACTTTCGATTGGGTTGCCGCTATCGTCTACTACTTGCATGGGGTCTGTCATGTTAAGTACAGCTATTGGTAGTTGATAAAGGATGCCGTCAGGCGTGCGCACACGCACGGTAATGGTGTATGTTCCGGTTTGCCGCGGAGTCATTACATATCCTGAATACAGTTGGTCGGTAGCGGGAGTAAGAGATGAAAATTCCTGGAAAGGCAGGGCAGCGGGTACTCGCAATCCTTGTACGCGCGGGTCATGGATGCGAATGGCGACATCAGCATTTACGTTCTCGGTAAACGGAATAGTGATAGACAGTGGAGTGCCGGTGGGCAGTAAAATTTTCCGGTCAGATGGTGATATACCTTGGAACAAGGCGATGCCGTATGCTAGGGCGCTGACTCTTGATTCATCAACAATGCTTGGTAGCTCGTGCAAGGCGGTTGTAACTGTAAAAAGCTCAGGCAGGGTTACGCGCTCCCCATCGTCATCTTCGGCCGATAGCTCAACATAGTAAGTGGTGCCAGGCTGGAGGTTAGAAAACATGAGAATGTGTTCCTGCTGCAGAGCGGGACTCACCAGTGGCTCCTGCCCCAGGCTCGTGGTTGGTCCCCAGGCCGCTCTCAGGCGAGCAGGACGATTTGTTACAACGCGCAATGCAAAAGAAGTATCAGTAATTTCAATGATGCTTACATTCACGATTTGCAGGGGTGTTTTAATATCAGGAGGTATGGGAGTTGCCGCGGGTGGGGTCGGAGTGCCGCTGGGGATCGGAGTAGGGCTCAAAGGGCGTGGAGTGGGGGAGACTGCCACAGGCTTTGCTGCTGGAGTATATGTCTGGCCCAGCGCTTCCGCTTCTTTGGTGGCCTCTCCAGATACAATACGAGCTTTAATTTGATAGTGGAGGGGGAGAGTTGAGAGACTGCTATTGGCAGTGCGCAGCTGAAACTCCACAGTCTGGGTGCCAGCCTGCTTTGAGAAAGCCGGAATGGTCCATGAGATAATACGGCGATCGAGATCTATAACGGGCGTAACATTGTCATACGCTTTGCCGGCGCTGCCGGGAACGTACGAGACAACTTCGAAAGAGTGGTGTTCACCATTCTCTGTTTGTCCCAATGTCCATTCTGCTTCCAGGCGAATATCAAAGTCCGACTCCGCATTATTCTCATACGTCACCGTGTAGGTGCGTACGGTGTCCGGCGGCACTTTCTCGTCGGTAGTTGTAGTGGTCACGCGAATACCGAAATCCCGGTCGGCAGTGATACTGGTACCTGGAATGACGCCCGTAATGGTAACCTGATCACTTGACTCAACTGGGGTGGTAATCTGGGTCTGATCAATGGTGGCGCTGCCGGCTGTTTTGGTAGCCAGAATGTGGGAAAACTCTCCAGTGCCAACCGAGGCAGGGGTGGAAATACCGCTAGTAATGTAAAAGCCGTAGAGCGTGCCGGCGTCAAGGTCGTCCGAGGCAAAGGTGGCAGTTTGTCCGCTCACTCCCGTAGCACTGCTACCCACACCTGGCCAGGCGACTAGCGCTTCCCCCTGGTGGGTGACAGGCAGGTCGTCAGTTGAAGTCGTGACATTACCTGGAGTGCCGTTAACGGTAAATCCGGAGGCGAGTGTGAGTGTGACCTGGGCCTCGGTTGCTATGGAAGCAGGTTTGGCTATTATCAATACCCGAACGTTAGCGCTGTTAATTGCTAATCGCTCGAATCGCAGGGAGCTCTCGGTAAAAGGTGCGGCCCTAACGGAAGACGCGAATATGCCAGCGGATATAACGGCTATGGACAGCAAAGCGGGTGCGAGGAAGGAGGCTAGTCTCATGCAGTGTAGTATATTGGAAGAAGGCTGCTATGTCTGCTAATCCTCCAGTCGAATCGAAATCTGCTCCGCGCCGCAAAAAGCGACGGGTTGTCTTGGTTGTCCTTATCCTTCTCATTCTCAGCGGCGTACTTGGTGTTCGTTTTTTCCTGCGTGCTTCTCAATCGGATATGAAAACACTTTCCATTGAGGACATTAAGGAGCGTTTAAAGGAGTTAGCGCCGGATTCAGAGCAGGCGGTGCAGCTGCGGGCGCTATTAGAACAGCAGGAGGGTGCAGTAAAAGTAGAAGCAGCTTCTGCTCAAACAATGTTTGAAGGCCTGGGAGTGCGGTTTTCTCATCCACAAGCCTACACGGTGCGGGAGGATAAGGTGGAGGGGGAATATGGCTCGAAAGTGTTAATTGCTGGTATTGGGGGCACGAGAAGGTTGGTTGTAAGCCGGCAGGAGCTACCGGGAGCATTCGACGAGCATTCAGCTGTACGGCTGCGCAGAAGCAAGCCCCAGGCGTATTCAGAACGATCGCTGACACTTTCTGGCAGACAAGCAGTTGAATTTACCGGTACGGACGCGGCGTTTGAGAAAGTGATATTTATTCCTCAAGGTGGGCAGGTTACAACCATCGCGCTATCATCGCTTGATCCGTTTGGAATAGAGGCGGCGCAAAAGGATTATGAGAACATCGTTTCCACGATTGTAGTGGACTGATATACTGCCCTATACATGAAACGGGCTATTTCATTCTTTCTTGTAATTGCCTGCCTCGTTGTAGGTGTTTTCGAGGCTGCGCTTCCGGAGATTGTATATGCGTCTTCAGAAGGACCACTGATTGTCGGCACCGGAGCGAATGACAACTCGTTCGGTACGGCGGCGTGGAGTTCGCCGGAAAACATCACGGCGAACGACGGCACGGATGCGGCTGTCGGACTTTCCAACTCAACGAGTCAGTACCTCAAGGCGACGAACTTTGGGTTCGATATTCCGGCGGGAGCGACGATCGACGGCATTGTGGTCGAAGTCGAGAAATACGCGAACGCCGTAAATATTTTTGATGCGCGGGCCCGCATCGTGAAAGGCGGGGTGGTCGGATCGACGGACAAGGCGAGTGGAACGCAGTGGGACAACGGCACGCCGACGATCGTATCGTATGGCGCCGGCACGACGGACCTGTGGGGCGAATCGTGGACGGCGGATGATATCAACGCTTCGACATTTGGCTTCGTTATCGCCGCGACGACGACCGGCACGTTTCGCGTTGCACTTGTCGATTTCATCCGTATCACTGTCTACTACACAAGAACTGAGGGCATGCCGGCCAGCTCAAACTACCAGCTGCGAGGGTTTGGCTTTGGCTCTGGTGGTACGGCTGATTCTTCTTCGGATAATTATCGGCTAAACGCTATTTCAGGTGAGACAAGCAGTTCACAGTTGTCTGGTTCAAGTTACGACCTCGGCTCCGGTTTAAATTATATCCAGCAAGCTAACGTTCCGCCTGCTCCTGCGTTTACCAATGACGGGAATTATTACAACAAACTGAACCTGATTATTGATAATGGAAGTAACCCTACCGATGCGACGTTTGCGATTGCGATTAGCACCGACGCGTTTGCTTCAGAGACAAACTACATTCAAAGCGACAATACGGTTGGCGCGACGCTCGGAAGCGAAGACTATCAAACATATGCCTCTTGGGGTGGAGCCAGCGGTTTTGAGGTTATCGGTCTAGAACCAGGCACCACGTATACCGTTAAGGTGAAAGCCATGCACGGGGATTTTACGGAGACCGACTGGGGGCCGACAGACGATGCTGCAACGGCAGAGCCGGAACTATCATTTGATATTGATGTGTCAGCGACCGATAGCGATACCAGCGCACCGTTTACTATTGATCTGGGGGATCTTACTGCTGGTAGTGTGATTGATAGTACGGAGAAGATTTGGGTTGATCTTGATACGAACGCCGAAGGTGGCGGGCGGGTGTATGTAGTAGGTGATAACGCGGGGCTTGTAAGCAGTCTTACCGCTTACACGATTGACTCATCCACAGCAGATCTATCCGCGGCGACTGAAGGGTACGGGGCGCAAGGCAGTAGCGTAGCTGAAAGCTCCGGAGGGCCTTTAAGTATTACTGCGGCATATGATCTTTCTGATGATAATGTAGGGGTACTCGATACTGCGATTCGAGAAATATTCAGTACGGAAAATCCGATTGTTGCCGGACGCGGGTCATTTTTGATAAAAGCGAAATCTTCGGCGGTTACCCCTGCGGCAAGTGATTATACGGATATTTTAACGTTGATTGCTTCGGCAACATTTTAAATGGTGGCTTTACGTGTGGAAAAATATTCAGGTTAATGTGGTACTATTTCATCAATCATAATTTATCCTTCGATATCCGCTGCATTATGAACAGCACGCGCATAGGGGTTAGCGTTATATTAAGTATTGTATTTGTCGCTGCATTGTCGTTTGTAAGTGAGGCTCAAGCCGCGCCGTTTACGGAAGCTTCTATGCGATTAGATCGTATGAAGGTGTCGATTACTGACAACGATATCCTTATCGTGGCGAAGCCGGCAACAACCGCTACTGAAGACCATACTGATATTGTTTTCTCCGCAGGTTTTGGCGTAGACAGTACTGCTTCGAATATAACGGTGACGACAACAGGTATCCCAAGTACGTATCAGGGAGAATCACTTACGGCATGGCCAGGAATAGGGACAGAGGCATCTGGTGTTTCGGGGCAGGTAGTGACCGTTGATAGTGATGATTTAACACCTGGTACATTGTATGGGTTCTTAATCACTGCGGGGATCGATAACCCAGGGTCTCCAGGGAGTGACCTTGTGCAAGTAATTCGAACAGAGACTGGAGCTAATGCCGAAATCGATTCTTCGAGCATTGCCGTTGCTGTCATATCCGAAGACCAAATCACCATCTCGGCCACTGTCCCCCCCACCTTCT
>JBBDOX010000014.1:0-60583 GCA_040876835.1 Candidatus Anderseniibacteriota bacterium | reverse complement strand
TGCCCCTTAATAGTATTAGTGCTCACGGAGATATAAACAGAGGACTTATTTTTTTCGCCACAGCTCGAGAACAGCTTATAGACGGACGATTGCCGCTCTGGCAGCCATATATGTGCGGAGGTGCTCCATTATGGGGAGATATTGAACAGTGGTTATTTCAACCCCTTGCCATTCTTACCTTGCCTTTTTCAGCCCCAGTTGCCCTCAAGCTCTCCTACACCGCTGCGCTTGCTTTAAGCTTTATTGGATTTGGCGTCCTGGCAAAAACATCCCTACGATTAAACACTCTTGGGGCAATAGTGTTTGCTTTCCTCGTATCATTCACCGCATACCTCTCGCAGCATTTAGCGGAGGGATATGTTGTTTGGATAGGAGCGGCGTGGGTTCCTTGGTTTATACTGTTCACGCTGAAAAGCTTCACCCGCCCCGCCTTTATTCCCGTTGCGGGGCTTATGGCGGCTTGGATATTTGGGAGTGGGACAATGCACCTTGTGTTTTATTCCGCCATGTTTCTGACTATTATTGCTGCGACTATATCTTACAAGAAAAGGGTAATTCATCCGTTGACTACGCTTGCCCTCGTTCTTTTATTCGCAGTTATTCTAGGAGCAGTAAAACTGTTGCCAGTATTGGACCAACTAGATATTCAAAGTTCTCGTTTGGGGTTAGTTCCCTCACTTTCCTTACTTCCTGACATGTTATTGACACGAAAGCACCTGCCTGCGCTTGAACAAGACGGAATTAACTATCGGTGGTCAGAATTTGCAAATTATATGGGTGTTATTCCCTTTCTCTTGGCATTGACCGGAGGGATAATGGTGTGGACGCGCAGAAAATTATTACCAGCTCCCTCCTTATATGGTGGAACGCTACTGGCATCTTTGGTATTACTCGTGCTAGTTTTTACACATATTCCGGCAACTGATGGTCTGTTTGCTTCAGTGGTAGACCTTCTCCGAATGCCAAGCCGACTGATGATTTTTCCGGTTATAGGGATATCTCTTTTGGCCGCATATGCGGCGCAGGTCTTGTGGCAACGCACTCAACGAATACGTTGGGGTCGCACCGTTCGTCTCGGCCTTGGTATTATTCTCCTTATCGCAGCAGTTGATCTGGTAATGTATGATCTGCAGCTTTTTTCTCAAAAATTTACACTTCCGCTGCCGGCAGTTGCTCGCAGTGAACAATTTCAACGGACATCAGCGTCATACACAAAGAAAGATGTCTTGGATGGGAAGTATTACAAAGTAGGATACATTTCGTATTTAGAAAACATGGGAACAAATGATCTGTGCCGCCACTATCAACCAGATCCGCATACGCGGGCATTTGATAGCTCTGATCCTCTGAAGCCCTATAATGGCGAGGTATGGCTAGTCAATGGAGGAAAAATTCTCGAATACAGTTTAAAACCAGGAATATTGACTATCGCTGCGACGACATCGACTAAAGATCGAATTGTACTGAATCAAAACTATGATGCTGGATGGAAAAGCACTGGGGACATTCAACCAGAATCATTCAATGGACTAGTATCAGTTCCGATTTCCGAAGGTACACAAACACTTGTATTAGAGTATCAGCCACAAATAATGTGGTGGGGAGCATGGATAACGGTGTTGGGAAGTATTATAGCTATAATGTGGTACGGACTCTTGCGGAAGCTTATCTGGTAATAGAGCGCTGATACACTGACGTATCAGCTTATATTCTATCAGTACACAATAGGTGCGATCTTTACATGCCTATATAAACCTCTTTCGGCTATCTCTAATTCGCTGCGGCAAGCGCCACACAGTAGCTCCCCTGAGGCTAAAATATCCCAGAACGGTAAGGATAACTAAGGATATAATCCCTAACGAGGTGGCAATCTTTACCCAACTTGGCTTATATTCAAATATCACTTTGTGCTCTCCGGCCGGCACGGAAATTCCACGAAACAGGCTATCGGTTAAATGAATCGGAACTGCATTGTTATCAACTATCGCCGTCCAACCAGGCAATAGAATATCTCGCATTACTAGAAAACCATCAGATAAGTTGCTGGTTTGAATTATAACTCGGCTTCGCTTGTCGTAAACGGAATTAATAACACCGCCCGAAGCATAATCAGTATCACTGGGTATATCAGCTACCACAGTTTTCTCATCTTGGGGATTAATTTTTGATAATGCAATTCGTTGCTCTAAGCTGCCAGAAATTGCCTTCACGTTTTCAACAAAATATACCCTTGGGAAAGCCTCATTGTTCTGATATAGACGGATAAACTTATCATCAATCGGAATTGAGGAAATTTCCGTAAAATCAACTAAGTTTGTTGCGCCTCGATGCGGTGGGAAAAGACCGATGACGTGAGTGATAGGAAAACGGTTTACTAATGAACGATTTTCTTGCCAAGCGGATCCTGAGCCTCTCTCACCAAATGGCTTTAGGTAGTTTTGAACATCGAGAATGCCTAGAGAGCCTGTCCATTGAGCGCTGCCAATTCCATAACCTGCTGGTATGTAAGGTGTAAGTAGTTCGTACCCTTTTATCGCTCTAGTTTGTGAAGTAAGTATTGCAAAAGCCGCATCTACCGTTTGCGAATCTGCCTTGATTGGCTCGCAAAAACCGTTTTTGCAGGAGAAGAGCAAACCAGTAGGATCATATTGTTCATCGTTGGGATTTGTATGAATAGCAAGACGTGGCGCCTGCTTCTTTATTATGTCAGATGTAATTTCAAAATATAATGATTGATTAAGTACATTATCTAGCGGCTGAAAAGAAAACGTGCTCCACTCACTATCAATAACATTATGGGCAGGTAATGAAGTCTCACGTAATTGTTCTCCTCCGCTACTGAAAAGCCTCATGGTCAAGGTTCCCGCTTCGGTAACATGAGAGAGTTTGAGATTAATGCCTTGTATAACAGCAAATGGAGATACAAACGTCTGTCGATATAAGCAAGTTGAGCAAACGGGGTCCCACAACATAATGCCGAAATTATTGTTAGGAGCAATATCGGATAACCGGTCCTTTGAAAAAACCCGAACTAGACCATCCTGCTGTTTCAGAATGTTTATAGCTATTGGCTCTTTTGTATATTTCCAAGGCACCCCATCATACCAGGACCAACCTACCCAAAATACGGGAATGATAGTTCCTGCAGTCAGTAACCCTATAACAATTTTCTGCATATAATTACGAGTAATTTTGCTTGCTATGAAATGGAAACCAATAGCTGCTAAAAATACTAATCCAAAATTAGCAAGCAAAAAGAAGCGAGCTGGAGCGTTAAAGTACCGCCAACCAACATTGACCAGCCAACGATATATGGGAGAGTCACCGCCTAATGCAAGCGATATACCAATAACCAGCATGAATACAGAAAACAGCCACATGGTAGGAAACTTTTTTCTACCCACGAATAATCCAAAGAGTGCAAAAAGAATGGCAAATGGGCCAAGGTAACTAGAAAGTTCGGCTTCATTTTTTGGTCCTTGATATTGGTCACCATGTCCAAACGGATGTGGCAAGATTATTCCCTTTAGTGCCTCGAGAGTAAAGCTGAATTCAAATAATCCATCTTTGTCTGCACCAATACCTTGGGCTCTATCAGTGACGGAGAAGTTGTCAATAATAGGTAACAAGTAGAAAGACGCTAAACCAACTACAAGAAAGGCTCCAGTCAAAACCACAAGGGCTCGCAACCATCGTTTCCAGTCCAGAGCAAGAGAGCCTAATACAAAAATTGCTTCTAAGATGAAGATTTGGACTGTCATTTGAGGATGCCCCATTAAAACACATAAGGTGTTTGCTATGATCCAATAAAAAAGGAAAGCGAGCCGTCCTCGCTCAATAAAAAGTTGAAGAAATAATAGAAGAAGAGGAACCCAAGTAAATGGAAGTATTAAATTAACCATTTCATACTTTCCTATAAATGCGCCCCCAAGAGGTAAAAGTAATGCACCAACAACTCCCGCACTTCTATTAACCTTATTTATTCTAAAGAAAATAAAGGCTCCCGCTGCGGCTAAGAGACTATGAAGCAGCATAGATAAGTTAAGTGTCCATACTGCAGGTAAAAACTGTCGCAATAGCATGTGGGGCGGATACCAAAACCCGAGCTGTCCTGTAGCAAACAGTGGATACCCGCCCGCTAGTTCCGGTGCCCAAAGTGGCGATTGGCCTGAACGTTGAAGATGAGCATATAAATTTTCCAATGGTGTAGTAATAATTACTAAGTCATTGTTGAACCACGCCCCCGCAAAAATCCATCTGGTAATAAAAAAGGTGATGACCACAAGTAAGACAAAACTCACAGCTCTACCGTCGGGTGAAAGTATGTACTGCTTAGCTTTACGGTGTGAAAACCAATGAAGTGGAAATTCAAGTTTTGTATTGAACATAGTATCGTTGTGGTTTTAATGCCATTTCGTCCTTGTGAGCAAGCTGGGCAGATTTCCAAAAAAGTTTGTGCTTTTATGTATATGTGTCAAACCGCGTTCTTATCCGTAAACACAATGCGCAACGTTTTGAGTAGTAACACAATATCCAGCCATAGCGACCAGTTTTCGATATAGGCAATATCGAGACGCGCTTCTTCTTTAAATGGCAGTCCGGCATTGCCTGCTACTTGGGCCATTCCTGACATACCGGGCTTAAGCGTAAACAGTTTACGATGATGCTTATCATACTTCTGCACTTCCTCCGGCAAATGCGGACGGGGACCGAATAAACTCATGTCGCCGACTAATACATTGAACAGCTGAGGAAGCTCATCAATGCGAAGTCTGCGAATGGCACGTCCGACTTTGGTAATCCGCGGATCATCTTTCATTTTAAACAGCGGGCCGTCTTTGCGTTCATTCATACGCTGACGCAGCTCCTCATATTTTTTCTCCGCCGCCTTACCGCCGTAGCGTGCTCCCACACAGTATTCCAGGTACATACTGCGAAACTTAAAGATTTCAAACGGCTTCATATTCTTTCCAATTCGAATCTGACGATAAAAGACGGGCCCTGGAGACTCTCGCTTAATAAGTAACGTCGTAACCAGGAAGACTGGAGAGAGGAACGTAATCCCTAGTGCCGCCCCAATGATATCCGTTGTCCGCTTGGCAATACGGCCCCAGCCTTCTAGCGGAGTGCGTTGCAGCTCTAGCAGCGGAATCGGTCCAACCTGGCGAAACCGTACGTTTACAGAATGAGCTTCAAACGTGTTAGGAATATACTTGTAATCCACCTTGTACTGTTCGCAGAAATCCAGCACTACCACATTGTCCGTTTCAGTCATGTTGGGATTCGTCTGAATTACCTCATCAATCCCCTGCCGGCGATAGACATCTTCCAGGGCACTCCAGGTAATGGTCTCAATGTCTCCGACGACCTTGTAACCCAGGTCCGGCCGACGCTTAAACAGCTCTGTTAACTGTGTGGCAAATTTTCCGTTACCGGCCAGTACAACTCGATGAACTCCCATCCCGCGCCGTAGCAGTACCTGTTGCATGCGTTTCACAAAATATCGTCCGAAAGAAACCATGATAATGGCAAAGCCGTAAGCTGCCAGTAAAATAAAGCGTGACTGAAACAGTTCGGCACTCAAGAAGATGTACAAGACAACCAACATGATTCCAATAGAGATCCCCGAAAAAATCTTGGTAAACTCGTCGAGTGCCTTACGAGTAACTTGTAGGGTATACAATCCCTGCACCGCAAAAATGATAATAATAACTGCCGCCACTACAGCCACCAGCTGTATATATTCAGTCAGGGGCAGATCAAGTTCAAAGGTGGCAGGACGCAGTTCCTGAATCGGTCCGCTCGTACGTAAGTAGTATGCCAACGCCCCTGCGATAAGCAGAGCGATGAAGTCGAGCGGAACGAGGATGGCACCAAAAAATAATTCTGATCGTTTCATGGACGAAAAACAGGAATTAAGAAACTAGGTTCGAGAATAAACGAAGATGGTATCTTGCCAATATTATACTACTTTGTCAACAGGGGCTTGCATCTGCCTGTAAGTATATGAGGGCGCAGTACTCTCCCGCAACCATACAGAAAACACAAACACCCCGTGAGGGGTGTTTGGTACAAGATAAGCTGTAAGCCGGATTCTGTCTTTGAAAACGATCATCTATCTTATGATACGCATCGCTACGCATCTCATTGCCTCCTACCGGCCCGTCTTAATAAGACAAGCACTGCTTGGAGTTGCACCGGGTGGGGTTTGCCCCGCGCGCATGTTTCCATGCGCCCGCGTGAGCTCTTACCTCACGATTTCATCCTTACCTGCAAAATGCAGGCGGTATGTTTCTGTTGCGCTCTTCGCCGTACTCGGATTTTAAAGAAAGATATTCACGTGAAGAGTATCCTTCTAAAAGCACCTTTCCAGTCCCTAGGCTTACGCCCGGCAGACGTTATCTGCCACCCTTGATAGTTGTAAACAACTAGGTGTCCGGACTTTCCTCTCCACGCTATTCACGCAGAGCAATCGTTCACCTATCTTGCCTGAACATAATACTACAAATTATTGACGTGTCAAGGATTCCTATGTAAGGTGTGCAAAGTCTCTAAAGTTTCAACAACCCCAGAATAATGGAGGAGACATGTCCTTTCAACCGCATAGGCTTGTTCTTGTGCCACAGTACTGGTGGCGCTGGTACATCTATACACCTCCGTACAGCCTGTATAAGGCAAAGAGGGCTGATGTGATCATCGCTCTTACGTTTGGCATCGGCCCCAACGGAGAGCCGGGCAGGAGTAACAAACAGATTGCTCGTGCAGCTGCTGAGTTGCATCAGGCAACGGGCAAGCCAATCATTGCTCAGAAGGAAGTGTACGAAGCGATCCGCGATCTCGGGACCGTGAACATGGATCAGGTGGTGTATCTACCTGGGCCGAATGAGAAAGTGGAGGGAATCCACTACCACTCGGCAGATTCGCTTAAGCACGCTAAGGAGGTCTGCGTTCAACACGAGTGGGGTACGGAAGCTAGCTTAGTTGGCTATACCGATCACGTGCCCCGTGTCCATTGGGCATGGGAAAAGCTCGGTGGCACTGTGGTCCACGTGGAAACACGTGGCATCGAGTGCTGTCCTAACTCCACGCAGCTTTGGTGCCGCGGAATGAAAATCTTCCAGACGTGGGAGTTGGGAGGAGCAATTCCCTCCTACGTCGCATGGAATAGAATCTAGGCACGTTTACAGCCAAGGCTGTGCGTGCTTTTTCATTTACACTCAAATCCTTGATAGATTAATTAATAGAAGAGTATGATGTAATGCTCTTCTGTTATCACCACAACAGCAAAGAAGAGGCACCTTTAACATGCAGACCATCTTCGGGATGAATGGGGTCCACGAGCCGCAGACGCGTGTTTACTTGGCAGGTCCACTCTTTGGAATGGCTGATCAACGCTTCAACTGCGATCTGAAGAAAGCTCTGCAGACTATCCATTCCTACACGGTCCATCTCCCCCAAAGCTTGGGTGCACCGCAGGATCCAGATCTCGTATGGCAAACCTGCCGGTCGGAGATTGAGAGGAGCGACGTCCTGGTCGCCAACTTCGACGGTCCCATCGCCGATGACGGCACTGCTCTCGAAGCGGAAGCGGCATTGAACCTTGGCAAGCCGGTCATTCTGTTCCGTACGGACGTCCGGGGGCATGAAAGCGAAGGTTTCAACCTCATGTTTCGAGATCCTCGCTTTCGGAAAGTGACTGTCAGGCCCGATGTTCTCATCGAATACCTGGCAGAGAAGCTGCACACTGCTATTCAGGAAGAGCTCCACAAAAGCTTTTCCCGCGAACAAGCCTGAGCTGTCTGCCAGGCCGTTTTTTATTTCGCCTTATCCAGCGCCCAGTTCACCAGCTTATCCGCTCCCTTGTTCTTGGCTCGTGGAATATGTGTATATGAAATTGTATTAAAATCTTCGGCCACCTCTTTTACCTGTTCAAACAGCGGCTTTAAATCCGGATGCTTAACCCGATACTGACCCTTCAGTTGTTTAACCACCAACTCACTATCCAGATAACATTTAATGTCTGTCACTTTCTCTTGATGAGCTCGCTCTAGTCCTTTAATAAGGGCCATATACTCCGCGTAGTTGTTTGTTTTCTCACCAATGTATTCTCCATGTTCAATTTTGGCATCATCTTCAATAACCAAAACATATCCAATTCCTGCCGGTCCTGGATTGCCGCGCGCGCCTCCGTCAGTATGCAGTATGGCTTGTATATCTGACACTTAGGACAAGCTCTGTATGACACTACCAAATCCATATGCAAGCCAGGCTAAGTACGTAAGCACAAAAGCCATGCCAAACCAAAGGTATTTCTTTTTCAAAGCAAACCGGAACCCTACATAATGGATTAATAAAGGAAGACCAAGAAATATAAAGGCGCTTATAAACCGCTCTTCCAGAAGACCAGCTTCGGCAAGCAATACGTGCAGCCCTTTTGATACGAGCATACTCACCACTACTCCTCCAAGAACAGCGGATGCCCGCTTACTCAAAAGAACAACATCGACATTCGTTTTACTTGTAGCTAAACCTGCTCTACGAAGCGCATGTATACATCCTCCTACTCCGACGATAAAGAACCCCGCAATAAAGGTAAGCCAGGAGACGTAATGTTCTTGAGTATATTCGTTATCAGCAACTGCTCCCTCGTAAGGGTAAAATACAACTGCTCCAAAAACTAACAATAATCCTACTACAATAGTAATTATCGTTCCCCAATCATGTGTAATAAATGAGTTTTTACGCGCCATAGAACAATTCATTAGTGCTTATACAAACAGCATATCATAACCACCCCTTACGGTACTACCGCACCAGTACTTGTTCTGTATTCACATCCTTAAGACTTAACTGCAGTCGCACTGATCCTCGGAACTCATTTGTTTCCAAGCTACCCAGCACATCAACTTCTTTATCAATGCTCCCCAAGCGATCCCCTAATCCAAACCCAATCGCATCCACACGGCCCGCTTGAGTAGCCAGAGTCAGCTTTACGTGTTTGCCTTCTTTCCCCACAGGGCGCACGTCCAGAACTGACATATTCTCCAGAACAAATAATGGGGCAGGATTGGCTTCGCCAAATGGAGCAAATTGCTCCAGCAACCGATTTGTCTCCCAACTTAGCAGGGCTGGGTCCACCAGTGCATCAGCCGTAAATGTTTTGCCAGCGCCAGCTGGTTCCGGCAACTTATCAAAATATACCTGCAATTGCTCTCGAAACGCTGCAATATTTGTCTCTTCCACAGAAAATCCTGCGGCCTGAATGTGGCCACCTAATTTAAGCGTATACTCCTCTGCCGTTCGCAATCCTTCCAGAATATTAATCCTGTTTGCTGTACGGGCCGAACCCACAGCATGTTTGCCGTTACCACCAAGGATGAAGGCGGGACGAGAAAATTTAGAGGCCAATTGTCCGGCCACCAGCCCCACAATTCCCGCCGGCCAGGTGGTATCAGCTGCAAACACAATCGAGGAGCGAGGGTCTACCTGACGTTCGGCCTCCTGGACAATGCGCCGCGTTATCGCTTGCCGTTCTTTATTTAAAGACATCAGCTCTGTCGCGCACTGAATAGCTCGCGTCATATTCGGCGCTAGTAGAAGATCGAGCGCAGCCTGAGGATGATCAATGCGTCCGGCAGCGTTAATGAGAGGAATAACTCGAAAAGCAATGTCCTGCACCCGTAAGGACCCGCGTGATAGGTTGGCGCCATCAAGTAGCGCTTGCAATCCTGGCCTGCGTGTCCGACGCAGAACTTCAATCCCGAATTTTACAATTACCCGATTTTCTCCCAGTAGCGGCATAACATCCCCAATTGTTCCTAGCAGCGCTAAATCCAGCAGCCACTTTTCCCGATCAGGATCTTTTGCATAAGGAGAACGCTCATCGCGCAGCAGTGCCTGGGATAATTTCCAGCTCATACCCGCTCCACACAGACTCGGCCAGGGGTAGGATCCCTTTGGATGACGCGGATGGAGAATAGCTCGAGCGGCGGGAAGCTCCTTGGGTAGCTCATGATGATCCACTACAATCGTATCCTTACCCTTACTAGCTAACCAGTTAATTTCCTCCACGTTACTCACACCGCAATCAACCGTAATCAGCAGATCAAACTCGCGTTCCAGTTTTTCAAGCACTGCTCGGTTCACACCGTAGCCGTCATCAGTCCGATGCGGCAGGTAAGGCGTAACATTGGCCCCGATATCCTGTAAAGCCGAAACCATAATAGCGGTAGAGCTGATGCCATCCACGTCGTAGTCGCCGTATACCAAGATGCGTTCATCCTTTTCAACGGTACGGTAAATCCGATCAACCGCCTCCTGCATCCCATACAGCAGGTGTGGATCGTGAATATCGCGCGTATATACGGGCTGTAAAAAAGCTTCGCGCGCAGCTGCATCAAGACTGCGCTGCTGATACAGCAAATGCTCTAAATCGGCGAGTGTTGATACTCGACTTTCCCCTCCAGGTCGCACCTGCCATTCGCTCTTCACAAGTTCACTTTGGGCCCTCGGGCATGCTGTGAAAAATCGTGTTTGCGATTAACATGTCGAGCCATTTTGTACAATAAATCTATGATTCCCGAGTACTGAGTGATAATACTGGACAGATCACGCTGTACATCTTCACGCTGCTGGACAATGTATGCCAGTCGCAGCCAGTAATCAGTTTCGATCGCTTTCATACGTGCTTCCACCACATACTTTTCAAAATCCTTCTCGTTATCTGCCGCGGTACCCCGCACCAGATATTTGCCTACACCCATGGCTGACTTCACCATCTCTTGCCTCATCACATTCGCTCCCACCGAATCATCCAGTACATCAGCGAGCGTTACGACGTCCTGCGTAACCTGAAAAATCCGGTCCCAGAGCTCCGCCTGCCGGTGTTCCCATATTGCGTTGTGCCCCTGATCACTCATGAAGGATGGTTAATGGAAAATAGTATATCACAGTGCCCGGCCGGCATGCACCTCTACTCCGGCGGCCGCTTCATAAGCCGGCCTCTGGTGCTCAAGGAAGGGCTGCAGGTTGTGACTTAAACGTATTTCTCCCAGTTCATCCTCAATCTGCAATAGCCGGTTATACTTAGCCGTTCGGTCTGAACGTATCGGTGCTCCCGTTTTAATCTGTCCGGCGCTAACCGCTACCGCGAGGTCAGAAATAAAGTGATCTTCCGTTTCTCCCGACCGATGAGAGATAACTGTATTCTGCTGGGCCTCTTGAGAGATGAGAATCGCCTGGAGCGTTTCGCTAAGTGTGCCGATCTGGTTGGGCTTAATGAGCACCGCATTGGTAGCCCCCCGCACAATTCCTTCTCTAATGCGCGTAGTGTTGGTCACATACAGATCATCACCCACCACCTGTATATACCGCCCGTTGTTCTTCATGAACTGCTGCCAGTCACTCCAGGCGTCCTCGGTAAACGGATCCTCAATTGATATTAACGGGTAGCGCTCTCGCCAGGTTTTGTATTGGTAAGCAAGATCGTTGGCTGCCAGCGCCGTACCATCCAGCATATATACCTGCTTTTCCGAGTCATAGAATTCAGACGCGGCCGCATCAATGCCTAAGTATGCATCAACGCCCGGCACGTATCCTGCCTGCTCAATGGCCCGGGTTAAAAAGGTAAATGCCTCTTCGCTTGATTTAAGCTTAGGGGCAAAGCCTCCTTCGTCTCCAACCTCTACCTGAAAACCTTCCTGCACTAAAATATTCCGTAATGCGTGATGAATTTCCACTCCCATGCGCAAGGCTTCTGCAAAGTTTGTCGAACCAATAGGCAGAACGTGATACTCCTGAATTGATAGGCCATTACTGGCGTGTCGCCCGCCGTTAATGAGATTCATCTGCGGTACCGGCATCACGGGCTTTCGCTTGGGAAATAGTTGCTGGAGATATAAATAGAGAGGAAGGCCCTGAGAGTCAGCTTCAGCTCGAGCACAGGCCAGCGACACGGCCAAAATAGCGTTAGCGCCTAAACGGGATTTATCAGGAGTGCCGTCTAGTTCCAGCAGCGTCTTATCAAGTTTGGTCTGGTTAGCGGTATCTTTTCCCAGCAGAGCGGCATGAATTTGATTTTTTACATTCGCCACCGCCGCTAGTACTCCTTTACCACCATATCGCTTAGGGTCTCCATCTCTCAGTTCATGCGCTTCATATTTACCAGTTGAGGCACCGGATGGGAGCATAGCGCTACCAACGTAACCGCCCTCGCAACTTACAAGCGCCTGCACTGTCGGATTACCACGGGAATCAAGCACTTCTTGCGCTGTAATGTGTTCTATCTTAGCCACGGATTCAGTATACCACTACACCTCGAATACTTTATATATATGCGTATACATAGGGTTTAGGGCGGTACGGCAAAAGACTTCCATACCCGTTGTTTGAGGAAAGAGGTATACTAGAACTAAACACGAACATGCCTTCACGAATCATCGGACATCTAGACATGGATGCATTCTTTGCAGCCATTGAAGAACGGAATAATCCGCAGTTTTCCGGTATGCCGATCGTCGTAGGGTCCGACCCCCGAGAAGGTCGTGGACGAGGAGTCGTTTCCACTGCCAACTACAAAGCCCGCGAATACGGCATTCATTCTGCTATGGCTATAACCAAAGCGTGGCGTCTGTCGCAATATGCATTACAACAGGGAAAGCCCGCGGCTGTATTTTTGCCCGGAAGCTTTCAAACATACAGCCGAATTTCCAAATCAATCATGGAAGTTATAAAGCAGCACACTCCTACTATGCAGCAGCGCAGTGTGGATGAGGCATATTTTGATCTCTCTAATCACCGATCGCTATTAACGGCGGAGAATACTGCCAAGCAGATAAAGCAGGCAATTTATGAAAAAGAACAGCTCACGTGCTCTGTGGGTATTGGACCAAACAAACTGGTAGCCAAGATAGGTTCCGACATGAATAAGCCTGATGGGCTGGTAATAATCACTGAAGCAGAGGCACAAGCGCGCCTTGCGCCTCTTTCTATTCGCGCCATCCCCGGAGTCGGTCCGAAAACACAACTGCTTCTAGCTCGGTGCGATATTCGCACCGTAGCTGATGCGCAGCAGTATGGGGCAGAGGAACTAGAAAGCCTGTTAGGTAAATGGGGTAGTGATCTCTATAACAAAGTACGCGGTATCGATGCCTCTCCTCTGTACGAATATTCACGCGCTAAATCCATAAGTGAGCAAATTACATTACGTGAAGACACCTTGGAGGCTAGTATCTTAATCCCCCAGATGTTCTCCATCTGTGACTATTTAATCGAACGCTTACACGAAGACGGCTTCAAATCATTTCGCACACTTGGTATTACTGCCCGTTTTTCAAATTTTACCACCCGCTCTCGGCAGACAACACTAGCTCAACCAACCGCAGATGCAGCAACGTTACGCACACGAACCTTGCAGTTATTACTTCCTTTCTTTGATAGTCGTGAAAACCCCCAGCATGAACTCTTACGGTTAGTTGGAGTGAAAATTGAGAAGTTGAAATGAAAAAGCCGCAGGAAAGGTCCCGCACTCGTGAATGGAAAAACTCTCGTTGCTCAATAGAAAGAAAAGTACCACTTTTTTAATAGAACTTTTCTATTATTTTGTCAACTCATCAGCGGCTCTAAGCCCGGCATACGTTTACCTTCCAGGAACGCAACCATTGCCCCGCCCCCGACTGATACATGATCATATTTCTTAGTAGCCCTATATAGCTCTAGCGCATGTGCAGTGTCGCCACCACCCACCACGCGATAGGCGGACATCTTGGATAGTTCAGTGACTAGTTGGTGCGTACTGTCAGCATAAGCCTCCACTTCAAACATCCCCAGCGGCCCATTCCACATCACCGACTTAGCAGTGGAGCATGCGTTAATAATAGCCTGCGTTGATTGTGGCCCTATATCCCACAACCCTCCGGCATCTTCCGGAATCTGATCAACACTGACCACCTGTTTGTTTTCTCCTTTAGAACCCCCAATAACAACGTCAACTGGTATTAAGAGCTTTCCCCCGGCGGCATCCAGTATTGCTTTCGCAACCACGATTTCATCCACATCGAATGGATGGTGCTTCCATAAACCTTTAGCCGCCACAAATACGTTGCCGATTTGTCCGCCGACACACAGCGTATCAACTTTAGCCAGCAACTGACGTAGCATCCCGACCTTGGTCGTAATCTTTGCTCCGCTGACGATAGCCACGTACGGATGCTGAGGATTCCTTTTTAACTTTAGCAACTTTTCCACTTCCATCGTCGTGCGTCGGCCTGCACAACTAGGTAGGAGCTGCGGCAACAGTGCCACTGAAGTATGCGTCCGGTGAGATACACTGAAGGCCTCGTTGACATAAGCCTCGGCCACAGCCGCCAGCTCCTGGCCGAACCGCTGATTGACAGACATTTCCCGATCTTCAATCCGAATATTTGGATACATAGCCACACTACCCGGCTCCATACTCGTCACAACAGCCTCGACTCCGTTCCCTGATAACTTCGCCAACTCCCGTACATCTTCTTTTAGTAAGTCCTCAAAACGATGACGGATGGGAGTGACGTCAAAATTTCCGTCCTCTTCCCCAGGTCGGCCCAGATGCGTTAAGACGAGGACTTTGCAACGCCGCTGCTGTAGTTCATAAATGGTAGGTAGAGCCGCCTCAATACGGTAGTCTTCATTTTCGTCTATGACCCCATCTGTGCCGACATTGATGTTAAAATCAACTCGCACGATTACTCGCTTTCCGTCGATCGGAAGGTCGTCCAGTGTTCGTAAAATATGGCCGTTATTGCCAGAATTATGGGTAGGCATAACGGGTAACTCGCTTTATTCCTCTCTCCCTATCTCAACCACCTGCTCTATGAGCCGATTGGAGTAAGCCCACTCATTGTCGTACCAGGCCATCACTTTAACCAGATTACCGCCGACAACCCGGGTCATCTGAATATCAACGATAGCCGAATGTGGGTCACCGATAAAGTCGCTAGAAACATTGTCCTCTTCCGTCACAGCTACAACTCCGCGATATATGGGATTGCTAACTGCCTCCCTAAAAGCGTCATTTACTTCTTCTACCGTCACATCCTTTTTGAGTAAAGCGACGATATCGGCATTAGAAACAATCGGAACCGGCACACGCAATGAAACGCCATCGAATTTCCCGGCTAAGTCAGGTAGCGCCTTGGTTGCTGCGATCGCCGCTCCTGTTGAGGCTGGAATAATGTTCTGAGCTGCTGCCCGGCCGCGACGAAAATCATCCTTAGCCGGTCCATCTACAATACTTTGTGTTGCGGTATATGCATGAGCCGTAGTCAACAGAGCCTTTTCTACACCAAACACGTTATGCAGAACTGCCATAACAGGAGCAGCACAGTTGGTCGTGCAGGAGGCATTGGAAATAATATCCTTGCCAGCCAATTCCTTATCATTAACCCCAAGTACCACCGTCGACAGCCCCTCGCTTTTCGTTGGAGCGGAAATAATTACTTTTCTGGCTCCCCCAGTCAGATGCCCGCGGGCTCCTTCTTCTTCTGTAAAGACTCCAGTTGATTCAATAACAACATCCACGCCCAGATCTCCCCAGGGAATAGCGGCGGGGTCTTTTTCCTGAAACACTGCCACTTCATGTCCGCCCACAATCATTTTCCCCTCCTGAAGCTCAATCTCCTGAGCATAGCGACCATAGACTGTATCGTACCGCAATAAATACGCCAGGTTTTCGAGGTTTCCTAAATCGTTAATCGCCACAATATCTACATCATCGTTGGCCAAAGCAATTTTAAAGGCGGCCCGACCAATTCGACCAAATCCGTTAATTGCAACTTTCACTTTCTCAGACATACACTTACTAAAAAGGAATTAAGAGTAAAGGGATGGTTTTACCGCTGCGTTTTCTTCAATCATTTTATGAAGCGCCTCCTCAGTCAGCAGTCCCTCCCGAGCGCCAATATACTGCACAACAGACGTAGAGTTGGCGTTCCCCCACGACATCGCTGTTGGAATGTCGTTACCTTTGATAAAAGCGCTGAGGAAGGCTGATCCGTAACTGTCACCTGCTCCAGTACGCTCCAGGACCGGTCCGTCAAAAATACCTGCGTACCATATCTGCTTGCCGTCAGATACATATGATCCGCCAGGTCCATCGGTGATAACCATAATTTTCACACCGATATCATGAAACCCACGCGCTAGCTCTTTAATATCTGTCGTATTGACTCCTAAGACATCAGCACTTTCTTCCCGATTCAAAAACAGAATGTCTGTTTCTTTTAACAACGGCAGCAACCCATCCCGTCCCAGATGAATTTGATGCGTACCCGGATTAAAGGCCATCTGAACACTCGGGTTTGCCTGAACATACGCCAGCGTCTGCTCATGCAACGCATCTACGCCGCCACCAGAGGCGGAAGTAAGGTAGATCCATTTTGTCTCAGCAAAGGCTGGCAGCTTATAGGCTCGCGGTTCGTGATACACAAATATCGTGCGCTCTGATTTGTAGTTAATAACGATGGAAAGGTTTGTGCCATGCTCTTTGTCGTGCGTCACATATACCGGATCAACACCATTTTTCTGTAAAACCTCCTGCGCCTTGTGACCCTGATCATCGTCGCCTACAACTGTATACAGAGCTGATTTTAAGCCCAAGCGGCTGACCCCGATGGCATTATTAGCTGCATTACCGACTGCTGGAATATCTGTTTTCTGCTCCACCGCAATCTTATCAGCGTAATCAAAGCAGATCTTACAATTCTTTCCGTCCAAATCGCACTGCAGGCTAGCCTCACTCATCTTCAAAAAGATATCCTGCGTTGTGTCTCCAATAGCGATTACATCATACATATGTGTGGGGGTTAGTATACCTTAGCCATATTACTTGAACCAAATAGTTTTATTTTCTGTTCTACCACCTGTTGTACCGCATCCCTCGCCGGACCGATAATCTTTCGGGGATCAACACTGTCGTGCTGTTCGGTGAAGTATGCCTTTACCGCATTTTCAAAGGCAATACGCAGCTCTGTATCAACATTCACTTTGCAGACATGTGTTGCCACTGCCTGTCTTAGGTGATCATCGGCAATGCCGGAAGCGCCGTGAAGAACTAGCGGAATGTTTGGAATCGCTTCTTGAATCTGCTGCAGCAGTTCAAAGCGGATGTATTCCTGTCCGGTAAATGCTCCATGAATTGTTCCTACTGATACGGCGAGTGCATCTACGCTTGTCCGTTCAATGAACTCCCGCGCCTGATCCGGACGAGTTAAAAACGAATCCGGAGTTCCCTTGCCGTGAAGATCTTTGATTCCCTCTTTCCCTACAATTGCTCCTAGCTCCGCCTCTACCCATACTTTGCGGCTATGGGCATAGTCTACTACTTCCTTTGTGACTCGAATGTTCTCCTCAAAATTACTGGTTGATATGTCAATCATGACTGAGGTATACCCGGCTTCAATACACTGCTTTGCCATCTTGAAGCTTTTGCCGTGATCCAGGTGCATAACAACAGGCGCACTTGTCCCATCTGCCATGGTTTTAATAATTTCACTGATCATGGAAAGGCTGGCATATTCAATTGCTCCTTCAGAGGTCTGAATGATCACGGGAGAATTGCATGCCGCAGCGCCCGCAGCTACGGCCTGGGCCAACTCCATGTTTGATACGTTAAACGCACCGATGGCGTAATCGGCCTTCAGGGCGTCATAAAATAACTGATGAGGCCTTACAAGCATATCAGGTCGGGGATTGAACGACTTCAATAATCCGGAAGAAATCACGCGGGTGAGTCGAGGCTCCGCCAACCAGCACTCCATCTACTCCCGGTTCAGTCACATACTGGCCAATGTTATCCGCCGTCACACTACCACCATACAACATATGCACTCGGTCTGCTGCCGCTTTGTCAAAACGACCGGCGATGAGCTTACGGATAAGTAGAACTATTTCTGATACTTGGATAGGCTCTGGCGTAACACCAGTGCCAATAGCCCAGATCGGCTCATACGCGATAACCATTTTTGTAAAAGATGTTCGCGGAATAGTGGCCAGAAGTGTCTGGACCTGGTGCGTGATTTTTTCGACGGTCTGCTCGCCATCTCTTTCTTCCGCCGTCTCTCCAATACACACAATCGGAGTAATGTTGTGAGCAAATAATAACTGCGCCTTAGCCGTTACAGCTGCATCGTCTTCTCCTGTTTGAGCTCGCACTTCGGAATGGCCCACGATACACCACTGCACATACGACTGGATCTGCACTACTGATACTTGTCCAGTATATGGTCCGCGCTCTTCACCGTGAATGTTCTGAGCTCCTATTTCAATCCCGGTCCCTTTTAGCGCTGTTGATACCGTTAGAAGGTCAGGATAAGACGGGCACACCACTACTTGGGCCTTAAATTTCTGACCAGCTGCCAAGTTTTTCATTGCTCGAGTAATTTCCGCTGTCGCCTTATTCGACAATTCCATCTTCCAGTTCCCTACAACCAATTTCTGCTTTGTCATACCTGCAGTATATACGTTGCTTCCATTCGACACAAAATGCGCTTGCAGGCAAATCAGGCGTGGGTCTACGGTAAAAGAAGTACACTTCTCAACTCACCCTTCTCGGCCGTTCGGCCACTTCTCTCCTCTCCCTCTCACCTCTGATGGAGATGCCCATGCGACGATTCAACATCCGCCATCGCGTCTGGAACAGGATCCTCCTCATTTCAGGCTGGAGTCCCGGCAAGGGAACGTGGATCTTCATGGCCATCCTGATCCCGTCCGTGGTCTATCTGGAGAACCACGAACTGATCAACCATGTGATCCTGACTCAAGTGGGCTGGACCTTGGAGGAAACCGCGGCTGAGTTTCCTCAACCCGAAGCACCTCTTCCGTCAGTGACTCTCTCCACTGGCAACGCCGTGCCAAAGTACACGCAGCCTGTGAAGACAATCGTCATCCGGGCAAGCAGCGAGGCTATGGCAAAACAAGTCAACGCAACAGGTGAGCTGTGGGTCGGAAACGCCGCCCTGCAACCAGTTGCGGCCCAGATCGATGAAGACGCCCGGACAGCATATCAGGCAGTCTGGTACAAGTCGCGGGAAGACCTGCTGACGATCTACTTGCAGGATGTTTGTCCTGACTCCTCCCTGAAGCAGATGTTCGCTCAGCGGGCCCAGACTACTCTGATCACGATGACATTCGTCTCACAAAGTGATCGGACGTGCACCTACACGGTCACACGCCACCAGGACGCCTGGACCCAGCGGGCCAACAAAGACATCCAGGCTCTGCTCACCCTCTACTCCCTCCTGCGATACCCAGAAGCCACTTCCGAACATGTGAAGAACACCACGGTTTTCACAGACCAGGTCTGGCAGAAAGGCAGCAAGGGAGATGCACCTGAGAAGCAGACCTACACAGTCATCACTGCTCTTCAGCTGGCCAGTGGACAGTAAGGTGCTACCGCCCCCCTCGAATCAAAATCGATGCGGCGGTTTTTCTTTTTAAGACAAGCTCGCGTATTATGGGCTGTATGGATAAGGCGTGGAAAACATACTTCAAGGGTATCATTATGGGCGCAGCTGATGTGGTTCCGGGAGTGTCGGGTGGGACAATGGCGCTTATTCTGGGAATCTATGAAAAGCTTCTGGGTGCAATTGCCGATGTCCGTCTCCGTCATCCCATTAAAACAATCAACTGGTCATTCTTTATCCCCCTGGGGTTGGGTATTGGGACTTCAATTTTACTTCTCTCGCGCATCGTACATATTGCACTCGAACAGTACTCGGGTCCAACCTTCGCCTTTTTCTTTGGACTGATTGCGGTTTCTGGATATATTCTTTTCCGAAAACTTAAGCGAAAAGGCGCAGGTGAGGCAATTGCTCTCCTTATCGGTGCCATATGTGCCTACCTGTTTGTCGGACTTAATCCAATTGAAGGGATCCATACGTTACCTGTTATATTCTTTTCCGGAATGGTGGCGATTATGGCTATGATTCTACCCGGAATCTCTGGATCTTTTCTTCTTCTATTTCTCGGACAGTACGAGTATGTTCTAACGGCCATAAAGAACTGGGAGTTTGCCACACTGATTGTGTTCTCGCTCGGATGCGCTGTCGGCCTTTTCAGTTTTGCACACTTCCTCAAGCGCCTACTAGCTACTTACGAATCCCTTACTCTAGCTTTTCTGATCGGTGTTATCATCGGTTCTCTCCGCCTGGCTGTGCATGAGATAACAGCGGCTGATACTTCTCTAGTTTTAGTCGTCATATTCGCAGTCTTGGGCTTTTTAGCCGTACTCGGACTGGAACAGCTGGCTACCGATAGCCACGTGGCCTCTCCTGCGCCTGCTTCTCCACGCAAGAATACCAGCGCGTAAATAGTCGGGTCGGATTTTCTACGCTATACTAAGGCTATGGTCAGCAATCCTATTTTTTTATCAGTTGTTATTCCGGCATACAATGAGGAACAGCGACTGCCGCATACTCTCAAGGCTGTAACCACCTATCTTAATAAACAGGAATACACCTGGGAGATAGCCGTAGTTGATGACGGCTCTAAAGACAAGACGGCGGATCTGGTGCGCGCAGTTTCCATTACTGATCGCCGTGTTCGTCTCCTACAATATGGTAAAAACCACGGCAAGGGCTACGCCGTGCGGTACGGCATGACCCATACTACCGGTCAGTATCGTCTCTTTATGGACGCTGATAACTCTACGACAGTTGATCACTTTGCCAAGTTCTTACCAATATTCTCACAGGGGTACGACGCTGTAATTGGATCCCGCGACGTTGAGGGTGCTCAGATCGATGTTCACCAGGCTAAATGGAAGGAGCTTTTAGGCGACCTGGGCAATCTCTGGATTCAGTTCTGGGCCGTACCCGGCATTAAGGATACTCAAGCCGGCTTTAAAGTCTTCACTGCTAAAGCTTCTGATGATATCTTTCCGCGCCTTACAATTGACCGTTGGGGATTTGACGTTGAGGCATTAGCCGTGGCACGACGCCTGGATTACAAGATATCCGAACAGCCTATCCGCTGGATTAATGATCCTAACAGTAAAGTTTCAACGAAAGCATACATAGATGTACTTAAAGAGGTCGTGCAAGTGCGCATGAACATGTGGAAAGGCGTGTATGACACAGCAGACAAACAGTAGTGCCGGCGAGCTGCGGCAGGATCCAATCAGCGAAAACTGGGTAGTCATCGCCACCGAGCGCAGTAAACGCCCGGATGACTTTAATGAAACAAAAATGTCGCCCGCCCGTCTGCCGCGATACAAGGAGGACTGCCCCTTTTGTAATCTCGGTAAGTACCCACAGGAGCCCGACGTGTTGCGATTACCCGATGATCCCGAGCACTGGCAGGTTCACATCTTTGGTAATAAATTTCCGGCATTTCGTCCTAAAGATGAATTTAAGACATGGATGAACGGTCCGTACCGATCCACTGAAGCAGTAGGCTACCATGAGTTGCTGGCTACGCGCTGGCATAACCAGCACGAAGCACTTGTTCCTCCTGCGATGCTGTCACTCGAGCTGGAAGCGCTAGTGCTGCGCTATCGCCAGCTGCGCGTAAAGCCATCAGTAAATTATATTCAGATTATCCGCAATCACGGCAAGGAGGCGGGGGCCTCCCTGGAACATCCCCACTTTCAGATTTTTACTGTCCCGGTGTTGCCGACAGATATTTCTGCTCTGCTTCATGGAGCCCAGCAATTTGCTGACAAGAACAACAAGCGGGCATTTACGGTGTTGCTGGAATACGAGCGATCCGAACAAAAGCGAATTGTTCTGGAGAATGAACACTTCACTGTTTTCTGTCCGTTTGCCTCCCGCGCTCCCTTTGAAATGTGGGTGATGCCGCGCAAATCGAATCCATTCTTTGACAGTATCGGCCCCGAAGAGCGAGAAGCGCTGGCTGAAATTATGCATCAGGCGTTAGGCAAACTATACGCTGGCCTCAATGATCCCCCGTATAACTACTATATTCATTCTGCCCCCTGTGATGATCAGGGGTTTGTGTGTAACAAAGACGAGTTCCCGAATTTCCGCTGGCACATTCAAATCGTGCCTCGCTTAACTGTCTGGGCCGGCTTTGAACTGGGAACAGGGCTGGAAATAAATCCGACACCGCCGGAAGAAGCAGCAGCGTTTTTACGAGGGCAGAAGTTGCCGATGACGATATAAAGAAGACTGTACTGCTAAATTAAATTTACAAGCTTTGGCTTCGGAAGAATATTCATTCTCTGATGTATTGGGATTTCTTCTAGCTCTCCTTCTATTGGCGGATAATCAACAAGCGCCTCGGTCAAAGATTCACGCAACGAGACGCTAGCAACATAACCAGTGTCATTCTTCAAAGCTTCTGCAGAATAGCGGTGTGGAAGTGTTGTAAGCTCCCAACCTAACCCTTCATCCCAAATTTCTTTAATTGGTTTTGGTTTTATTACCACCTCTTTACCAAGAAGCTCTCCCAGTAACTCATAGTAATTCTTAGCGCTTATGATTTCTGGATGTACCAAATTATAAGCCTTACCGTATGTAGTGGGATTCCCAGCCACTGCGAAAAAGGCCTTAGCGATATCTCTTGGATTTATAAATGTGAGATCGACATTGCCGCTATTACACAGCTCCAGTACGCCTCCCTCTTTAACCCTTTTAACAATATTTGGATCTCGATTATGAAGCGGGAGACATCCTATTAACGTATTGGCACCTATGATGTGATATGGACGCAGTATCGTCCAATTAACATCTCCAGCTTGCAACCAGAAATGTTCCAATTCTAACTTGTGATCAACATAGCCACCCAATGTACCTCTCGGGGATAGAGAGTGTTCTTCTGTGATTAGCTGGCTAGTTGGTTTCGAGCGATCGTATACAAGCGCGGTGCTAATAGTCACTATATGCTTGGCTATTTTGCCAAATAATGTATACGTTTGCTCGGCATCTAAACCATCAAAACTGAATATATCAAATACAATGTCCCACTCTTGATTGAGAAGACTCACCATTGCCTTTTGAAACCCACCCCTGTCTCGCCTGTCAGCAATAACTTGCACTACAGTGTCGGGATAAGACTCTTCATACTCCAGACTAATAGTGGTTACTTCATAGCCACCGCGGGCATAAGCCTCCCGAATCGCAGCTTTACCGATAATACCAGTGCCGCCTATGAGGAGGAGTTTTCTCACACGCTATTTCCCTCGTCTCCGCTCCCGCCCCGCGTATTCTTCCACTGCATTGTCCAAATCTTCTGGTGAAAACGCTGGCCATAGAGTTTCTGTAAAGAAAAGCTGAGCATCAGCTACGTCCCACATCATGAACCCCGCGCTGTTATGTGGCTCCCCGCCTGTCCGAATTAACAGATCAACTGAAGGCAAATCCCTGGTGAGCAAACGCTCTTTAATCATCTTAGGTGTGACTTCTGTATCTGGTCCTTCCTCGTTAACAATCTGCTGGACTGCCTGAACCATTTCGTCTGTTCCGTTGTACGCCAATAAAAAGGTGCAGGTATATGAATCATAGTTAGCGGTAGCGGCAATAGCGCCCTCGATAGCACTGCGAACAGGTTTCGGAAATATTTCCTTCCACCGTCCTAATACCTGAATCTTTATCTTCCGATCATGAATATCCTTATCAGTCTGCAGTTCCGTAAACTTGGTATGAAAAAGTTTTAACAACCCGGCTATTTCTCTGGGATCCCGTTTCTTGAAATTATCAATCGACATCCCCCACATTGATACAAACTGGACGCCGCGGTCAGCCGCCCGATTTAAAACCGAACGGAATGTCTCAATTCCCTGCTGATGCCCTTCGTACGTAGACAAGCCCTTTTCTTTTGCCCAGCGACGGTTTCCGTCAGGGATGATCGCGATATGGCGGGGGGTGTTTTCTGTCTGCATAGCAAGATAGCGTGCGGTATTACGCAACTGTTTTCAAGTAATCAGAAAGTATCAGCCGAGCTGCTTCCGAGTGCTCTTGCTTAGGGTCTCCCCCTTCGTGCCTAAGCACCTGCTGGGCCTCAATTGAGGTAAGGGTTTCATCTACCCCTTCAATGTCTATATCGGGATCAACAACCGCCCTCAATTTTTCAATAAATTCCAGGGTCTTATGTGTCTGTTCTGTTTCATTCCCGTCCAGACTTATGGGTACCCCGACCAATATGTGGGTTACATGCTCTTTAGCAATAATTTCCGCCAATACATTAAATGGGTCCTGGTTTTTCTGATCGATCACCCCGTACCGGTACGGAATCCGGCCGTCAGAATCCGTAGCTGCAATCCCGATATACCGGTTTCCATAGTCAAGCGATAAATACATAGCGTTCGTTAAATGGAAGGAAGCTTTATACTCTTCAAGAGCTGGTTAATATGAGAGGCCCATCGGCAGTTACTGCCACGGTGTGCTCCTGATGTGCAGCTAGGCCCCCGGTCTGTGTAACAATCGTCCATTCATCAGCGGCAGTTTCCACGGTTGGATCTCCAATAGTTACCATTGGTTCAATTGCAATGACTAACCCTTCTTTGAGTTTTGGTCCCTCACCAGCAGTACCGTAATTCGGTACCTGGGGATCTTCATGAACGTCATAGCCCACGCCGTGTCCCACCAGTTGTGTCACGATACCATACTGACTGCCCTGACTTTCAATGTATGTCTGAATTGCCTCTCCAATATGTCCGGTCGTATTACCCACCTGGGCCGCTGCAATTCCGCGCTGTAAAGATTCTTTGGTTATATCTAATAACTGTTGAGCTTCCGCAGATAACTTACCCGCCGCAACCGTCCGCGCGCTATCTAAATACAGCCCGTGATAGACTATACCCATATCAATCCCGACCAGGTCGCCTTCCTCAAATGGCTTCTCCGTTGGGACACCATGCACCACTGCTTCATTAACTGAAATACATGTAGCCGCCGGATATGGTGGATGACCCTTACCGCGATAGCCGTAAAAAGCAGCTGTAACGCTGTATTGACTAACAAGCTTCTGGGCAATTGCCTCTAATTCATTTCCCGTTGCCCCCGGTTTCACTGTCGCTTCGAGTTCATCCAAAATATGCGCTAAAATCTTGCCCCCCTCATGCAACATTGCAATTTCCTCTTTGGTTTTTAACCGAATCATTGTTGCTTGAGCTGTTTGATCAGCTCCATTACATCTTTATGCACGTCCTGGATAGGCTGCATACCGTTCAGCTGATGGGCAATGCCTTCAGCTAAATACCGTTTGATAACCGGGTAAGTATGTTTTTGAAACTCGTCCCAGCGGGTAGCAAACTTTTCGGGTTCATCGTCAGCCCGAACCCCCACCCGACCACCCATGCCAACACATCGCTGAACGTCTTGCTCAGTTACAACTGGAAAGTCATTGTCTACGTCTAAACAAAAACGACGCTGACTGTTACGTCGAATCATTTCATCCCGGTCCACGTGGAGATAAATGGCTAGCGGGTTGCCGTATCCCTGTTCGACAAAAAAGTCATCAATCATTTTTGCTTCTTCGATCGTGCGAGGAGAGCCATCAAAAATGAGACCATTACCTGCCTCCATATGTATTTTGACAGCTGTTTTTACCACTTCTGCCGCATCCTCCGGCGGCATCAGTTTACCCTGCCCGTGGATAATCTCGTTAACTCTGTGTCCGAGTGGTGTATCCTGTCGGGCCATCGCCCGGAAAGCGTCCCCCGTGCTGAAACGATGATACTCCAGTTCATGGGCCAGCAGCTCAGCCTGCGTCCCTTTACCTGCTCCTGGCGGGCCCATAACGTAAAGTACCTTTGGTAACTCTGGCATATATTTACCCTAGAAAGCCTTCATACTCGCGCATCGTCAGTTGGGACTCAATCTGCTTCATGGTTTCCAGAACCACCGAGACAACAATCAGCAAAGCCGTTCCGCCAATTGTCAGAGTTGAAACATTAGTCAGGGCCTGAACGATCAGAGGCAGTACGGCAATACCGCCCAAGAAAAGGGCTCCAGTTAAAGTAATGCGATTCAAAACATATCGCAGGTAATTTTCGGTTTGCTTCCCAGGGCGAATACCGGGAATGAATCCACCTTGCTTTTGAACATTTTCCGCAATCTGCTTGGGGTCAAACGTAAGTTGAGTATAGAAAAAGGTGAAGGCCACTACCAGAACAAAATATGCCAAGCCATAAAAACGCTGATCCTGGAACAAGCCCACCACGAAACTGGCAGCATTAGCCACGGTTGCGTTCGGAGCTGCTAGAAAGAAGTTTGCTATTACTCCAGGGAACAGCATGACCGACAGAGCAAAAATGATAGGGATAACCCCGGCCTGATTAACACGCAGCGGCAAATGTGTCTGTACCCCGCCAGCCGTACGATTACCGCGTACCTGTCTGGCATAACTAATCGGAATAGCACGCTGACCTTCCGATACCAGCACCACTCCGGCAATAACAATGATTGCTACGACCAAAAACATTCCATAGGTAAAGAATTGATCAGGGGTCCAGGTGGCAATAATTTGCGCCGTCGCCTGTGGCAACTGCGAGATAATACCAACAAAGATAATGAGCGAGATTCCATTGCCGATACCCTGCTCGGTTATAAGCTCTCCCAGCCACATTACAAATAGCGTCCCCGCTGTCACGGCAATCAGCGTCACTACCAGCTCCCAGGGAGTAAACGTTACCCCCAGCCCGGCACTTGCTCCCTGAGCTCCTCCCCGCTGCAATAAATTCAAGAATGCAAACCCTTGAAGAGCAGCCAGCGGAACAGTCAGCAGACGCGTCCATTGATTAATCTTCTGTCGCCCAGCCTCTCCCTCTTCCTTTTGCATCTCTTCCAGACGAGGCACGATCATAGTCATAAGCTGCATGACGATAGAGGCAGTAATATATGGCCCCACCCCCAGCATCATGATTGAAAGATTGGAAAGACCGCCGCCGGAAAAGATATCCAGTAGTCCAAACAGTTGATTGCCGGAAAAGAGGGCCTTAAGGCTTTCGGTTGGCACTCCAGGTACTGGAATAACTGCCGCCACGCGAAAGACAATAAGCAGTCCCAAAACAATAACAATCTTTTTTCGCAGCTCCGGAACTCGAAATATCTGAAGTGCTTTGCGCCAATTAATCATACAGCGTGATATAAGAAGTACGTTCTTTACGTACTTTTCCTAACTTTACTTGGCCTGACTGATAATTTCCACTTTTCCTCCGGCTTTTTCAATAGCGGTTTTAGCTCCAGACGTAATACCGTGAGTTCGTACTGTTACCTTATGATGAACAGGCCCTGCTCCAATGAATTTCACCTGCTGAATTCTTCCCTGAAGGAACCCTGCCTTTCGTAGCTGCCCAGGTCCAACAATGGCTCCTTCCTTGAAACCGTTCAGGTGACTCACCGAAACAGCAATGGGCTTGGTGCCTTGAGGGCGAAACTTCTGTTTGCTTCCACGTCCTTTTGGCAATCGCATGTACAGTGGGGTCTGTCCACCTTCAAAACCAGCCTTTGAACTGTATCCAGCTCGAGACTTTTGACCCTTTTGACCCTGTCCGGATTTAGCCCCACGGCTGCCGATACCTCGGCCCAGGCGCTTTTTCCCTCGTACAATTTTCGGTAGCTGAATCGGCATAGCAACTATTTAGTCTTTATTGATTGAAACGCTTTAATAGTGGCCCACACATTATTAATACGATTGGATGATCCGTAGGTCTTAGACACCAAATCTTTCACACCGGCCAAATCAGCCACAGTGCGAACTACAGAGCCGGCAATCAGTCCGGTTCCCGGACGAGCGGGGCGCAATCGGACCTTAGCTCCCTTAAAAGAAGCCATAACCTCATGAAGAATAGTTCCTTCGGTCAAGGGAATCTTTACCATGCGTTTTTCAGCCTGGGCCTGAGCTTTCTGGATAGCGGTTTGCACATCTCGGCTTTTTCCAGTTCCAAATCCGACTTTTCCAGCCCGGTCTCCCACTACTACACTGGCTCGGAATCTAAATCGGCGTCCGCCTTTTACCACGCGCACGACGCGGGATACTTCTAGTACCTCATGATCAAATTGCGATTTCTTTAAGTCCCCCCGGTTGAAACGGCGGCGTACTCCTGGCTTGGTCTGTGTGGCTGTATCTGACATAGGTGTAATCTAAAATTCAAGTCCTGCTTCGCGCATTGCAGATGCAATAGCTTTCACGCGACCCTGATAGCGAAAGCCGCCTCGATCAAAAACAATATGTGTAATCCCTTTTTCTTTAGCTTGCTGCGCAATCTGTTTGCCTACCTCCTGAGCCGCGTCCATTTTACTTTTACCAGTTCCGGAAGCCGAAACTGCCGCTAGCGTTTTACCGGCAACATCATCAACTAGCTGAACCGTAATAACTCGATTGCCGCGAAAGACAGACGCGCGCGGTTTTTCGGCCGTGCCATGTACCTTAGCGCGGATTCTACGATGCCTATTTTTTCGTTCAGTGTGATTCATAATTATCCTGCTGAAGCTCCAACAACCTTACCGACCTTACGACGAACCTTTTCGCCCACGTAGCGAATTCCTTTACCTTTATATGGTTCGGGCGGCCGAACCTTTCGAATATCAGCTGTAACCTGTCCGATAGTTTCAATGTCTACTCCCTCAATCGTGATAACTTCCTTCACAACGGTAAAGGTTACTCCTTCCGGGGCCTTAATAATGACTGGATGAGAGAAACCAACGCTAAGCTGTAAGTCACGGCCCTGCAGCGCAGCGCGATATCCTACGCCGTGTAACTCGAGCTGTTTGCTAAATCCTTCATTCACACCCTGCACCAGGTTGGCTAGTCGAGCACGAGTTGTACCCCATAGCGCTCCAGACTGCTTGCTGGGACGAGCAATAGAACATGTCATAACACCGTCAGCAATCGTCACGGCGATGGAAGGGTGATAGGCATACTGCATCTCACCTTTAGGTCCTTTGACATGCACAATACCACTACGGTCTTCTACGGTGACACCGCTGGGAATAGGAATAGGTTGTTTACCAATACGTGACATAGGAATTACCAGATAGCACAAACTAACTCTCCGCCGATCTTTTCCCGACGAGCCCGATCCTGATCTACCAACCCCTGCGAGGTTGATAGCACAATCATGCCAAACCCTTGATAGGAGTACGGGATCTCATTGTGAGCCGCATACCAGCGTCGTCCAGGCGAACTTAAACGCTTTACGCCTGAAATCTTAGGTGTTCGATCATCGTATAGTAACGTTACTACCAGCTTTGAACGAGGGCTTTCCTGAACCCGCACACTGGCAATGAAGCCTTTTTCCTGCAGCATCTGCAGCAGGCGATGATTAAATGCAGAGTATGGCACAGCCACGCGCTTCTTATCAGCTCGCTGCGCGTTGACTAAACTCGTTAACATGTTTGCTACAGTATCCATATTACCAAGATGATTTACGAATGCCGGGAATATTGCCTTCCTCGGCGTTTTCTCTAAAACAAATACGACATAATCCAAAATCGCGTAGATAACCCCGGGGACGACCGCAAAGTTGGCAGCGCCGCACAATCCGAGTGGAGAATTTCGGCTTCTTGGCTGCCCGAGCGATTTGTGATTTCTTAGCCATAATGAAGTTACAGAATACTTTAAATCAGGGAATAATCAAGCTTTTGCCTGTTCTTTTTTGCGTCCCGGTACAATCAAATCCAGCTCTTCCGCCTCATCTTCTCCCTGGAACGGGAACCCGAGGGCAACAAAGAGTTCTCTGCCTTCAGCTTCAGTAGTCGCAGAAGTTACAAAGGTTACCTCGACTCCGAAGATAACATCGGTCTTTTCAGTATGAATTTCTGGGAAAGCTAGGTGCTCCCGCAGGCCAACACTAAGGTTCCCCTGCCTATCAATACCGGACGATTTCAGTCCACGAAAATCACGTACACGGGGTAGCGTGATATTTACAAAACGCTGAATAAAGTCTTCCATGCGCTTTCCTCGTAGCGTTACCCGATATCCAACAAGGTTTCCCTCCCGAACATTAAATCCGGCAATCGCTTTACGAGCCAAACGCTGGTGTGGTTTCTGTCCGGTAATGGCAGCCACATCGCGCTCAACTGCTTCAATGTATTGCTTGTTATCACGATTTTTTCCGACACCAACACTTACTACCACTTTGGTAATAGCTGGCACCGCATGAACATTATCAATGTTCATCTGACTCATCAGTTTCTTGTATATGTCTTCAAATCTGCTCATATCAGTACTGTTAGTCGATTATCTCTCCCGACGCACGGGCTACACGCTGTCGTTTGTTATTCTCGCGTGTAATCCCAATACGTGTACCTTTTTTAGTCTGTGGATCAATCAGCTGTACGTTAGAAATATGGATAGGCGCAGCTACACTCACGCGCTGACCTTTTTCTCCAGCCTTACGTGCCCGTACGTGCTTTTTCACCATATTTATGCCCTCAATGACCACACGTTCTCGCATCGGCAAAGTCGCCAATACCTTACCCTGCTTGCCTCGGTCTTTGCCAGTAAGCACTCGCACGGTATCGCCTCGCTTGATCTTCAGTTTTGGAATCAGGTTCGTCATATAGAGTTACCAAACTTCGGGAGCTAAAGATACAATTTTTTGAAAACCACGATTACGTACCTCCCGGGCAATGGGTCCGAACACGCGGGTCGCCACCGGCTCTTTTGATTCCTTGTTCACAATTACGGCCGCATTATCATCAAAGCGAATCGCTGACCCGTCTTCTCGCTTCTGCTCTTTACGAGCTCGAACAACAACTGCCCGCACTACTTCACTCTTTTTGACTGTGCCGCGAGGTTCAGCAACTTTAACGCTGGCAACCACAATATCGCCAATGTATGCATAGCGGCGGCCGGTATTTCCGAGAACACGAATGACCTGCAGGAGTTTGGCTCCTGAGTTATCCGCTACCGTTATCATGCTTCGTTCGTGAATCATATGCAGTCTTCTTTATACCTCGCTGGTATCAACGCTTGCCTTGTGAGAAATAGAGACCAGCACCCAGCGTTTGCGAGCTGATAGCGGGCGAGCTTCACGGATAATAACCGTGTCTCCGGCGGCTGCCTGTTCTTTAGGGTCATGAACCAGGTATCGCTTAGTGCGCTTCATGCTCTTACGATAAAGAGGGTGCCGGATCGTAGTTGCTGTCTGAACACTTATTGTCTTGGCTCCAGAACGTCGCACAACCACGCCTTCTACCTGGCGTTTCTTAGCTACTGAATTTGTGTCTGTTACGGTCATAAGTGGTGATTATGCTAAAGATTGGCAGTTTTTGCAAATTACTCTGCCGATTGCGGTTGAGACTTTAAAGCAGTCTGAAGCCGAGCAATGTCCTTCTTTAAGGCGCTAAGTTTCTTGTAATTCCCCTCTTTACCCGAAAGTACCTCATCCTTCATGGCGTAATACAAAGACTGACTCTCATGCAGACGAGCCTGAAGTTCAGTGGGAGATAATTGAGTTATTTCTTCGTATTTCATATTAGGCCTGATCTCGTTTTATAAAACTTGTCTTCATCGGCATTTTATGAGCCGCTAGCCGCAAAGCCTCACGAGCGGTCGTTTCATCAACTCCGTCAATCTCGAAAAGAATGCGTCCGCGATGCACTGGAGCAACGAAATGATCAACTGCTCCCTTACCTTTACCCATGGGTACCTCAGCACCCTTCTTGGTGATTGGCTTATCAGGAAACACTCGAATCCAAATCTTACCGCTACGCTTGGCATAGCGTGTCATCGCCCGTCGTGCTGCCTCAATCTGACGAGCACTTACCCAACGAGACTCCATCGCTTTGAGACCGTACTGGCCGAAATCAACCGTCAAAGCACCTTTGGAGACTCCGTGGACGCGCCCCTTCTGGTGTTTGCGATGTTTAACTTTGCGTGGAATTAACATACTGACTACTTACTTTTCTTAGTAGTGTTCTTTGTTCGCGTATTTGCTGCCGGCTTAGCCGCGTTCACCTTTTCAGCCAAGGAGTTGCGACGACGAGCAGCAGCTGGTCTGCGCGCCTGCCGAGATTCAACTACCTTAGATTCCTGCGTCTCTTCACTGTCCGATAGCTCCCCACGGTTAATCCAGACCTTTACACCAATGGTGCCGTAGGTGGTAAAGGCAGTCTTGTTAGCATATGAAATATCAGCTCGGAATGTATGCAGCGGCACATTTCCTTCCGAAAGCCATTCTGTGCGCGCAATTTCTGCACCGTTCAAGCGGCCAGCCAGAGCGATACGAACTCCCTTAGCACCAGCTTGCATAGAGCGTTGAATTGTCTGCTTGAGAATACGACGAAATGGCATACGGCGTTCGATCTGATCAATAACCTGGGTGGCCACGGCCGCAGCATCAGTATCTGGATTGGAAATTTCCTGAACATTAATTCGAACTCTGATCTGAGGACCTAGAATCTGCTTGAGGTCTTTTTGAATCTTTTCAATACCAGATCCTCCGCGACCAATAACAACTGCCGGACGGGAAGAGTGAATCGTTAGGACAGTCTCACGAGGCTGACGGGCTATTTCCACACGGGAGATAGAAGCCTGGCGCATTTCTTTACTGAGATAGCGGCGGATACGAAGATCCTGCAGTAGTTTCTGCCGGAAATCTCCCGCCTTGTCAGCAAACCAACGCGCGTCCCAGTTGTGGGTAATATTGCCGACTCGGAGTATCTTTGGATTTGTTTTACGTCCCATAGGTATGTTCTTAATTAGCCAATGCTCTTACGACGATGCGTCTTCTTCTTGTCACCACCCTGTTGCAGCGCCTTCATTTTTTGAAATGCTTCGTGTTCCTTCTTACCTTTAACTGCATTCACGTCACGTCCATCCTCTACCGGATTTTTCTCGTCTTCCGTCCCTTTCTGGGCTTTTTCCTGCTCTTTCTTTTCATCTGCCTGGGCTTTGGCTTCCTGCTTTACATACTCATCAGCCGAAACAGTTTCAACCTTAGCCTGTTTTTTGACAGCACTAGCTTTTTTAGCTGCTTCTTTTCCTTCAACAATAACAGTGACGTGAGAATTGCGCTTTAAAAGTGGGTGAGCCATTCCCTTAGCGATCGGTTGCCAGCGCTTCATGACCAACCCTTCATCAATTCGAATTTCGGCAATAGTTAAACTATCCTGGTCCAGCTGGTGATTATGCGTAGCATTAGCCACTGCGCTTTTTAAAGTTTCCAGCACAATGTCAGCTCCCTTGCCAGGCATAAACATCAGCTGATTCTGAGCCGCCGCAACAGGCATGTTGCGCAGCATACGCGCCATCGGACGGATTTTCCGAGGAGCCATGCGGGCATTTCGATGTGTAGCGCGTACTTTCATATATTACTTCGAAGTAGTTCCAGCGGCAGCTGCAGCTTCTGCTTCTTTCTGCAGTCGACCACCATGCCGGACAAATTTACGGGTAGGAGAAAATTCACCGAGCTTATGCCCAACCATATCCTCTGTAACAATAACTTGAATATGTTCCCGGCCATTATGTACCCCAAAGCGAAAGCCCACCATTTCCGGGAAAATCGTAGATCTGCGTGACCAGGTCTTAATAACCGTACGGTCTCCACTCTTAAGCTTCTGCACTTTTTTGAGCAGCTTAGGGTCGATATACGGTTCTTTCTTTAGTGATCGTGCCATAGGTGTTAGCTTCGTTTCTTAGATGAACGACGTTGTAAAATAAGACGATCGGAATATTTGCCAGCACGACGCGTTTTTACGCCTAGGGCTGGTTTACCCCACTTCGTTTTCGGGTGCTTCAAACCAATCGGCTGAGCTCCTTCACCTCCGCCATGAGGATGGTCAACGGGGTTCATTACCTTACCGCGTACTTGAGGACGTCGACCAAGTCGTCGACTTCGCCCAGCCGACCCGATCCGTGCTAGCCGGTGGTCGGGATTACTGGTCTTGCCCAGTGTTGCATAGGCCCCCTTGGGAATCAAGCGAACCTCACCGGAAGGCATCTTGAGCTGTGCGTAATCGCCCTGAATATCCATTACAATTCCATACGTTCCGGCGGCGCGGAACAGTCTGCCGCCGCGACCCGGCTGCATTTCGACATTAAAGACTTCCAACCCCGGAGTAATGTGCTGCAACTGCATTCGATTACCTGGCTTTTCAGGAGTCTGCTCCTGAACTAGTATTTCATGTCCAACTTTGATTCCCTCCCACGCTAGCACATACTGTCGCACTCCATCTTTGTAAAGCAGCAGAGCAATATGCGCTGAACGGTTTGGATCATACTCTAGTCGTTCTACCATAGCCGGAACACCAAGCTTCGGCTGGCCAAACTCAATTGTTCGGAATAGCTTCTTGGCTCCGCCACCGCGGTGACGAGTAGTAATTTTTCCTGCTGATCCTCGTCCGGATATACGTCTGCGGCCGTACAGCAAAGACTTAATGACCGGTTTTCCAGCCAGCTCGGAACGATCAACGATCGAAGCGTTCTTACGAGCCGCACGATTCTTTTTGTATATCTTAATCGGCATATAACACGTCCTGCTAAATAATTGACTTAATATCTTTCATCTTTACGTACGCCTTCTTCCAGTGATTGGTCCGTCCCGAAGACATTCCCCGGCGGCGGGTTTTCGGATTCATGCGGGCTGTACGTACAGATAGAGGCTTCTGACCAAACTCCTCTTCAATAGCCTGCGCAATCTGTTGCTTTGTAGCCGAAGGCTTTACTCGAACAACCAACAGATTCTGCTCCTGCAATCTTATACCCTTCTCACTAAGAACAGGGCTCATCCCCAGGCGTCCAGCTAAAACAGAAGCCGTCTTGTCAGTCTTTTTACTTTTCTTTTCGGTATTCTTTACAGTCTTTTTGGCAGTTGTTTTCCCGGTGCTTTTTTGAGCCTTTTCGCGGGAGAGTATTTTTTTCGATAGTGATAGAAGTGACATAGGAGTTATTCAGCTGATACTACATGAAATTTTGTACGTGCCTGAAGCGCCGGTAAGGCATCTTCATCCACCCACACCTGATTTGCTTCAACCAGGTCCCGGACAATGACAATATTGGCATTCATCACTCGAACACCAGTGACGTTACGCGCTACACGAGATAATGCTTTGTGTGTTTCATCAACAACAATCAAAAGGCCAGACGGATATTCAGCTTGAGCGACAAAATCTTTCGTTTTTTCCGGCAATTTGCTGACCTTAAGCAGAGCCATCGTCCCCTGCTGCACGTGCAGAGCAAATGCTCCGGCTAAAGCCCGGCCGCGTTCTTTAACAGGAGTCACTGGGACACGCTCCTTATGCGCTCGGGGACCAAAGGTTGTACCACCACCGACCCACAGCGGAGAACGGCTGGACCCGTGTCGAGAACGACCGGTTCCTTTTTGTTTCCAGGGCTTGCGGCCTCCGCCGCGCACTTCAGCTCGCTCCTTGGTATGCGCTCTACGCACCCGGGACCGGCGGCGGGCAACATGCATCACCTGAGCGATAGCTTCCGGACTGACCACCGTTTGCATAAACGCAGGAACATCCGCTGAGCCTTCCTTTTTCTGGCCCAAGGTGTGAACCGGCAGCTTGTCAGCAGCATTCTTATCAGCGGTTTTCTTTGTAGACTTTGAGGCCATATTACTTTGCTTCTTCTACCTGACGAATCTCAAGAACCGTACCTTTTGTTCCCGGTACCGCTCCTTTTACTGCCAACAGATTTCTGTCCTTATCAACCGCTACAATCGTCAGGTTCTTAACCGTCACCCGATCATATCCCATGCGACCAGCCATGCGCATTCCTTTTAACACATGTTGAGGAAAACGGCTTCCAATCGATCCTGGACGACGCAGCACATGACGATGTCCATGGCTAGCTGGTCCACCTTTGAAGTGGTGACGCTTTACTACACCAGCAAATCCTTTGCCTTTTGACATGCCCGAAACCTCAACAACATCACCCGGCTCAAACTGCTCAACGGTAAAGGTGGATTGCTCAGCCGTAAACGTTCCTTTGAACTCCTTGCGCATAGCATACATTCGCTTCAGGACGGAAGGGGTTTGCTTCTTTTCATCTTGTTTTACATCTTTTTTGCGAGGTAAAGCGAGTTGAACAGCAGCATACCCGTCCTTTTCTTCCGTGCGATGAATGAGAGCAGTATTCGGCTCAGCCGCAATCAGGGTTACGGGAATGGCTTTGCCGTTTTCCGCAAACACTTGTGACATACCAATTTTTCTCCCGAGCAGCACTTTCATCACATTGAGAAGAAGCGGTCTCCCCGATTACTCGAGGTACGTTCTCCATTAGGAATAAAGAAAAATCTTTCTGCATTGAAAGACTTAGTGTCTAAACGTCCTGCGTTTGGTGTTTGCAGGTATAAAGCATCATAAAACAGAACAAAAAAAAGCGCAAGTAAAAACCGCCTTTTGGGGCGGTGTAAGGGGGGTTATTCCCGGAGATTGTGTTGGTTTTTCCGCTCCACGGTGAGCCCGGCCTTCAACAGGAGCCCCACGCCAACTATCCAAAGCATCACCAGTGCAGCCAGCATTGCTGCCAGCGGCCTGCCGGGCGGAGGAAACACTGCCAGGAAAAACAGCGCGGCGTAGATCACCACAACCCACCTCAACCCCCTCAAAAGATACCCGAGGCAAACTGTAGTAATCTTCATCGGCCAAGACAGGTACCCCCAGGGGTCTTCTGTGATGGTGGTAGTCAGTGCGTAAGGCACCCGCCACAACTCGCGAAGCAGTTCCCGAACAACCATGTTCATGTAGCTTCCTTCTTTCCCAAAAGGACACGTATACGCCTATCCTTTGTATACCTCTACCAGAACCTCTAAAGCAAAAGCAGCTCCCGCAAACGAGAGCTGCTTTTGACCAATTGAGTATTGGCTTTAGGTCATCTTCATCGAGACATCAACTCCAGCTGGCAGGTTGAGACTCATCAGAGTATCAACAGTGCGCGAAGTAGTCTGTACGATGTCAATCAAACGCTTATGAACCCGGATCTCATATTGATCACGCGCATTCTTATGTACAAACGTTGATCGGTTAACTGTATATTTTTTCTTCGAAGTTGGCAGGGGAACTGGGCCAGCCACCTTCGCTCCGTCGCGCTCAACAGCATCCAGAATCTGCTTGGCAGACTGGTCAACCAGCTTGTGGTCATACGCTTTAAGCTTGATACGAATGCGTGGTGTCAGCGCCACTTCTTCCTGCTTTTCTTTCGTTTGTTGCTTAGTAGCCATTCAAAGTACAGAAGTTAGAGTAAGTTACTCAATAATCTTCGCTACAACACCCGCACCAACAGTCCTACCGCCTTCGCGAATCGCGAAGCGCATACCGTCTTCCATAGCTACGGGAGCTCCCAGACTGACCTTAAGGCTCACAGTATCACCAGGCATAACCATCTCTGATCCTTCTGGTAATTCAACCTCACCAGTTACATCAGTAGTTCGAACATAGAACTGAGGCTTGTACCCTTTGAAGAATGGAGTGTGTCGTCCACCTTCTTCTTTGGTCAAGATGTACACTTCAGACTCAAACTTTTTGTGGGGGGTGATTGACTTTGGAGCAGCCAGTACCTGTCCGCGCTCTACGTCTTCCTTCTTCAATCCTCGCAGCAGTACACCTGCGTTATCTCCGGCCTGTCCCTGGTCGAGCTGCTTGTTAAACATTTCGATTCCAGTTACAACAGTTTTCTGCATATCGCGCAGTCCCACGATTTCAATTTCATCGTTAACTTTTACAATACCGCGCTCAATGCGGCCGGTTACAACTGTACCGCGACCTTCGATTGAGAATACGTCTTCAACTGGCATCAAGAATGGCTTATCAGTTTCACGAACTGGCTCTGGAATTGCTTCATCCAGAGCTGCAATCAGATCAACGATTGGCTTAGCCGCTTCATCTTCTGGAGTCTTGGCATCCAGGGCTTTCAAAGCACTGCCACGGATAACCTTAGCTGCTGCTCCGTCATATTCGTACTTGGTTAGAAGTTCACGAACTTCTTCTTCAACCAAATCAACAAGCTCTGGATCATCCACTGCATCTACCTTATTCAGGAAGACAACTAAAGCTGGCACGCCGATCTGGCGAGCAAGCAGGATGTGTTCTCGAGTCTGAGGCATCGGACCATCGGTGGCGGATACAACAATAATTGCTCCATCCATCTGGGCCGCACCAGTAATCATATTCTTAATGTAATCAGCATGTCCCGGACAATCTACGTGAGCGTAGTGTCGGTTTTCAGATTCATACTCACAGTGCGTTGTAGAAATAGTAATACCACGCGCCTTTTCTTCAGGAGCCGAGTCGATCTCATCGACTTTCATTACCTTCTTTGCTCCACCCTTCATTCCCATGACGTACAGGATAGCTGCCGTCAGCGTTGTTTTACCGTGATCAACGTGTCCAATCGTACCCACGTTGACATGCGGCTTTGATCGTTCAAACTTTTCAGCCATAGTGCTCAGTTATTGATTTAATAATGATAAAACCCTCTCCGGCGTTTTACCCAGTCTGTTTAGAGTTGAGACACAGACCGCCTGAGGTTTACTTGTTTATAATACAAAGAAATACGCCCGTCAACAATATTGCTTTGCCTATTCCTGAAGATCAGGCGAGAGATCTCCTCTTAACGGTTCGAACCGTACTCGGATGGGTGGAGGCGTGGGACCATCAAACATTTCATCCCCGGCCTCATCCATTTCCTCGCTCATGTGACCAAAGTCTTCCTCTCCGTGCCCGACACTCAAGGCAATATCCTGATTGATACGTTCCAGCACATCCTCCTCTATATTATCAACATTTCGGCGGATAGCGGCCGATACCGCCGAGGCCGAGGGGAGTGTGAGCTGCGTTTCCTGCTCCGCTGCCATGTCTGCCTTGCGGGCAATAACATACTCTTCACCATCATCACCCACAAAGGTAATCGACCCTCCAAGCTGCCGAAGGACATTCAAAGCTGGCACAAGCTCATCACGAAGTGGATATTTGGACATCATAGAATCCTAACCCAGCTCACCGGCGGCTTCAAGGCCTTGCCAAACTGCTTTCTTCACAGTACAACACGTCTAGAAGAATCCCCCTTCTCCTTCCTCTACACTGTCCTGAACATGAGGAGGTTCAAGTGAGTCTGTTCATTGGCAAAATTCAGGGGTTGAACGTAAAGCCATGCGCTGCAGCGTTGGGTGCTTTCGACAAGGTCTGCGAGATAGTGGAATTCTCGGCTCCTGATCTACTTGGAGACGTGGAGTTCGCACTGCGAGTAGAAGACCTCTGTCTGGCAGTGACCCAGAGGCGGCAAATCGTAAGCGCCGCAATCGTTGAAGACACTCCGGAGGAGTGCTTCATTCCCTTCCTGTTCTCCAACGCCATCTTCGCAACCAAGCCTCAGGAAGTTGCTACTGCGCGACTGATCCGCTGGATCATTTGGCAGTACCAATTTAAGCCCTGCATCGTTCGATTGGTCGAACAGGATGAATCTTTCCTGCACAAGAAAGTTTTGCGATCCCTTGGCTTCTCTTTTGCCGGCACCGACAAGATCCGATGCCCCAACGGAGAAGACTTGTGGTGGTGCATCAATCCCATCGAGCAGAGCTGTCCGTGGCATCCAAAAAACAGGGTCGGCTCCTACTACGGTGAGAGCTCAGACCTTCCGGATCCTTAGTACGCCGTGCTAAGGATTTTTTCTTACTCTTTCTTGGCTACTGCACCTATTAGCTGCTCTTGGATATTCTTCGGTACTTCCTGGTAGTGATCAAATTGCATACTATAGTTAGCTCGGCCCTGGCTCATCGAACGTACTTGTGTGGCATATCCAAACATATCGGCCAGTGGTACAAAAGCATTGATTACCTTGATTCCCACCCGGTCTTCCAGGCTTTCAATCTGTCCACGACGTGAGTTAAGGTCACCCACTACATCGCCCATGTATTCCTCAGGTGTAGTTACTTCAACTTTCATAATCGGCTCGAGAAGGGCAGGATCAGCTCTACGCACACCCTCACGGAAAGCCATCGCTCCCGCGATTTTGAATGCGATTTCAGAGCTGTCTACGTCATGGTAGCTGCCATCATAGGCAACCGCCCTTACATCAACCACAGGGTATCCAGCCAGCACACCATTAGCGGCTGCTTCTTCAACACCTTTACCAATCGCTGGAAGGTATTCCTGTGGAATTACTCCACCTTTAATTTCCGGTTCATATTCCACACCCGCTCCTCGATCACGCGGCTCCAGACGCAGCCATACATGCCCGTACTGACCACGACCACCGCTCTGTTTGATGTATTTACCTTCCACTTCCACTGTCTTTCGAATTGTTTCTTTGTAGGCAACCTGCGGTTTCCCAACATTTACTTCAACCCCAAACTCGCGCTTCATGCGATCAACGATAATTTCCAGATGAAGTTCTCCCATACCGGCCATAATTGTCTGCAGGGTTTCCTCATCCGTTCGCACTCGCAAAGTAGGATCCTCATTCATCAAAGCTTTCAATGCCATACCCATTTTCTCTTGGTCAGCTTTTGTCTTCGGTTCAACCGCAATCGAGATCACTGGTTCAGCTCCAATAATGCGTTCCAGCAGAATCGGATTTTCAGGGTCACACAAAGTGTCCCCTGTTGTAGTAGCTTTCATGCCTACTAAGGCTCCAATGCCACCAGCACTAATTTCTTCTACTTCTTCCCGCTGGTTCGAATGCATGCGCAAGATACGGCTAATGCGTTCCCGCTTGCCATTGGAAGCGTTCAGAACATACGAGCCTGTTTGGAGTGTCCCGGAATAGACGCGGAAGAATGTCAGCTGACCCACATACGGATCAGTCGCAACTTTAAAAGCTAAGGCTGCAAAGGGTTCACTCGGATCAGGTTTGCGTTCCAGTTTTTCTTCAAGGTTATCCGGATTTATACCTACCACAGCTGGTACATCAGTTGGCGCTGGTAGGTACTGGACAATCGCATCCAGCATTCGCTGTACGCCCTTATTCTTAAGGGCGGAACCACAGAGAATCGGAACGATTTGGCTGGCAATAACTCCCTTACGCAGAGCCTGATGCAATTCGTCAACTGAAATATCTTCTCCACCCAGGTATTTTTCCGTGAGAGCATCATCCAGTTCGGCAATCTTTTCCACCATCTGGTCGCGGCGAGTTTGAGCTTCTTCTTTGAGTTCCTCACGAATGTCTTTTTCGATTATATTCTGTCCCATCTCTCCTTCAAAGTGCCACTCCTTCATCGTAATAAGGTCGATAATGCCCTCGAAATTGGATTCGGTTCCAATAGGCAGGGTAAGAATTACAGTGTTCTTCGTCAAACGACGATGAATAGATTCAACCACTTTCCAAAAATCAGCTCCTGTTCGGTCCAGCTTATTCGCAAAACACATGCGAGGCACTTTGTATTTATCAGCCTGGCGCCATACGGTTTCACTCTGTGGCTCCACTCCAGCTACGCCATCAAATACAACAACGGCTCCATCGAGTACACGCAAACTGCGCTCGACTTCGATCGTAAAGTCCACGTGTCCGGGAGTGTCGATTAAGTTTAACCGGTAGTCCTTCCAGAAAGCAGTGGTAGCTGCAGAAGTAATAGTAATACCGCGCTCCCGCTCCTGATCCATCCAATCCATGACGGCTTCCCCCTCATGAACTTCACCGATTTTATGCGTTAAGCCAGTATAAAAAAGCACCCGCTCAGACATGGTGGTCTTACCGGCATCAATGTGGGCGATAATTCCGAAATTGCGGACCTTATCAATAGTAACTTGAGGAAACTTATCTGCAGCCATAGATAAAAAGAGCTTACGCTTAAATTTTAACGGGCGAAGTGAGAGAATGCCCGGTTGGACTCGGCCATGCGGTGAACGTCATCCCGTTTTTTGATTGCTCCGCCTTCTTTGTTAGAAGCATCAATCAGCTCAGCAGCCAGTTTTTCGGCCATGGTTTTACCCCCACGGCTACGAGCCGCATCGCGTAACCAACGCATCGCCAGTGTTTCACGGCGTTCAGGTCGAACTTCCTGGGCAATCTGATAGTTGGCTCCACCAACACGACGAGCCTTAACCTCCAGTACTGGAGCAACGTTTCGCATTGCAGCATCAAATACCGACAGAGCATCATTCTTCGTCTTCTCAGACACGATCTCCAGCGCCTCATAGACTACATTCTGAGCAACAGATTTCTTACCATCCTTCATGATGTAGTTGATAAACTTGGACAGAACAAGATTCCCGAACTTAGGATCAGGCTTTAGGTGCTTCTTATTCTTATATACTCGTTTCTTGCGTGGCATAGTGTTTACTCTCCGCTCTTAGGTTTCTTAGCGCCGTACCGACTACGTCCCTGCTTGCGGCCTTCTACTCCAGCAGTATCAAGCAGTCCTCGAACTACCTGATATCGTACACCTGGCAGATCCTTGCGGCGTCCGCCGCGAATAATCACAATCGAGTGCTCCTGCAGATTATGTCCTTCACCCGGGATAAAGGCAGTCACTTCCATTCCATTCGTCAGACGAACACGAGCTACTTTCCGAAGAGCTGAGTTTGGTTTCTTAGGGGTCATTGTTTTGACCTGCAGACATACTCCGCGCTTAAAAGGCGAACCTTTCTTGTATGGGACTGGTCGATCTTTTAATACGTTATAGGTACGCAACATTGCCGGCGCCTTTGATTTGCGGCTCTTTCGCTTTCGTCCTTTTCGAACAAGTTGATTAATGGTTGGCATGAATTAGGAGAATTGAGCTGATTTAAGACAATGACACCGCGTAGCGGTGCGTTGGGCCTTACTATATGAAATAGCGCCAAAAAAGTCAAAGGGTGCTCTACCCCACGAAAAATTGAACAAGCCTTAAAGCCGGACCAAATACCACCCTCGATAAAAAGCCTGACCCAATAACCAACAAAAACAGGAGAATGAAGAATCCATATCGCTCCAACATTTGAATAACATCGGGCCGCTTCTCCAGGAAAAGGTACAGGATTTTTGAACCATCCAAAGGCGGAACAGGGATAAGGTTGAAAAACATCAGAACCGCATTAACAATGGCAATAGTTGAAAACAGATATGGCAGGGCGGTGCCTTCTGGAGATAGACGAGCCGCCAGTCCGAAAACGACCACCAGCAGAAAATTAGTTGCCGGACCAGCCAGAGCAACTAGAACCGGTCCCCATTTCCCGTGCCGTAAGTTAAAATAGTTGACCGGTACCGGCTTGGCCCATCCAAAGACGAATCCCGTACCAGAGACGATAAGCAGAAGCGGGACGATAATCGTTCCCATCAAATCAACATGCTTAATGGGGTTGAGTGATAAGCGCCCAGCGTATTTGGCTGTCGGGTCCCCTAAATAAAGCGCTGCCCACCCATGGGCCACCTCATGCAAAATGATCGCCAGTGCCAGCCCTAAAATCAGTGCCCCGATCTGGAGTCCAGGATCAACAACTGGTGGCAATAACTGAAACATCATGCCTTCAGTCTACCAAGCAATGAAGGAAGCGCAAAAGGATCTTGCCAGAAATCTCTCTTTCTGGTACCAATTATCTATTCCTAAAAGACATCTATGGCTCGAGAATGTGCAATCTGTGGCAAAGGCAATCAAGTCGGACACACCCGCAAGCTTTTACGTGGTCATTATAACGTTACATCTATTCGCCGGTTCAAACCGAATCTACAGAAAGTTGCGCACGAAGGAAGAAAGGTCCTGGCGTGCCAGCCCTGCATCCGCACCAAAGTAAAAGCAGCGAAATAACCGCGAATACAAAAACAGCTCATGCAAGAGCTGTTTTTTGCTTGCTAAGTTACTCATTCCCGCTAATGTGTAGGAGACGGGATGTGGTATATGGGTATTACACATGGCTGGGGGTCATGTAAACCGGTTTCGAGCACCGGCATCCCGACAAACAGAAACATTACTGCTTTTGCCGCTCCCCTGCCGGCTATTAGACTAAGCTTGGGGGCAAAGCAGGACTTAGTTGAATATTCCAATCTTTTTCTGACAGGCCAGCAGGAGCAGTGAACTGGTTAGTGAAAACCTGTTCAGCTAATTGAGTAGCCCACACTTCGTTACAAGCCGTTTTGAGTTAACGGATAATCCGTCAATTGAAGCTGTGCCAAAACGGTCTAGCGTACGAAAGTCATTGCACCAACTATCAAATTCCGGTGTCCCTTTTAGTGCCTGAAACTTCTTTACAATTGGTTGATGCACTGTTTGATACACAAGATTACAAAAAGCCTGGTCCGTAGGAATCTTGTATCGTGGCCCTGAAAATGGTTCCGCTTCTCGTCCACCTCCGGGCGGTACAATTATCCGTACTCCTGTTAGCGTGCATAACTGCTCTGCCGCTCGCTCAGGGTGAACAACAAGCCAAGCTCGATGGGTATAGACAATACTAGCCACCAGAGGAACGACAGCCACAACAATCACCACTAAAAACACTGCACTGAAGCTCTTAGGGTATTTATCTAGCACCTTATTAACAATGAGAGCGAAAAGATAAGAAGCTACAATTCCAAAAATACCGACCACCAGAATCAATGGCGTTCCGTAACTACCGCTCAACCATGCAATACCAAAGGTAAGCCCACCCATGAAGCCGCTAATACCAAGCGTAAGTGCTCGTCTCTTGTTACTGGCATTATATACTCCATCAAACATCCCAAAATTTGTAAGCAGTACACTTACAAGAAGTAGCAACAAAATAATTCCTTGAATATCAGTGAGCAAGAAGCCTCGGTCGATTACGTATGGGAATCCACCAACTAGCAGAAGTGTCAAAACCCACAATATTCGCACTAATATTCTCGCTACAGACATAGTGCATTCATGCAATTATGATAGCATATTTTTTTCCAAAGGCGCCTTTGCTTGTAGATTGCTCGAAACAGAGCAGCTTAGAAACAGCAAGAAGCGCTCCAAAGTGAACTAGAGCTGCCCTCAGAATACCCCAGCTGACTCCGGCCACCTGGGGTATTTTCATACTCACTGCTTGTAATATCTAACTTTCTTACGCCCCCCAACACAGATCATGAAACTCTTCGCCATTCTAACTACCTTCCACCCCGAAGAAGCTGGGTGCCCTTTGTTCTATGTTGTCGCACGCGTCTGCCAGCAGCATGAATTGTGTTTTGTACCCACTCCAGGATTTGCTTATCACTCGCAGTGATTTTATCTGGACTAATCTTCTGACTGCGAGCTATTACCTTACGCGCTTCTTGAACAACTTCACTAGCTCTACCTTCCCGTATCCAAGATTGTGCTTTCCGAAACCCAGCACCAAGCATGCCATCAACTTTTCCTAAACTATCAATTTCAACCTCAAGGGTACGTCGTTTCAATACGTGCTCTGACTGCTGCTGAGGTAGTCTCGCCTGAGTAATTTGATCTGCTGACTGTAGGGCTAAAGCTAACGATGCCCGTTCAGCTTCGGCTACACTCTCAGGAGACAATAGTTCTTGTTTTCCTAGCGCCTTTACATCCTCGTCATTAAAGCCCCTCGGATCAAGATAGGCCGCTAGTGCCCCATCTGTCCTCTGACGCGATTCGTTAAAAAGACTACGCCCCAGCTTAGCCGCTTGTTCAAACTGCTTGTATAATTCATCTTGATTTTCATTAGTCGCAACCGTCTCGTTCACCAGTGGACTTTGCTCTAATGCCGCTAGCTCAGTTTGTTCCGTGCCTCCAGGTACCGCTTCAGTCAATACTTTCTCGTCATCAAAAAAATCCTCGTTTTGGAAGGACCCGGCCTCGGAATAGATACCACTCTGACGAGAATCTGGTCCTTTCGACGCAGTTCCCGAATCCGAGTGAGAGAGATTACCTCTTTCGTCAAAATGCAAGCTTAAACCACCTTCGACCTCCCGTTCCGGAGCATCAACACTAATAAGACTTTCTTGTGGTTCACTTAAATCCTTGCCTCGCGAAGGACCGGGGTTTTCAAAAAAATTATCCTCTAATCCCATAATCTTAATGTATCACAAACAACCACCTAGGTTACCCTATCCTAGCTTACAAAAATCAGCCTCTGTGGGCTGATTTTTTGTTACGCTCCCCAAGATGGATCGTGGAGCACTTTGTCCATGACAGTCTGGTACTGGTAAAGCTCTTCTTCGGTAAACCACAGACTGATTTCTCGCGTTGCTTCATCGGGTTCGCTGGATGCATGCATCAAATTGCGTACAGCTCGGCTCTCAACATCAGCCTGCGAAAAGTCATCAATCGTTAAGTCGCCGCGAATTGTTCCAATATCAGCTGAAAGCGGATTCGTACCTCCAATGATGTTGCGCACTGTTTGAATGGCAGTATTACCTTCTAGCACCATTGCTACGACAGGTCCGGTAGCAAGGTATCGCATATTCGCTTCCCGAATACGATCTCCCAGCTCCTGCGGGCTTTCAGTAAATTCGACTCCACGTTCTTCCGCCCCAGCCTTGGCTTTGACCCAGACTGTTTTATAATACGTCTCGTCCTGCTGATAGTGCTGGCCTACAATTTCCTTGCTTGGCCAGACCATCTTCATAGCCACAACTTTGAGCCCAGCTCGCTCAAACCGGTCGAGGATTTCTCCAACCAATCCGCGCTGCACTCCGTCTGGTTTAATAATGGCTAGTGTTTGTTCAATCATATGCTTACCTACATTAGAATTCAAAAAACCCTCGCGGTCAAGATTTTCAATCCTGTGTACATGATTTTTGCCAAATACGCAACTCGGTCTTGTTCAGACAGGAAACCCTCCAGCCTCTAACGTCGTGGACAAACTGTACTGACCCATCCTCATCTGTGCGAAATACTGACAACCCCTGCAAGCGTTCCAGAACCTCCGGACTCGGATGTCCAAACCTGTTATCCCCTCCTACTGAAATTACTACCGAGTGCGGACTTGTCGCGGCCAGTAGCTGCGTACTATTCGACGTCTTACTACCGTGATGACCAGCTTTCAGGACATCAACATCCAGAAGCTCAGAAGGAACAGTTTGTACAAGCAGACGCTCCACCGGCTCTTCGGCATCTCCGGTGAGCAGAAGTGACAGACCGTGCACATCAACGCGCATGATTGTTGAAGCATTGTTTACATCCTTTGCAATTATCGCTTGTGACTGGGAGCTATCAATCGGTCCCAGTACCTTAACCGCGAAGTCCCCTACGTGCAGCTGTTGCCCATACCACGAAAAGCGATACGGAACACCTGCCCCCTCAACTGCATTCAACCAGCTTTCCTGAAGCTGACTGCTGTATGAAGCATCCGGTAAAAGCACCAACCCTACATCATAGCGCTGGAAAACATGAACTAATCCTTCCACGTGGTCCTGCTGGGGGTGTGATAACACCACCACATCAATCGTGCGGTCGAACCACGGCATTTGCGCTGCTAACGGTTCCAAAACAGCATTACCCGCTCCTCCATCAATCAGTATTTGACGCCTCCCATCTTGAAGTAAAATTGCATCTCCCTGTCCCACATCAAGAAATACCACTCGATTATCAATGGATTGAAGTTGCCAGCCCACAAGCACTACACAGGCGAGAGCTACCATAACAAGCCACTGCATTGACCGTTTTACTGCCATAGCTCTCTCATAGTCCGTCCCTGCGAACGAACAGCAATACCAAAAACAATGACGAGGATAACGTAGTACGCAACAACTGCTAGGAGTGGCAACCGAAAGGATAGGTACCCGAAAGGAATATTTGCTACCAGCCTTGAACTACCATTAACCCATATCCACACCAGGTGGACTATCCAAGTGGCTATAGAAGCAGCTGGAAAAAATATTACTGACATTAATAAAGCTGCAGCACTTACACCCACCAGAACAGGGACAACCGGAACAACAAGAATATTGGCTACAATGCCAAATAGCGGTACTCCCCCGAAATAAAGCGAGACAAGTGGCCAAGTCGTCAGGGTTGCTCCAAGAGACACTACGGCAACGCTGGTAATAAGTGATGCACCAGTTTTATGTTGTCCCATTACCTGCTGCCAGGGACTTACAATAAATAACATTGCTCCTATACCCATAACTGCACTAACAGATAGTTGAAATCCTACATCCTGTATCATAGCCGGCTGGAAAGATACCAACCCTACAACAGCAACAACCAGAAAGGTCGGCAGACTAACGAGTCGGTGAGTGGCCAGGGCCAAGAGAGCCACGCTCCAGAAGATTCCGGCTCGGATAGCTGAAGGAGGCGCGCCAACAAGGACAACATATGCCCAGAGAATTCCACCCACTAGTACAAATCGTCCTGAACGAGATACTGGTAGGATATAAGTCAAAACGAGCAGTGCACCCGCAAAGAGCGAAATATGCAATCCGGAGATCGCCAAAATATGTGAAATTCCACTTCGCTGAAACTGTTCCGTTAATTCTTCAGATATATCTCCTCGTTGTCCTAACAGCATCGCGGCGATTACGCCGGCCTCCGGTACTCGAAAGATAGAAATAACTTGGTGTTCCAGTTTGCTGCGCAATCGCCCTAAAAAAGTTTGTGAATCTGCCAGCACCGTTATCTGAGGATATAAGACCGTAGCGTTAACTCCCTGTCGAGCCAGGTAATGTGCATATCCTTCATACTCCGCCGGGATATCCTGCACCGGCTGGACTTTACCCTCTACGCGAATATCATTGCCAGCGTGGTACTCCGGAAATCTACTTGTCCGCACTAACGCCATGCACCCACTGCTGTATACAATGTACTGAGCCTGAGATGCCTGACGACGATATACGGATGCAATCTTCCCTTCAAATGGACTACCTAAAGCACACGGTTGAGATAACGAGGCAAAGGCAGTATTGCCCCATAGATACCCTAAGGCGGCCAGTAGTATCGCTGCACTCAATACGGGAATCCGCCAACGATACCAGGAGGCCACAATAACTGCACATATACTTACGATTAAAACAAACAGTCCGGAATCAAAAAATACTCCTCCCCCAATACCGACAAGCCAGAAGCTAGCAAATAAAACCAGAACTGCTTTCATGTATGTATAGTAACGAACATTCCACCAATTGTGGCGGAATGTGGAGAATTGCTATTCTTCTCTGTCAGAGCGAGATTCTCGCCGCTCGCGCATTTTTCGACGAATAAATGTTGGTACCTCCAGGTCCTCATCCTCTTCCGCCTGCGAAGCGTATGAAGGACGAGGGGCTTCCTGCTTAGGCGCAGAAACTCTGTATGGACTCGCAGCGGGTCGAGCAGGCTGCGGTTGTTGTTCAGAAACATAGCCGGGGTGAGGCTGCCCAAACACTCCCAGAGGACGCACCTCTTGTTGCTGAGGAAATTGCAAAGAACCGCTGTAGCGCTGTTTTTGACTTACAACTGCCTCAGCTTTATCAAAACCAGTAGCCACTACCGTAATCTTTATCTCGCCCTCTTCAACTTGATCGGCATCCATAACGGCCCCAAAGATTACCTTAGCGTTTGGATCAGCATGTTCTGTAATTGCTCGAGCCGCCTCTTCAACTTCATGCATTCGCAAATCAGGCCCAGCAGTAATATTAAAGACTACTCCCTTAGCGCCATCGATCGTCACATCAAGCATCGGACTCTCAATTGCCGCCCTCGCCGCCTCTACTGCTCGATTCTCTCCAGTTGCTCGCCCGATACCCATCAGGGCTGAGCCAGCGTTATTCATAATCGCCCGAATATCTGCAAAGTCCACGTTTACCATTCCGTGATGCGTAATTAAATCAGAAATACCCTGTACGCCCTGCCGTAAGACATCATCCACCACCCGGAAGGCATCTACCAAACTCGTCTTCTTATCAATAATCTGGAGCAGACGATCGTTCGGGATGACCACAGCTGCATCCACTCTATCTCGCAGCTCTGCCAACCCTTCCTCAGCAAGTGTCATGCGCTGCTGTCCTTCAAATGAAAATGGTTTTGTAACAACTGCTACCGTTAAAGCGCCAGTCTCTTTAGCAATCTCGGAAATAACCGGCAGAGCGCCGGTGCCGGTACCACCACCCAGGCCGCACGTTGTGAACACCATGTCCGCTCCTTTAAGAAGCTCGTGAATATCTTCTCTGTTCTCCTCGGCCGCAGCCTGTCCAACAGATGGATTCATACCCGCACCCAAACCACGTGTTGCTACCTGACCAATGTGGAGCTTCGTCGGAGCACCTGAATAATGAAGGGCCTGCGCATCAGTATTAATAGCAATAAACTCCACTCCCTTAATCCGTGCTTCCACCATGCGATTAAGCGCAGCGTTTCCTCCACCACCCACACCAATTACTTTGATGTTAGCGACATTCTCAATCGTAGGTTTCTTCAAGGGCATACTTAGGTAGATAAGGAAATAGATCAACTGTACTTAAGCGTACGAACACAATCAGGAATGTCAACCACTCATGGTGTTCATTCCGTACACACTTAGTGTACAGCAAAGACGGAGAGTTAATAAAACCCACCTGGAAGTGGATCGAATACAGCTGAAAGTAGCTAAAGAATTGTATCTCTATGGCAGGAACGTCTTCATCCAATCACGAACCTTTTGAACACTGTTACCAATATTCGGCACTGAAAGTTTAGCTCGGGGAGAGCTGGAACGATCCTGCTCCTCTGCCCACAGCAGCATTCCAACCCCAGTAGCGTAGGAGGAATCTTGGACATTGCCCACAACACCAACCACTTCTTTGTGGGGTATTCCAATCCGTACGGGTAATCGCAGGCGCTTCTTAGCAACCTCTATTATCCCCGGCATGTGCGCTCCTGCGCCCGTAAGCACAACACCAGCCGGCAATAAGCCAGAGCGTCCGATATTCTTTAATTCCTTATCAATAAAAGAGAACAGCTCTTCCAAACGAGCACTGATAATGTTCGCTACCTCTTTACGTGAGACAGATTCTTGTTCGTTACCTTCAGCCTCAATCGTAATATCCTCATTTGCTTTCACTTCTTCTGGTAACGCTGTGCCATGCTCCATCTTGAGAGCCTCAGCGACATCGATAGAAGTTCGAAGCCCGATCGCAATATCGTTTGTGATATGCGATGCCCCCACCGGTAAGACTGCTGTGTGCAAAAGCATTTTTTCTTCAAAAATAGCCAGACTCGTTGTCCCGCCTCCTAGGTCAACCAGAACAACGCCAAGTTCCTTTTGTCGCTTATCCAATACCGCCGTTGCAGCGGCCAAGGGAGCAAACACAAAGTCCTCAATATGAACACCAGCCTGGTTCACTACCTTGGTAAGGTTCTTAATAAAGGGCGCAGATCCCTCAATAACATGGGCTTCTACCTCTAGGCGAACTCCCGTCATTCCTACAGGATCGTGAATATGCTCCTGACCATCCACTACATAGTTCTGAGGAAGAACATGGAGAATTTCACGGTTGGCAGGTAGAGAGATCGCCTGCGCTGCATTCACTACCCGGTCAACATCATCCGGTGTAATTTCGCCATCCGCCCGACTGACCGCAATAACACCTCGAGAGTTCTGAGATTCGATATGAGATCCGTTAATGCTCACATAAGCATGCTCAACAGGAGCCCCCGCCATCCGCTCCGCCGCATCAAGTGCCCGCGTTAAGGAACTGACTGCCTCATCTACATCAGAGATAACGCCTTTCTGGACTCCCAGGGTAGGAGCTTCTCCTAGACCAACAATAGAAAGATGTCCGGTTTCATGATCATGCTGACCAATAATTACACGTGTTGTTGTTGAGCCAATATCAATACCGGTAATATGCTGTGCTTTTGCCATACTCATGAATTGTACAACTAAGCTCCCCCTGCCAACAAGGCAATAATGGGCGGGATGAAAATGATTACTCCGACAAGCAAGGCTGCGGCCCCAACAACCAATACAGCAGCTGCAGTGATATCCTTCGTTAACTTAATTGATACGTGGTACTCCGGGTGAACAAAATCCTGTAACAACTCCAAAGCTGTGTTAAGTAATTCCAAAGCTAACACCATTGCAGAGATTACAATCAACACCAGAAGATGTGACACTGGCACCCGTAATATGAAGGCAAGAATAAATGCCAGCAGTCCCGCATATAAGTGGCGGCGAATATTAGGCTCGGAACGCATCACATAAGAAAATCCTGACCACGCATAACGTAAAGCTTCTCCAAACGATCCACTCTTGTGCCACTCTTTCATAACGATCAGTATAGCAAATTTTCTACAATGATAGCGATGCAAATCCAGCCTTTTGCAGCGCTTGCTGTTCTGCTTCATTCATTTCCCTAGCTGTTGTATCTGACTGCTCATGATCCAATCCCGCTGCGTGTAGAAAAGCATGGACTAGTAGGAGAGCTACATAGTCCTCCAGAGCAGTCTTACGCTCCTGGGCTTCACGCCGAGCCACGCCTAAACTTATAACTACATCATGCTCACCTTCGCCATAAGAAAACGTCAGTACATTCGTGCTTTTGTCGTTGTCACGATACTTAGCATTGAGCGCACGGATCTCTTCTTCACTAACGGAGGCTACTGCTACTAAGTCATCCTGGATCGATCGCAGATCGACAACCGCCTGCCATAAACGTTCAACTGCCTCCTTTGATAAAGGGAGCTCACCCTGCAATGTGACTGGCATATCCACTTATGTAGAGACAACTCCAATTACAGCTTGTCGCCTGGGGAGGGAATCAGAGGGTTGAATCCATTCTGGATTTCTTCTCCATCGCTAAATCCATCGCCATCTGTATCCGGGTTAAAGGGATCACTACCAAACTCTCGTTCATCAGGGTCAGAAAACCCATCGTTATCAGAATCTAGCTTACCCGTAGGGTCCAGAGGATCAAATCCGGCGCGAACTTCTTCTCCATCCCCAAAGCCATCACCGTCTGTGTCAATCTTCTGGGGGTCTGTCCCATAAAACTCCTCTTCAGCATTTGTCAGACCATCACCATCAGGATCCGCAATTGTTTGCTCCGCACCACCACCGGGAAGGGGCGTGCTTGTTGGGACACCAGCAGGAACTCCATCACTTTCAGATGGGGCGGTTGTAGCTGAAGGTTCCGGATCAGAGTCTTTTGGCAGCAGTATCCGTGCTGCTACTACTCCCATTGCCACCAAGAGCGCTACTACAATCAATCCACCTACGATTAACACAAGCCAGCGCTTACTCTTGCCGCGCGGAGTAGGTTTTTGAAAAACTGGAGGAGCAATAGGGGAAGCTTCTGTTTCAACTGGAGGCATAGGTGGAGAAAATCCGGATCCTGCTGCTGGGGACTGATTCATTGCAGTCGGATTCATTGAGGGTGGAGCTGCAAAAGGATCGGGAATGTCCTGTCCTCCCCCTGGGGGAGTTCCAATAGGGGTTGCTGGCCCGGAAGCACTATCGGCAGCTCGAGGCATGGAGCCTTCGGCTCCTCCTGGAAGTGCTTGCATAGGATCTGAAGAGTCGTCAGCTGACAACGGAAGATTAGGAGGGGGTACGGCCATAGGTTAGTTACTTGGTTAACGTCTTTTATATTATAAGGTACTTAGCCAAAAATGAAAAAACATACAAAACAGCTGACGCACTTATACTCGTCAGCTGTTTGTTGCTACTTCCCGGGATTATTAGCGTCGCTTAGGTGGGCGACCAGGATATGTGAATTCATCAATTTCACCAAGCTTAATCAAGCGATCCCGTTCTGCCTGAAGCTCGCCGCGGCGCTGCGCTTCTTCGCGAACTTTTCGCTTGCTCTTTTTGCGTTGGTAGTACTGCACCTTACGAGCCTGCAGCAACACTCCGCTTTGCTGAACCTTACGTGAAAAACGACGAATGAGACTGTCGCTCGTTTCGTTATCGCGCTTACGTACTTCTACCATATTGTGTGGTTTTTCCTCTTTAAAAAGAGGAACAAACCAAAATCACCTCCCTTTGAAAATAAATGACGGATAATCCGATACTGCGGCGTACCTGCTAAACATCTCAGACCCCAGAAGAACCACGTCCCAGTACCTAGTCAATAACTTGCCACACCTCGCCTGTGTGGTCAAGGATGCTTGTATGCTTTAGAACTGCCCTTTGCTGAAGATATTAGTAATAGTTGCATCACTTAGGCCCAGGGCGCCCAAAATCGTATTTACAATCAAATATGCCATCAGAATGATAACGAGCCCAAAAATAGCTCTTCGAATGGTGTTCTTCGCTCCTTCCAGCGCAGTCACGGGGCTTTCGTCAAAATAGAATATCAGCATTTGTATTCCGCCCCAGACAAGCATTAGCATTGCCACTAAAGCGGCCAAAGCAAGTAAATAGTTATAGATATTAACTAAGAGATCGAAAATATGGCTCACCTTACAATCTAACCCGCTGCAGGGAACAAGTGGTGTCTGAGCCCAAGTTGATACTGGAGAAAAAAGTAGAATAAATATAACTGCGCGCTGTACAAAGGATATTACTGACATCGTAGCGGTCCGAGCGGCTCACCACCCAGAATATGAAAATGTAAATGCTTTACTTCTTGTCCGGCATCATTACCCACATTTGTAATAACTCTGTATCCACCCTCTTTTAACCCTTGCGCGTCAGCGACGGTTGTAATATCGTGCATGAGCTTTCCCAACAACACTGTATCTTCCTCAGTCATATCCTGCAGAGATGAAATTGCCTTTTTAGTAATCGCCACGATATGTACCGGCGCCTTGGGAGCGATGTCGCGAAAAAATAACGTGTCACCTCCATCGTAAACGATGTCAGCCGGAGTTGTGCCGTCAATAATTTGCGAAAAAATAGTTGATCCTTCAGTCACTCCTGTATTGTACTGCCGGTTCGGCCAGTACAGCAAGAATCACGCTAAATGAGATTTAGGCGACGCTGGAGTTCAGATACCAGTTTTTCCCGATCAACAACTTCCTGCATCCCACTCTCCATGTTTCGCAAAATCACGGTGCTGTCGATAACTTCTTTCTGTCCCAGAATAAGAGCCCAGTCCACCTTGAGCCGGTCGGCCATCTTAAGCTGAGCCTGCATTCCGTCACGATCAATACTTTCAGCAAAAGGAATATCTGCTTCCCGCAGCTCTTTCATGATTTGCAATGCCACAACCTTAGCCTGATCACCCAACTGAGCGATATAGATCCGGGGCTGGTCGGTAACAGTAAGTTCAATTCCTTCCTCCTTGATTCTCTCCACTACCCGCTCTATACCAATCGCCGCTCCCACTGCTGATGTTTCACGACCGCCTAGCTCCTTCACCAGCAAGTCGTATCTTCCACCCGAGGCGAAGGTCGCATGGGCCTGTCCGTCAACCACCTTAGGTACAAATTCAAAGACCGTATGCGTGTAGTAATCAAGTCCTCGCACCAATCCCGGCGTAACCTGAAACGGTACCTGCAGCTGTTCAAGAGTGTTCATTACATAATCAAAATGCTTCTTTGACTCTTCAGAAATGTGATCCAGCAGACGAGGAGCAGTATTGGCCAGCTGCTGACACTTTTCTTCCTTACAATCCAGCAGACGCAATGGGTTGGTTGTCAGTCGCACTTTACAGTCACGGCACATCTTAGTTTTGTTACGTCGATAGTGATCCTTGAGCAGCTTAATATATTCCTTGCGCTCCTTCGGCACACCTAGTGTATTCAAGTGCACAACATAATCCTCCAATCCCAGCTGACGGAACAGCAGGTGAAGAATATAAATTACTTCAACATCAGTGATCGGGGCGGCTGAACCAAAGACTTCCATATCAACCTGATGAAATTGTCGCAGTCGGCCAGCCTGAGGACGTTCATAACGGAAGAATGGTCCGATTGTAAATACCTTTACCGGCCGCGGCCAGCTCCTCATCCCATGCTCAATATAGGCCCGCACCATCGAAGCTGTTCCTTCTGGTCGGAGAGCGTAGTGAGCTCCTTTGCCACGTACTTTAAGCTCAAACATCTCTTTTTGAACAATGTCCGTATCGCCGCCGACAGCCCGCTGAAACAACGCCAGCTCCTCAAAGATAGGAAGTTCAATCGGCTGAAAGTGCCATCCGCGCAAAAAGAGCTCAGCGGTTTCTGTAACATACTCCCAGTACTTCTGTTCCTGAGGCAGGATATCCTGGGTGCCGCGAGGACTGCTAAGTGGAAAACTAACAGTTGGACCTTTTTTTGTTGTTTCTTTATCTGGCATAATACGTCCCACCATATAGCACTTTGACCCAGAAAATCAAATAGAAACCCATTTTCTTCTTACGACTGCGTCCCGGATTCATCCGATACTAGAGCACTCCTTCTTGAACATTGGACTGTGGAATAGCTATAAATCCAGGCACATCAACCTGAAAAATGTCGAATTGATCAAACGGGTAGGCCCGGATCCAGGTGCGACCAACAATGCTGTCTGCACCTAGCTCTCCCCAGGAGCGAGAATCGGAACTTGCCGGGCGATTATCACCCAGAACAAAATATTCCTCAGTGCCTAACTGAAGATCTACCTGACCACCTGTCCGTACAGTGGGCTCCAGATATGTTGATTCATCGAGCACCACTCCCTGTTGATGCCTGTCATTGTAAATCACAACCGTGCCATCAGAGATTTGCACCCGCTCTCCGGGCAAACCAATAATTCTCTTAATAAAAAACTGAGAGGGCTGTCGTGGATACCGGAACACTACCACTTCTCCCCGACGCGGTTCTCGAAAACGATAGGATAGCTGATCAATGATCAAATACTCCCCGTCTTCAAAGTTCGGCTCCATCGATGCTCCTCGCACAAAAAACGGCTGCACTAGGAAATACCGGATAGGAACAATGATAACTACCGCGATTAAAAAGGCCTTAATTAGTTCCCAAAAGAATCGTCCGATCGCCTTTCCGGCAGAGGGGTTATGTGTTTCATCAGGAGTCATACGTATGCATTGTAGGAAGTCGCCAATATATTAGCAACCATTTTCAATTGGAGGTATACTACCGCCCATATGCTTTTGACGGCAAAGGAGCCCTGCAGTACACAGGGATAACTGTTTTAATTATATGAAAAATACGCCCTCTAACTCTTCTCCTGAAAAAAACGTCTTGCGAGAAGTTCGCCGTCGCTATCACCTTGATCCCGCCCAGCCGCATGTTGCCCCTGCGGAGCGTTCCGCACGCCCCGTAAGCCCTTCTGGACGACGAACGGTACGGCCAAAAAAGGCCCGGGCTGGCATTCAGCGCTCCCACCATTGGGGAAGAAAAATTGCCCTATTAGTCTTTCTGGCAGTTGTACTCAGTGGAGGAATATTTGGATACAAAATCTTGGCTGCCGGGAACCGAATCAGCACTGCCGAACAGTCTCTTTTAGGTCAACTCAAGGACCTTCTCTTCAGCTCGGGAGAATTTCTAGCAGGAGAACAGGATGGTCGCATCAATATACTGTTGATGGCTGTGGGTGGTGAGGGGCATTCCGGCGAAAATCTGGCCGATACAATTATGATTGCTAGTATTCGACCCGAAACAAATGCTGTCGCTCTTCTATCAATTCCCCGCGACCTCTACGTTCAGGTTCCCGGCGAACAATATTATTCCAAAATAAATGCTGTTCATGCGTATGGTGAAAGTAAGAAATCAGGGCAAGGACCAGAAGTTTTACGTCAAAGTGTGGAGAGCATCACTGGGTTACCCATTCATTATTACACCCGTATTGATTTCGATGCCTTTAAATCTATCGTCGATACTGTTGGCGGTGTAACAATTACTATCGATAACTCCTTTGAGGATTATTGGCACAAAATCGCCTTCCCGGCTGGCACTGAGAAAATGAATGGTGAACGAGCTCTTGCTTATGTGCGTGCTCGATATGTGGAAGGGCCGGAAGGCGGCGACTTTAGACGCGCTGCCCGTCAACAGCAAGTACTATTGGCAATGCGAGAAAAAGTATTCTCAGTAAACACCGCATTTGATTTCCGCGCCGTTAACGATATTTTGAATGCCTTATCCGACAATATTCGCACTGATCTGCAGATATGGGAAATGAAACGATTCTTTGAACTTGCTCGCCAGCTAGACTCTCAAAATGTTCATTCCGTTGTTCTAACCACCGGTCCTAATGGAGTACTTGTAGGTGGAACTGAGGTCCTTGGCAGCACACCTGCCTCTGTTCTGCGCACTCGCACTGGAGACTTTTCCGAAATTCAATCTATCGCTGCCAACATCTTCTCGGATGATGTCAGCAAGCGTATTCAGCCTACAAGCCAGCCAGCGTCTGAAACTACCGAGGAACCATCTTCTACTCAGGCAGCTGAAGAAAAGAAGTTGCCCACCGCGAAAGTAGAGATTCGTAATGGCACCAAAGTCCCCGGGCTTGCTCAAAAAACCTCAGACAAACTTACCGAAGACGGGTATGAAGTTCTAGCCATCGGCAATGCCAGTGATCAGACGCAACAGGAAACAACTGTGTATGTACTGCAAACTACTCAGGCCGATGCCGGACAAAAGATTGCTGAGTCCCTAGAAGCCTCAGCTGGCAGCACGCTTCCTGATGGCGAAAAAGAAACCTCCGCCGATATCCTGATTATCCTGGGACAAGACGCGGCAGGGGAATAAACTCCGGCTAAAGGGCTAGTATCTTTGCTTGCTCCTCCAGGAGCAAGGCTGCCTGATGAATACTTTGTGTAATGCCCGGCTGCTCTTCAGTAGTGAATTGCTGAAGCACGTACTCCTCAACGGGCACCTGAGCTAGAGGACGCCCAATGCCAATTCGTAATCGACGTATCTTATCCGTGCTAAGTTGTTGGTGAATAGAACGCACGCCGTTGTGTCCATGGGCACTCCCCTCTTCCTTAATACTCACTTCTCCCAAAGGCAGTTCCAGATCGTCATGAATGATCAGTATATTCTGAGGAGTGATGTTGTAAAATGCGGCATGTGCTCCTACGGCCCGTCCGGCATCATTCATAAAGGTCAGGGGGAATATACACTCAACTTGAACAGGAGGTAGAGCAACTTCTGCAATCTCAGCATTGAATGCTTGTTCTTCTTTCCAGTTACTTACAGTCGCGCCTCGCCCTTTCATCATCTCCACCCACACACGCAGAATATCAATGCCAACGTTGTGGCGAGTGTGCTCAAACTTTTTACCGGGATTTCCCAAGCCTACAAATACAACTTTATTCATATCTGCATGATAGACGTGATTCTTTCTACAAGAAAGCGGCTCTCGTAGGAGCCGCCTTTCTTCTGCATAACCCCACCCACTTTAGGTCAGTGAAAGCTTGAAGCATAGGAGGGGTTGGCTCCAAGCTCGTAACCTTAAGACGGGCGGGGGCATACAGAAGATACCCGAAGGACCTTTAACAGTATTGAACACGAACAGAAATGTCAAAAAAGAAGTAAGGCCTGTACGTGAGCATACAAAGTGATCCGGTGATCAAATTGCGCTCTGCGTAGCAGGCCTTAAGGTCCGTCGTAAGACGGAGAGTGTATTTGAGCCCGAAGCTCGTTCACGCTTCCCGATAAAGGGCGGTCTGACCTCGTGGGTCGACCTTAGATGAAGAGTCGTGAAGCGAGACGCGCTTGCGGGCTCAGGACAGCTTTCGCTGCCCACCTGGGTATCAATTGTACCCTTTTGTTTCAAAGATCAATGAACGATTGCGCCTGGACAGGTCAAGTGGTGCGGTTTGGCCGAGCCCCTTCTCATCGGATAGCGAACTATCCACTTAATGAGTCAGGGCGTCGGCCGCACCTTTGCCGCATAACTTCCTGATCGGCATGACCGATTCCTTCCGGAACCAAACCCAGGTGGACAGCTTCAGCTCCGCATGGGATCGAGCCCCATTGCACACCTCCTTTTCAAGAGGTCAAAACTGAAGGCTTACGCCACACGTGACCCCCACGTGCAAACATCACTTTAAGTACTTACGCTCAAAAAGTCAAGATAACTCTAATTTTTTCCTTTGTTGTCTTCTAAAATTCCTGCCCCGATCCAGGCAATCTCAAACATCCTCTTCATCATGTCTGACATGGGATCACTTTCGATCACTACTCCCATCAACTTTCCGCTAAACGTTCCGATAGCAATGCGGTTCCTGTAAATCGTCATTCCACTTGTACTTGGGAACATTTCTGGCGAAATAAAGCGGCGTTCGCTTCTTTCGTGTTTAGCCTCAGTAAACATTTCTTGTTTAAGTTTTTCGGATTTAGTCGTAATTAAAGTTTTTGAATTAACGCCTTTCGCAACACGCTGACGCAAATACACCGGTTCATCTTCCGGAAATATAGCTAACAAATGATCATAGGGCGTGAAATTATATACCGTATCTCCAGCTTGAGAATACATCACAATCTCCTGTCGAATAGCATGAAGACCCTCCTTACCTTCAAAATACCGCACCGAGGGCCGGTCACCTGCCGTTTTCATAATTACCTGTAGTTCCGGTAGCACCTCATCCAGCTGGTATTCCTTCTCTTCGAGCTCTTTTTTCTGCTTCTCAAGAAGACGCGTCAACTGTCTGGGTGGTTCGGCAGAAAAGAGGGTTTTCTTACCCTCTTTAAACTTCGTAACTAGCCCCATCTGCATGAGGGATTCAAGTATCACATATGTCGTTGCTCTCACGACCCGCGCCTTCCTGGACACCTGCTGAACCGGGGAAGGGCCTAATTCTAAACACGCTAAATACACAGCAGCTTCCTTATCCTTCAATCCCAGCTTCTTTAATTCCTTAACAAATTCCATATCGTGTCTTTAATATATATGGTATGAAAGCTAATTGGCGATTGAATATACGGTAATGGTACCTTAATGTCAATTATGACACATGTCGTGTCACTTAAAAATTAAAACTGCACACTTTTAGCCGCCTTTAAACTTTAAAACTG